>NZ_JBFPFS010000004.1:0-292247 GCF_047978125.1 Burkholderia sp. LFS061 | reverse complement strand
CTGCCGGGCCGCGTGCTCGCGCAAGCCGCGCAGGCCGCACCGAAGCGCGTGGTCGTGATCGGCGGCGCGCTCGCGGAAACCGCGTTCGCGCTCGGCGGTGCCGAGACGCCGCGCTACCGGCTCGTCGGCGCCGACACGACCTGCACGTACCCCGACGCCGCGAAGCGCCTGCCGAAGGTCGGCTACCAGCGCGCGCTGTCGGCCGAGGGGCTGCTGTCGCTGCGGCCCGATCTCGTGCTCGCGTCGGCCGAAGCCGGCCCGCCCACCGCGATTGCGCAGGTGAAAAACGCCGGCGTCGCGGTGACGACGTTCGACGAACGCCACGACGTCGAGTCGGTGCGCGCAAAGATCACCGGCGTCGCGCAGGCGCTCGACGTGCGCAATGCGGGCGCCGCGCTGCTGCAGCGCTTCGATCGCGACTGGCAGGCCTCGCGCGACGCGGTCGCCGTACGCGCACCCGGCGGCGCGCAGCCGCCGCGCGTGCTGTTCGTGCTGAACCATACCGGCAACCAGGCACTCGTCGCCGGCCAGCGCACGGCGGCCGACGCGATGATCCGCTACGCGGGTGCGCGCAACGCGATGCAGGGCTTCGATCACTACAAGCCGCTGACGACCGAGGCACTCGCGGCCGCCGCACCCGACGTCGTGCTGATCTCCGACGAAGGGCTCGCGGCCGTCGGCGGCCGCACCGCGCTGCTCGCCACGCCCGGCTTCGGCGCGACACCGGCCGGCCGCGCGCAGCGCGTCGTGTCGCTCGATGCGCTGTTCCTGCTCGGGTTCGGCCCGCGCCTGCCGCTCGCCGTCACGACCCTGCACCGACGCCTGTCGGATGCGTTCGCCTGATTCCGGACCGCCCCGATGCCCGCTCACGCTTCGCCTTTCCCTGCACCGTCGCCCGCCTCGCACTCCGGCGCCGCGCGCATCGGCACGTCGCGCCGCTTTGCACCGTTCGCGCTGGCCGCGCTCGCGTGCCTCGTGTGCGCGATGTCCGTCGTCGCGCTGTGCGTCGGCGCGTACCGCATTCCGCTCGCGCAAGCATGGGCCGCGCTGAGCGGCGATGCAGCCGCTCAGCAGGCCCGCGCGGTGCTGCTCGACATCCGTGCGCCGCGTGTCGCGCTCGCGCTCCTGGTCGGCGGCGGCTTCGGCGCGACCGGCGCCGCGATGCAGGCGCTGTTCCGCAATCCGCTCGCGGATCCGGGGCTCGTCGGCGTGTCGAGCGGCGCCGCACTCGGCGCGACGACGACGATCGTGCTCGGCCCCGCCCTATTTGCCGCGCACGTGAGCGCGGCCGCATTGCCCGTCGCGGCCTTCGCGGGCGCGCTCGCGGTCGCGGCGCTCGTCTACCGGCTCGCCGCATCGCGCGGCCGGCTCGCGCTGCCGCTGTTGCTGCTCGCCGGCATCGCGATCAACGCGCTGGTCGGCGCGGCGATCGGGTTGCTGACATTCGTCGCCGACGACGCGCAGCTGCGCTCTCTGACGTTCTGGAGTCTCGGCAGTCTGGGCGGCGCGCAATGGTCCGCGCTGGCGGCCGTCGCGCCGTGCGTCGCGATCGGCTGCGTGCTGCTCGCGCGCGAACGCGATGCGCTGAACGCGCTGCAGCTCGGCGAAACCGAGGCGCTGCATCTCGGCGTGCCGGTGCAGCGGCTGAAGCGGCGCGTGCTCGTCGCGGTCGCGCTCGCGGTCGGCGCGCTCGTGTCGTGCGCGGGCATCATCGGCTTCATCGGGCTCGTCGCGCCGCATTGCGTGCGGCTCGCGTGCGGCCCCGACCAGCGCATCGTTCTGCCCGGCGCCGCGCTGCTCGGCGCGTTGCTGACGCTCGCCGCCGATCTCGCCGCGCGCACGGTCGCCGCGCCCGCCGAAATCCCGCTCGGCGTGCTGACCGCGCTGCTCGGCGCACCGTTCTTCCTCGCGCTGCTGTGGAAAAGCCGCGGCGCGCTCGGCGGGTAACCCTTCCGTCACGACGACCATGCTGACCGCCCACCATCTCGACGTCGCCCGCCGACACACCGCCATCCTTCGCGACCTGTCGCTGTCGATCGAGCCCGGCCGCGTGACCGCGCTGCTCGGCCGCAACGGCGCAGGCAAGAGCACGCTGCTGAAGACCTTCGCCGGCGAACTGACCGGCAGCGTCGCGCCGAACGGCGTGCGCGTGACAGGCGACATCACGCTGAACGGCGAACCGCTCGCGCGCATCGACGCGCCAAGGCTCGCGTGCCTGCGCGCGGTGCTGCCGCAGGCCGCGCAGCCGGCCTTCCCGTTCAGCGTCGACGAAATCGTGCTGCTCGGCCGTTATCCGCATGCGCGGCGCAGCGGTGCGCGGCACGTGATCGCGCACCGCGATCGCGACATCGCGTGGCGCGCGCTCGAACGCGCGGGTGCCGACGCACTCGTCGGCCGCGATGTCACGACGCTGTCGGGTGGTGAACTCGCACGCGTCCAGTTCGCGCGTGTGCTCGCGCAGCTATGGCCGGACGACGACGGTATGGAGGGCGGCCCGCGCTACCTGCTGCTCGACGAGCCGACCGCCGCGCTCGATCTCGCACATCAGCACCGGCTGCTCGATACCGTGCGCGCGGTCGCACGCGAATGGCGGCTCGGCGTGCTTGCTATCGTGCACGACCCAAACCTCGCCGCACGGCACGCAGATACGATCGCGATGCTCGCCGACGGCACGATCGTCGCGCACGGCGCGCCGCGCGATGTGATGACGCCCGCGCATATCGCGCAATGCTACCGATTCGCGGTGAAGATGGTGGAAACTGGCGACGGTACGCCGCCGGTGATGGTGCCTGCGTAGCGTAGGCGCTCACCGCATGACCGTCGTGTTGCTCGATGTCCTGCCCTGCCTTCAACAGCGACTTTCACCTGACATCATTCGTGCATCGCCGTCAGGAGATCTAGACTGAACTTCGGCGCGCGGGCCGCGCTCAATGCTCGACGTCCGCCGCGCCGAAGGTCCGCATCTTCCACCCGAGCAGCACCGCAAGCATCCGCATCGAGAATCCGGCCGCCAGCGCGATCACCGTCGCAAAGCCCGCATCGATGCCGAGATGCTGGATCCCGACATACAGCGTGCCCGTAACGAACGCGACGCTCGCGTACAACTCCTCGCGCAGGATCAGCGGCATCTCGTTGCACAGCAGGTCGCGCAGCATCCCGCCGCACACGCCCGTGATCGCGCCGGCCAGCACGACGATGATCGGCGCCGTGCCCGTCGACGCGCCGATGTCGCAGCCGATGATCGTGAACGCCGCGAGGCCGATCGCGTCGACGGTGACGAACAGCGTCTTCATCCGCGCGACATGCCGTGCGGCCCACGATGCGACGGTCGCCGCGACGAGCGTGATCACGAGGTATTCGGGATGCGCGATCCAGCCGAGCGGATAGTGGCCGAGCAGCACGTCGCGCACGGTGCCGCCGCCGAGCGCCGTCACCGCGCCGACGAGCGCGAGCCCGAAGCGGTCCATCCCGCGCCGCATGCCCATCAGCGCCCCCGACATCGCTTCCGCGACGATCGCAATCAGATAGAGCGTATGCATCGCGCGCGTCAGTCGTCGGTCCGGAACAGGTCGAGCACGCGTTCGCGCTCGGCCGCATCGACCGCTGCGGGCATCGGCTCGTCGGGCTTGCCGCGGTCGGCCGGCGCGTCCGACGCGTCCTGCACCGCCGCGCCGCCGCAGGCGAAGCGGCTGCGGATGTACGGCGGCACATCGGCCGTGCACGTGCCGCGCGTGTATTCGGCGTAGACGAAGTCGCCGTCGACGAGCGCGACGTCCTGCGGCGGCGAAGCATCGACGGGCGTGCGCCCGTCGACGGCCGTCTTCATGTAGTCGAGCCAGACCGGCAGCGCCAGCGTCGCGCCGGTCGTGCGCCCCATCGGACGCGGCGTGTCGTAGCCGAGCCACGCGACCGCGACGATGCCCGACGAATAGCCGGCGAACCATACGTCCTTCGATCCGTTCGACGTGCCCGTCTTGCCGGCCGCGTCGTCGCGGCGCAGCGCGAGCGCGCCGCGCGCGGTGCCGGAGCGCACGACGTCGCGCAGCATGCTGTCCATCACGAACGCGTTGCGTGCCGACACGACGCGCTCGCCTGCCGGCACGGTCGCCTCGTACATCGCGCCGCCGTGACGCTGCTTCACCGACAGGATCAGGCGCGGTTCCATCCGCGTGCCGCCGTTCGCGAACACGCCGTATGCGCTCGCGAGTTCGAGCGGCGTCACGGCGCCCGCGCCGAGCGCGAGGGGCAGCGACGCCGGATTGCGCTGCGCGTCGAAGCCGAAGTGCACCGCGTGCTGCTGTACGTAACGTGCATCGGTGGCCTGCATCAGACTGACCGCGACCAGGTTCTTCGAGCGCACGAGCCCGCGCCGCACCGGGATGAAGCCCTCGTAGCGGTTGCCGAAATTGCGCGGACGCCACGGTCGCGCGCCGGTTTCCTCATGCGTGAGCGTGCGCTGCGTATCGTCGACGAGCACGCCGGGGAAATAGCCTTTCTCCAGCGCCGCCGAATAGACGAACGGCTTGAAGCTCGAACCCGGCTGGCGATACGCCTGCAGCGCATGGTCGAACACGTTGCGATTGAAATCCGCGCCGCCGACGAGCGCGAGCATGTCGCCGGTGGCCGCATCGAGCGACACGAGCGCGCCTTCGAGCCCGTTGCGCGCATCGCGCGTCGCGCGTGGCTGCCGGCTCAGCGTGCGGTCGAGCGCGGCTTCGGCCGCGCGCTGGTCGCGCATCGAGACCGTCGTCGTCACGTCGAGGCCGAGCGTATAGGCATCGTCGTGAAAACGCTCGACCATCATGCGGCGCGCGCGCTCGGCAACGTACGGCGCGGCGACGATCCCGGGCGGCGGCGTGGTCGCCAGCACGATCGGCGCGTCGACGGCCGCGCGGTACGTCGCGTCGTCGAGCTGGCCGAGCGCGTGCATCCGGCCGAGCACATAGTTGCGCCGCGCGGTTGCACGCGCCGGATTGACGACCGGGTTGAACGCTGACGGCGCCTTCGGCAGCCCCGCGAGCACGGCCGCCTCGCCCGCGCTCAGCGCGTCGAGCGGCTTGCCGAAATAAACGTTCGCGGCCGCCGCGAAACCGTACGCGCGCTCGCCCAGGTAGATCTCGTTCATGTACAGCTCGAGCAGCTTGTCCTTGCTGTATTCGCGTTCGAGCTTGGCCGCCATCAGGATCTCGGCGAGCTTGCGGCTCAGCACCTTGTCGCGCGTCAGGTAGAAGTTGCGCGCGACCTGCATCGTGATCGTGCTGCCGCCCTGCCCAGGCTGCCCCGTCACGACGTTCGCGAACGTCGCGCGCACGAGGCCGCCGAAATCGACCGCGCCGTGCTGATAGAACTTCGCGTCCTCGGCCGCGAGCAGCGCCTGCCTCATCAGCGGCGGAATGCGTTCGAGCGGCACGAACTCGCGCCGCTCGACGCCGTATTCGGCCAGCAAGTCGCCGTCGCGCGAGAAAATCCGCAGCGGCAGCGCGGGACGATAGACGGCCAGGTGCTCGACGGACGGCAACTGCATCCAGATGCGCTGGATCGTCCATGCGCCGATGCCCGCGCACGCGAGCGTCAGGCCGAGCAGCGCGCCCGCGAGCGTGCGCCACATGCGTCGGCGGCGCGGCGGCGCGGGTTGCGGCGGAGGGAAAGCGGTGTGGTCGGTCATGTCGGGCTCCTTCTTCGAGGCCGCGACGGCCGGCGCGCGACAGGCGCCTGCCGATCGCAGAAGGCGCGCATTGTCGAAGGGATAGCGCGAAACCGGAACATTCTTTAGCCAAACTTTGGCAGGCTGAATTTTATTTAGGAAAGCGCGCCGGAGCCGTTCGCGCAGCGCATGCCGGCTTGCGGCGCACCGTCGGACAAACCGCGCGGCATGCGGTCCGGTTCGCCTGTACCATCGCGTGATGTTCGATCGATACATCGGCCTGTGGGGCCTCGTTCCCGACGGCGGCCCGATCCTGACCGCGAGCGGCGGCCTGCTGCCCGTTCTCTGGCACGCGCGACCCGCGATGCTGAAGGTCGCCACGTGCGACGAAGAGCGTCGCGGCAATGCGCTGATGACCTGGTGGAACGGGCAAGGCACCGCGCAGGTGTGGCAGCACGACAGCGACGCTATCCTGCTCGAACGCGCGCAGCCGACGCCGTCGCTGGCCGGCTTTTCGGCTTCGGGTCATGACGACGACGCGATGCGCATCGCGTGCGACGTCGTCGCGCGGCTGCATGCGCATCGTGCTGAGCCGCCTGCGGTCGTGCCGCTGCACGACGGGTTCCATGCACTGCTGTCGGATGCCACGGCCAACGACGTGCTGCGCCGATCGGCCGCGACGGCGCGCGCGCTGCTGTCGGCGCAGCCCGTCGATGAAGTCGTCCTGCACGGCGACATCCATCACGGCAACATCCTGCATTTCGGCTCACGCGGCTGGCTCGCGATCGACCCGAAGGGGCTGCGCGGCGATCGCGCGTTCGACTACGCGAACCTGTTCTGCAATCCCGCGCACGACATCGCGGTCGACCCGGTGCGCTTCGAGCAACGCGTCGCGTGCGTGGCCGACGCCGCGCAGCTCGACCGCCGCCGGCTGCTGCAGTGGATTCTCGCGTGGGCGGGCCTGTCGGCCGTATGGCTGATGGAAGACGGCCTGCCGCCCGATACACGGCTGCAGGTCGCGGCGCTGGCCGCGACCGCGCTCGGTCTGTAGCGCGCACGACGCCAGCCGCACCGTCCATGAAAAAAGCCCGCCGGCATGCACCGGCGGGCTTGCATATTCGACTGCTGGCGCGGCGCTTAGCGCGCGGGGTTCAGCGTCAGGTTCATATGGCGGTTCACATCCTTTGTACAGCAGGTAGCGGAAACGGCCAGGGCCGCCCGAATAGCATGCCTGCGGGCAGAACGCGCGCAGCCACATGAAATCGCCCGCTTCCACCTCGACCCAGTCCTGGTTCAGGCGATAGACGGCCTTGCCTTCGAGCACGTACAGGCCGTGCTCCATCACGTGCGTTTCAGCGAACGGAATCACGCCGCCCGGCTCGAACGTCACGATGTTCACGTGCATGTCGTGGCGCATGTCGCTCATGTCGACGAAGCGCGTCGTCACCCACGCGCCGTTGGTGCCCGGCATCGGGATCGGCTCGACGTCCTGCTCGTTGGTCACGAAGGCTTCGGGGAGCGGGATGCCGTCGACGGCCTGGTAATGCTTGCGGACCCAGTGGAAGCGCACCGCGGCATCGCTGACGTTGTGCAGCGTCCAGTCCGCGCCCGGCGGAATGAATGCGTAGCCGCCCGGCTTCAGCACGTGCTTCGAACCCTGCAGGGTCAGCTCGGCTTCGCCTTCGACGACGAACAGCACGGCTTCGGCGTTCTTGTCCTGCTCCGGCTTGTCGCTGCCGCCGCCCGGGTTCACTTCGACGATGTACTGCGAGAAGGTTTCGGCGAAACCCGACAGCGGGCGGGCGATCACCCACAGGCGCGTGTTCGTCCAGAACGGCAGCCAGCTCGTGACGATGTCGCGCATCACCCCCTTCGGGATCACCGCGTACGCCTCGGTGAACATCGCACGATCGGTCAGCAGATCCGTCTGCGGCGGGTGGCCGCCATGCGGCGCGTAATACGTTGTCTTAGACATATGCATCCAGGCAATGGGTTGGTCCGGCCCCGGGCGCAAACGGCATCGGGCGGCACGCATGCGCGTGGGGCACGCATGCGGCGGCGGGACATCGTTGCCGGGGTGGCTTGAAAGCGCATGCGCCTTCGTTTGGTCGGCCAGGCTTCGCGACGGATCCGTCCGGTTGATCGGACGCGGCGACCGATGCCGGTGGGTCCGGCGGCCGAGCCGCGGCGTTCGCGCTCATGCAACGAGGCGAGACGCGGCGGATGGCTCGGTTCGATTCCGTACGCGGGCGTCGTTGACGATAGCGAAGTCGATCGCGATCGACCAATTAAATGTTGCGATGCCATCCATTCGATTTTCCACTACCCGCCGGCGCCTGCGATGCGCGGCGAAGCGGCGTGGCGCGGCGGTCTGCGTATCAGGGAAATCCTGACGGTCGGGGGTGACGCGAACGATCGCCCGGACGTTGGGGATGCGACGCATCCGATCGCGGCAACACGGGTTGGACACGCGGGCCGCGATACATCTGGTTACGCAGATCGAGGATGGTCAATACGCGCGTGGCCGCGAAGCACTCCGCCCCGGTCGCGAACCATCGTCAGGCTGGAACCGGCAGACGTGTCGAACGGAATCTGCGTAATGGCGTTCGCCGATCTTGCGCCGGCGCATTCAGGCGCGGCAGGCTTTGTAGTCGGGAAGCGGGGAAATACGGCGAGGAGAGAAATTGCCGGCCCGTCGGTCGGGCGTATGGCAGCGGCTGATGAAGCCGGAAAGGGTCGCCGGTCTGGCCGGCGATGGCGACCCGGCAGGCCGCCGGGCCGATTCTCGCGTCGGGGGCCGACGCCGTCGGCGCGAAGGTGCGCAGGTCGCGCACCGTGCCGCGCCAGCGGCGATCAGTCCCAGTCGCGGTGGTGATGATGCTTGTGGCGACGATAGCCGCGATCGCCGCGATAACCGCGATCGCCGTAATCGCGTTCGTACGAGCTGCGCGACATGTTGCCGCCGAGCGCCGCGCCCGCGCCGCCGCCGACCGCCGCGCCCAGCAGGCCGCCCGTGCGGCCGCCCATCGCGTTGCCTGCCGCGGTACCTGCGCCGCCGCCGAGTGCGCCGCCGATGATCGCGCCGGTGCGCTCGCGACGGTTCGACGTCACCGCACCACCCGCGCCGCCGCCGATGGCGCCGCCGATTACCGAGCCGGTGCTGCCGCCGACCGCGCCGCCGACCGCTGCGCCGGCAACCCCGCCGAGCGCGCCGCCAAGCGCGTTGTTCAAGTCACCGGCCAATGCCGGCAGTGCAGTCGTGCCGGTCAGCGCGGCGACGACGAGAGCGGGGGCGATTTTCTTCCACATTCCCGTATTCTTCCTTGTTCGCAATCTGGTTATCGAAGGTCCGCTCGGTACGACGATCTGAATCGATCGATGTCGGTTCAGGCATTGTGCCGAACCCCGGACCAATTCATTTCATTGAGCTTGCGGCGAAGAATAGCATCGGTCCCACACCCCTGCCGTGGACATTCTGGTAACAAGTTGTTTGCGAATAACGGACCTCGAATGCGCTCCGCGAAATCGCCCGAAACCCTTGCCGGTATTGGCTTCGGCGGCGGTCCGTCCGTCACGAATGGCAGACCGGCCACGCGCAACGTCGCACGTTCGAGACACACGTGGCAACACATCGGGCACGTGTCGCGAGCGAGCGCCGAAACGACGGTCGGGGTGGGACGAAGGGTCAGTACACGCCGGGCAGCAGCCGCCAGGTCCGCGCGCAATACGCGTCGTATTCGGCGCCGAATTGCGAACGCAGCAGCGCTTCCTCGGAGCGGATGCGCGCGACGAGCGGCACCGTCATCAGCGCGACCAGCAGCACGCCGACGCCCGAGCGGAACGCGAGCGCCCAGCCGACCGAATTGACGAGCAGGCCGAGATAGCTCGGATTGCGGATGCGGCGATAGATGCCGTCGGTCACGAGCGTGTGGCCCGGCTGGATCGCGACGAGCCCGCTGAAGCGCTTGCCGAGCACGAACACGGGCCAGATGCGCAGCGCCCCGCCCGCGATGTACAGCGCGACGCCGAACCATCGCACCGTATCGCCGCCGAGGGTCCAGACATCGAGCCGGTCGGTCAGCGCGGGCAGATACGCGAGCAGGAAGCCGCTCACCGCGAATGCCGCGAGCACCCAGCGGTTGTCGCGGTTCTCGCGCTCGCCGGCGCTCAGGTTGCCTTCGGTGAACATCGCGACGACGGCCATCGCGAGTGTCGCGACGACGATGACGATCAGCGGCGGATGCGAGAAAAAGGCGGCGAACCCGCCGAAACCGAATACGGCGAGCCCGAGATAGACGAGCGTGGATACGCCCGACAGGACAGCGAACTTGCGGGTGACGGACATGGCTGCCTCACAGGATGCTCTTTCCTGTGAAGTATAGGAACCGCGCGCACGATGCGCAGCGTGCCGTCGTCATGCGGCGCGCGAATCCGCGCGAACCTTCCGGCGAAGGGCAGCGAACCGGTGCGGGCAAGGCCCGCGCCGGGTACCCGATCAGCGGATGCGGAAGTTGCCGCCGATCCCGACGCTGACGGGCGGCGCGTAATACGCCGGCGCGTAGCCGTAGTAGGCCGGCGCGGGCGCGTAACCGTACGGCGGCGCGACGTAGCAGCCGGACAGGCCGCCGATCAGGGCAAGCGTGATGAGAAGTCTGGACATGGCTCGATTCCCGGCGCGAAAGACGAATGACACCTCGCGAAGACCATGCCGCCGTAGGCGACGGCGGCCGGCACGAAGAAGCGATCCGCTCTTCCTGTCGCTCGATGAAGTAATGCGCGGAGTCTAGCGCCGGGCTTGCCGAGCCGAGTTTCGCCGGCGGTTACACGTGTTACTTCGCGTGACCGCCGAAACAGGCGATGGCGGCGCGGCAGCCGGCCGGCTCTCGGCAGCCGTGCCGCGTCGCGTGCCGTCGATCCGTTACACAAAACGCGCGCGAATGCGCTGCGCGATCGATTCGAGCGTCGCCGCGTCGGCGATGTCGCGTGCGTGCATCCGCAACTCGGCGCCTTCCCAACGCGGGATCACGTGGAAGTGCACGTGCGGGACCGTCTGGCCCGCCGCCGCGCCATTGAACTGGCCGATGAACACGCCGTCCGGCTCGAGTGCCGCGCGCACGGCTGCCGCGACGCGCTGCGTCATGCGGATGCCGGCCGCGGCCGCGTCGCCGGACAGCTCGAAGATCTGCGCGGCCGGCTCCTTCGGGATCACGAGCACGTGACCGTCGGCCTGCGGCATCAGATCCATGATCGCGAGGGTCGCGTCGTCTTCCGCGACCTTCACGCACGGCAGTTCGCCACGCAGGATTTTTGCGAACGGGTTGTTGTTGTCGTAGGACATGGCGGTTTCCGATAACGGTTGAACAGGGTGAGCATTCGATGCCGAACGATTATCGGCCTTCGGCGCGCGATATTTCAACTTGTCAGGTCGTGTCGACATCGCAGCGAACAATCGATGCCGGCGCGCATGCAACGTGCGCAGCCGGATGGAATAAGCAGCCGTCGCCATCCGTTTATTTCGAGCGGGGGTTCGCGCGGCAAGATCGCGCCCCCGCGCCGGACACCCGTCGGCTGCGCTGGCCGGCAGCCGGGATGACTGCTCGCGTTCATCAACCGGAGTCATGCCATGGACCCTCTCCCCACCTGTCGTTCCCCCGCCCCGCCCGTCTTCGCCGCGCACCCGCCGGCATACGCGCGCGCCTCGCACGCGCTGGCGCGCACGTTATGCCGCGCGGCTTGCGCCGCCGGGCTGGCCGCCTTGTCGTCGACTTTCGCGTGGGCCGGCAGCAACGACATCATCCTGCCGCCTTCGTCGGTCACCGCATCGACCGTGCCGGCCAACGGCGATCTCAATCCGTACGGCATCGCGTTCGTGCCGCGCGGCGTGCCGACCTGGAGCACGCTGAAACCGGGCGACGTCGTCGTGTCCAACTTCAACGCGGCGTCGAACCTGCAAGGCACCGGCACGACGATCGTGAAGCTGTCGCCCGGCAATACGCCCGCGACGTTCTTCCAGGGCCGAAATCTCGGCCTGACGACCGCGCTCGCGGTGCTGCGCAGCGGCTTCGTGCTGGCCGGCAACGTGCCGGCGCCGGACGGCAAGACCGTGGTCGCGCCGGGCTCGCTGCTCGTCATCAACCCTCAAGGCAATCTCGTCACGCAACTGGTCAGCGCCACACTGCTCGACGGGCCGTGGGACATGACCGTGATCGATCGCGGCCAGCGCGTGACCGCGTTCGTGTCGAACGTGCTGAACGGGACGGTCGCGCGGATCGAACTGGCGATCGGCAACGACGGCGTCACGATGCTGCCGAGTTCGCGCATCATCGCGTCGGGCTACGTGAACCGGACCGATCCCAACGCACTCGTCGTCGGCCCGACCGGCCTAGCATACGACCCGAACGTCGACGTCCTGTATGTCGCTTCCACCGGCGACAACGCGGTGTTCGCGATCCAGAACGCCGCGTCGACGAACCGCAACGGCGGCGTCGGCCGGATGATCTACTTCGACACGAAGCACCTGCACGGCCCGCTCGCGCTGGCGCTCGCGCCGAACGGCCATCTCGTGACCGCGAACGGCGACGCGGTCAATCCGGACCCGCTGCAACCGAGCGAGATCGTCGAATTCACGGTGGACGGGCGCTTTGTCGCGCAGATGCAGGTCGATACCGCGCCGGGCTCGGCATTCGGCCTTGCGTTCGGGCATGGCAGCAAAGGCCAGTTGCAATTCGCGGCCGTCGACGACAACACGAATACCGCGACGGTCTGGACACTGCGTCAGGACAACGACAACAACGCGCAATGACGCACCACGTGGACGGGCCCCATGCGGCCCGTCCACATGCGCGATCGACACATACGATTCACACACGGCGGGCAACCTCCGCCCGACCGACGCCACCCGGCGTCGCAAGCACCCGCGATTGCCAGCGCTTGCCCGAACCTGCGACACTGCCGGTTCATCGCCCGCCTGCAGACAACCGAGGACGCTCGCGCATGACGACACCCATCAAGACGTTGATCCGACGGGGCGCCGCCCTCGTGCTGCTGGCCGCGCTCGGCTATGCCGGATACATGCTGTCGCGGCTTGCGCCGATCGCGACCGGCTATGCCGCCAAGGCGCTGTGCTCAGGCGTGTTCGTGTCGGGCCGCCCGGCCGCGTCCGTGATCGACGTCGACATCATGGCCGGCGTGCATCCGCTGCTGAAACTGGTGCGTCCGTCGCTCGATCCCGACCATCATCGGGCGATGGCGACCTTCGCCGGCTTCGCCGGGCGCGAAGCCGACTTCCGGCCCGGGCTCGGCTGCACGCTCGCGCTCGGGCCGTCGTCTGCCACATTGCCGGCCGCGTTGCCCCTTCCCTCCGACCCGCCGCCCGCGCCGCCCGCACCCGCCGCGCCGCCCGCCGGCATCGACGCACACAGGCTGCAGACAGCGCTCGACCGCGCATTCGACGAACCCGATCCGGCTCGGCCGCGGCGCACGCGCGCGGTCGTCGTGATGTGGCGCGGCCAGGTAATCGCCGAACGTTACGCGCCCGGCTTCACGGCCGACACGCCGCTGCCCGGCTGGTCGATGACGAAGACAGTGACGGCCGCACTGGTCGGCATGCTCGTCGCGCAGCACAAGCTGTCGCTCGACGCGTCGGCGCTGCTGCCCGAATGGCGCGGCAGCGGCGACCCGCGCGCGGCCGTCACGCTCGACGAGCTGCTACGGATGACGAGCGGCCTGCAATTCAACGAGGACTACGACGACCCGCTGTCCGACGTCGCCGTGATGCTGTTCACGCAGCCCGATACCGCGCGGTTCGCATCGGCGAAGCCGCTCGCCGCGACACCCGGCACGCAGTGGTACTACTCGAGCGGCACGAGCGCGATCATCGCGCGCGTGATGCGCGAAGCGATGGGCGGCAGCGACGACGACTACCTCGCGTTTCCGCGCCGCGCGCTGTTCGCGCCGCTCGGGATGCGCAGCGCGGTGTTCGAGCCCGATGCGTCCGGCACGCTCGGCAGTTCGTCGTACATGTATGCGAGCGCGCGCGACTGGGCGCGCTTCGGACAGCTTCTGCTGCAGGACGGCGAGTGGAACGGGCAGCGGCTGCTGCCGGCGGGCTGGGTGCGCTACCTGACGCGCGCGACGCCGCAGTCGCCGCGCCAGGAATTCGGCGCGCATCTGTGGGTCAAGGTGCCGGAGCCGTTCAACGAGCGCGATCCACATGCGAGCGCGATGCCGGCCGACGCGTTTCATGCGGTCGGCCATGAAGGCCAGTTCGTGAGCGTGGTGCCGAGCCGTCAGCTGGTGGTCGTGCGGCTCGGGCTGTCGCGGCCGGAATCCGCATGGAATCACGACGCGTTTCTCGCGCGCGTGCTCGACGCGGTGCCGGCGCCCGGCGCGTGACGACAGGCCGGCGAGCCCGCTGGTCCATGCATGCCACCGCGCCGCGCGCTACCGGCGATGCGTCACGGATTCGCGCTGCCGGCGTAGGCCTTGAAGCCTTCGCGCGTCGCAAGACGCTCGATATAGCGCGACACCGCCGGGAAATCCGGATGCTCGAACGGCGTGCCGAACCAGCGGTTCACCGACAGGCCGATCGGAATGTCCGCGAGCGTGAAGGTGCCGCCTGCCACGAACGCGCCGGTCGATTCGAGCTGCGCGTTCAGCACGCGCATGTGCTTCGTCCAGCCCGCGATCGACTGCGCGATGGCGTCCGGATCCTGATGATCAGGCGATTTCCGCACGAGGCCGAGGAACGCGCCCACCCACGAGCGGTTCAGGTCCGCGCCCTGCCAGTCGATCCATTGATCGACCCGCGCGCGCGCCTGCGGCTCGGCCGGATAGAGCGCGTCGCCGCCATAGCGGTTCGCGAGGTAGCGGATGATCGTGTTCGATTCCCAGAGCACGAAATCGTCGTCCTTGATGACGGGCACGAGCGCGTTCGGATTCAGCGCGAGATAGGCCGGATCGTTGGTCGTGCGAAAACCAGCGCCCCAGTCTTCCTGTTCGAACGGCAGGTTCAACTCGGTGCACAGCCACAGCACCTTGCGGACGTTGATGGACGGGATCTTGCCGAGGATGTGCAGCATGCAGTCTCCTTGTGAGGTCGGATGCGGAGCGTTCGGGACGCACGACGCGTCCCGGGCGCGGTCACGTCGAATTTATACACGACGTTGCGGGAAACAACAGGCCGGGCGCGCGAAATCGGCGTGCGGCCGGTTCGTCAGGTCGCGCAGCGCGTGCTCCGCCGTCGGGAACCGGAACATGAACCCGTCCTGATGCAGCCGCGCCGGTATCACCCGCTGCCCGTCCAGCAGCAGCTCGGCCATCTCGCCCATCGCGCGGCGCAGCGGCGCGGCCGGCACGTGCAGCCATGCAGGGCGGCGCAGCACCTTCGTCACGACCTGCACGAACTCGCGCTGGGTCATTGCACCGGGCGCCACCGCGTTGTAGACGCCGTGCATGCCCGCGTTCGACATCGCGCGCGCGATGATCCGCAGCACGTCGTCCCGGTGAATCCAGCTCATGACCTGCGCGCCGTCGCCGAATCGTCCGCCCATCCCGAAGTAATGCGGCAACAGCATCGGGCGCAACGCGCCGCCGGGGCCGAACACGACGCCCAGCCGCAGCACTACCGCGCGCACCCCATGGCGCTCGAGCGGCTGCGCGGACAGCTCCCACTGCCGGCACAGCTCGGACATGAAGCCGGTGCCGGCGCTGCTGCCCTCGTCGAGCCGTTCGTGGGCCGGCCGCACGCCGTAGTAGCCGATCGCGGATGCCTGGATCCACGTGCGCGGCCTGACCTCGGCGGTCTCGACCCAACGCATCAGCGACTGCGTGACGCCGACGCGGCTGGCGAGCAGCAGCGCCTGCCGGCGCTTGCTCCAGCGCGCGCCCAGCACCGGCGCCCCCGCGAGATTGATCACCGTGTCGAAGCGCTCGTGCGGCTGCAACTGTTCGACGGACGTCACGCTGCGCACGCGGCCCCGGAACTGATAGGCCGCGCGCAGCGGATCGCGCGCCAGCAACGTGACCGTATGCCCGGCATCGAGCAGTTGGTTCACGAGGGTTTCGCCGATAAAACCCGTGCCGCCGGTGACGAGCATGTTGCCGGCCGGCTGCCCCGCGAACGGATTGGCGACCGGGGCGTGTCGCGCGATCCGGCACGCGGCAATCCCGTCGCGGATACCCGATACCGTCACGCCGACGGCGAACAGGCTGAGCAGCCAGCCGCGCCAGCCGCGCCAGCCGACGTCGATCGCGTGCAGCGCGGTCGGTTCGTGCGCCCAGACGGCCAGTTGCATCGCGAGCATCCCGAACAGCGCGCCACCGTTGACGGCCAGCAGCGTGTGCAGCACGCGCTCGGTCGCCGGCAGCTTGCGGCTTTGGTCCTCGACGACAAAATCCCACAACGTCAGCACCACTTCGACGAGCACCACCGCCGCGATCGCCGCGACCCAGGCGCCGTGAAACGCAACGTTCGCGATCGATGCGAACACGAGGCCGTAGAGCACGGAACGCACCGCATGAATCGCCAGCTCGAGCCGCGCGCGCGGGCTGTGCGGCAGGTCCTGCGTGAGTTCGTGGTGATAAAGCGTATCGAATGCGCCCATCGCGCCCTGCACGATCAGCAGGTTGAGCGCCCAGTCGAAGGCAGGCACGGTGTTCATACGGTATCCCTCGTCAACAGCCAGACAAGCGGCGGAACCATCGCGACGAGTGCGGTCGCGTCGATCGCCACGTGGCCCCATACACGGGCCTGCAATGAAAACAGCACGTCCTGCGGCGCCCAGACCAACAGGCCGGCCAGCAGCCATCCCCACACTTCCCGCCTGCGCAACCGGTTGCCGAGGTGAACGAGCGCGAGCATCCAGACCGACGCACACTGCACCGTCGCGGCGATCATCGACATCCACCATATCTGCTGGGCACGCGCCGGTTCGGGTGCCGTTGCCGCCCAGAAATGCAGCTCGATGCCGCGGTGATACGCATCGGCGAACGGTGCACCGGCGAGCCACGGAACGGCCACGCCGACGAGCAGGTGGACGATCGCCGCGGCATACATCCAGCGCACGACGATGCGGCGCGCGTTGTCGGGCGAAGGCCAGGGTGTCACGCGTTCCGCAGCGTTGTCGATGGTCGGCGCCACTTCATTGATATTCATGCTCTGCACTCCTTCCTTTACCGAAAGCATCGTGAATCGTTCGGTCGACTGTTTTCGGACACGACGCGCTTACGCCGGCTTGAGCACCATCAGGAAGTAGACGGACAGCATCGCGCAGAACGCCGGATAGCCGAGCAACTCCCAGCGCTTCGCATAGCGCCAGTAGCGTTCCGGCAATGCGGCGTCGCCGTTCACGTGAGCGAGCTTCGCCATCGCGGCAAGTTCGACCTGCAGCCACACGACCGGCAGCCAGCACGCGCCGGCGATCGCGTACAGCACGATCGACGCGACGAGCCACGGCGTATGCCACGGCCAGCCGGCCGTATGCGCGAGCCACAGCCCGGACGCCGGCTGGAAGATCACGGCTGGCGTCGTGAACCACCAGTCCGCGCGCACCACGAGCCGCGACACGGCCGCGATCGCGGGCACCGAGCGCGTGCGGTTCGCGAAGAACAGATAAAACGCGGTGCCGAACCCCGTGCCGACCAGCAGCACCGAGGACAGGATATGCAGCGCCTTGACGACGAGATAGGTATTCATGCGTGTTCTTCTTCTGAAAACAGGATCAACAGGATCGCGAGGATCGGCACGTTCTTGAGCACGGGGCCGAACGGTTCGGCCAGCAGGCCGGGCATCGTGACCGCGATGACGGCCGAATACGCGACGATCAGCGCGGCTTGCGCGGCCCACAGGCGGCGCGACGGCGCGGCGACGGTCGCGATGCCGAACGCGAAGTCCAGCGCACTTGCCGCATAGAGCGCGACCAGCGCTGGCAGCCCCGTCAGGTGCGCATGCGCGAGCAGCGCGAGGCTCGCGTGCAGCGGATGGACGAACGCACTTACGATCGCCGTCCAGATCCACACGATCGCGAGCGCGCCCAGCAGCAACGGGCGCCGCCACATCGCGAGCGCGTCGCGACGCAGCGCGGCCGCGTCCGCGCCGACGAAACCGCCGATGCCGCGCGGCGGCCGGCCGAGCACGGCCGCGGCGGCCGCCGGATCGCCGGTGTTTCCGCCGCGCAGCATCGTCCACGTGTCGCGCGTCAACATCGCGCCCGGCAGCAAGCCGAGCAGCGCAGCCGCTGCGCCGACCAGCGGGCCCGGCAGCGTCACGCCGGCGGCCGGCGGAAACCCCAGCGCGGCGCGGTAGCGGGCAAGCATCTCGCGGTATTCGACTTCGTCGTTGCCGACCACGTCGATCACTTGGTTGCCGGCCGCCGGCGAATCGAACGACTGCGCGACCAGCCGCGCGACGAGTTCGGCGAGATCGTCTACATGCACGGGGCGCAGCCGCTGATGGCCGCCCGCCGGCAATACATGCACGGGCAGGCTCGCGAGCATCCGGAAAAACCGAGCCGACGTGCCGGCCGCGCCATAGACCAGCGCGGGACGCACGATCCGGGAGTCGATCGGCAGCGTCTGCAGGAAGCGATCGGCTGCGTGCTTGCTCGCGAAGTACCGCGTATCGCCGCGCTCGACACCGAGCGCCGAGATCTGGATCACGCGCCGCACGCGCGCACGGCAGCACGCGGTGAAAAGCGCGCATGGCGCGGCGCGATGCACGGCGTCGAGCGTCGCGCCGCGCCGGTCGGCGAGGATGCCGACCGCATTGATCACCACGTCGACGCCCTCCAGCCGCGCCAGCCACGCGTCGGGATCGACGTCCTTCGCGAAGTCGATCCCGACGTCGCGCGGGCCGGCCGCATCACGCACGCCGCGCAGCACGCGATGGCCGCCGGCTTCGAGCTGCGCGCACAGTGCCCGCCCGATGAAGCCGTTCGCGCCGCAAACGAGGACAGTCATGCTGCGTTCCCCGGTGCGGCCGCTCTGGCCGGTCGACGGCAAGACTGCGTTCATTTCCACCCTCTCTTTACAGTTATTTCTGTACAGACAGAAATAACAACCCCGAAAAAAGCGGGCTGCCTGCCCGCACTTCCGCTACCGCTTACTTCGACGACTTGCGCCTGACCGTCTGGCTGATCTTCGCGCCGATGCCGAGCGCCTTCATCAGCGTATCGGGCTTGAGCCGCAGCATCTCGTCCGACCAGGTCGTGAGCGTCTCGACGAACTGCAGCGTGTCGCGGATGCGCTGTTCGGTCTCGCGGCTCTCGTTGGCGATCTCCGGGCTCGTCAGGCAATCGCGCAGCACCGTGAGCGTCGGCTCGATCTCGCGCTGCCGCCGCCCTTCGACGATCAGCTTGAACAGTTCCCAGATGTCGGTCGACGTCTCGAAATGGTCGCGGCGGTCGCCCAGCACATGCACGACCTTCGCGAGCCGCCACGCCTGCAGCTCCTTCAGGCTCGTGCTGACGTTGGAGCGCGCGACGTTGAGCGTCTCGGCGATCTCGTCGGCCGCGACCGGCCGGCCGGCCAGGTAGAGCAGCGCGTGGATCTGCGAGACGGTTCGGTTGACGCCCCACCGCGAGCCCATTTCGCCCCAGTGGAGAATGAATCGTTCGGCAATCGGTGTGAGTTCCATGTCGGGAAATTTATTCATTTCAGTTATTTCTGTCAAGAGAGAAATAACCGGACGATCCGGCACCTTCCGGCCGCGCCCGCCCGCGATCGGCCGCTTCCTTTACAATGCGCGGGATTTTTCCGATTTCAGGCCGTTTCCGCCTTTCTCACAAGAGGTTTCCATGATCATCAAACCGCGCGTGCGTGGCTTCATCTGCGTGACGACTCATCCCGTCGGCTGCGAAGCCAACGTCAAGGAACAGATCGACTACGTGACTTCGCACGGCCCGATCGCCAACGGCCCGAAGAAGGTGCTCGTGATCGGCGCGTCGACCGGCTACGGCCTCGCCGCCCGGATCTCGGCCGCATTCGGCTCGGGCGCGGACACGCTCGGCGTGTTCTTCGAGCGCGCCGGCAGCGAATCGAAGCCCGGCACGGCCGGCTGGTACAACAGCGCCGCGTTCGAGAAATTCGCCGCCGAAAAGGGGCTCTATGCGCGCAGCATCAACGGCGACGCATTCTCCGACAAGGTCAAGCAAGTCACGATCGACACCATCAAGCAGGATCTCGGCAAGGTCGATCTCGTCGTCTACAGCCTCGCGGCACCGCGCCGCACGCACCCGAAGACGGGCGAAACGATCAGCTCGACGCTCAAGCCGATCGGCAAGCCGGTCACGTTCCGCGGCCTCGACACCGACAAGGAAGTGATCCGCGACGTCGCGCTCGAACCGGCGACGCAGGAAGAGATCGACGGCACCGTCGCCGTGATGGGCGGCGAGGACTGGCAGATGTGGATCGACGCGCTGGATGAAGCCGGCGTGCTGGCCGACGGCGCGAAGACGACCGCGTTCACCTATCTCGGCGAGCAGATCACGCACGACATCTACTGGAACGGCTCGATCGGCGAAGCGAAGAAGGATCTCGACAAGAAGGTGCTGTCGATCCGCGAAAAGCTGGCCGCGCACGGCGGCGATGCACGCGTGTCGGTGCTGAAAGCCGTCGTCACGCAGGCCAGCTCGGCGATCCCGATGATGCCGCTGTACCTGTCGCTGCTGTTCAAGGTGATGAAGGAAACCGGCACGCACGAAGGCTGCATCGAGCAGGTGTACGGGCTCCTCAAGGACAGCCTGTACGGCACGACGCCGCGCATCGACGAGGAAGGCCGGCTGCGCGCGGACTACAAGGAACTCGATCCGCAGGTGCAGGCGAAGGTCGTCGCGCTGTGGGACCAGGTGACGAACGAGAACCTGTACGAGCTGACCGACTTCGCCGGCTACAAGACCGACTTCCTGCGGCTGTTCGGCTTCGAGATCGCCGGCGTCGACTACGACGCGGACGTGAACCCGGACGTGAAGATCCCGGGCATCATCGACACCACGGCGTGACGGCCTAAGGGCCGAGCCCGCCGCGCGCGAACGCGGGCGGCGGGCGGTGCCTCCCGGCGGCGTCAACGCGGCGCCGGTTCCTCCAGATAGACGCCCGACGACAGCGTGGCTTTCACCTGCCGCGTGAACTCGTCGGTCGACACTTCCTCCGCCCCCGCTTCGATCGCATCGTAGGCCTGGCGCACGACGTCGTCCGGCGTGGCCTTCGGCACGTCGAGGCCGCGCGTCAGGTCGGTGTCTATGAAGCCGGCATGCAGCCCGACGACCTGCGTGCGCTGCTCGCGCAGCGAATGGCGCAGGCCGTTGGTCAGCGCCCACGCGGCCGATTTCGACACGCCGTAGCCCGACAAGATCGGCCGGTTCACCCAGCTCGCGACCGACAGGATGTTCAGGATCGCGCCGCCGCCATGCCCGGCGAGGGTTCCCGCAAACGCCCGCGACATCGCCAGCATCCCGAACACGTTGGTTTCGAAGTGATCGCGCAGTGCGTCGGGCGCGCCGTCGTCCGTCAGGCTGCCGAGCCGCGCAATGCCTGCGTTGTTGATCAGCAGCGTGACGTCGCGCGCCGCGTCGGCAGCCGCGGCGACGGCCGCCGGATCGGTCACGTCGAGCTTCACGGGCACGACGCCCGGCAGCGTCACGGTGGCCGGATCGCGCGCGGCTGCATACACCTTCCGAGCGCCTCTCGCGAGCGCCTGCTTCGCAAACTCGAGCCCGAGCCCGCGGTTTGCGCCCGTCACGAAAACGACTGCACCTTCGATCTTCATGATCGTTCCTTTCGCATGATGAATCGCCTGCGCGCCGGCTCGTCGCGCGCGTGAGATCCGGTGGAAAACGAGGCTGCCATTGCGTACCGAATCGCTGCGCCGCCGGAGGCAGACGGCGAGCCGTCCGCTGCCCGTCACCCTGCGGCGCCAAAGACCTTGACCGATTGCCATCCGAGTTCCGGCCGTGGCTTCGCACAGCCCGCCAAGTCGGCTACACTCGATATCAATGTCGATCACCATTGTCTTTGCGGTGCATTGTGTTCTCGCCGCCCGGGCATGTCAATTGTGATCGCCATTGTGTTTTTAAATCGACGCGATCGGCAGAATCAGGGAGGGATCGATGGGCGTGTCAAGACAGCAGGCTGCCGAGAACCGGAGCGCGATCGTCGCGGCCGCCGAGCGGCTGTTTCGCGTGCGCGGCGTCGACGCCGTGGGGCTGACGGAGCTGATGAAGGAAGCCGGCTTCACGCAGGGCGGCTTCTACAACCACTTCAAGTCGAAAGATGCGCTGGTTGCCGAGGTGATGGAAAAGGCGATGCAGGACCGCGCGGATTCGCCGAACGCCGGCAGTCTCGCCGCACAGGTGGCGTCGTATCTGTCGGCGGCGCATCGCGACAATGTCGAGGCCGGGTGCCCGCTGTCCGGCTTCGCGGGCGACGCGCCGCGACTGACCGACGCGGCGCGCGCGTGCTACGCGCACGGCCTCGCCGCGTATCTCGACCGGCTGGAACGAATGGTGGCGACCGAAGGCGCGACGCCGGAACAGACGCGCCGCGACGCGCTCGCGGTCTTCAGCCAGATGGTCGGCGCGCTCGTGCTGTCGCGCGCGATCGCCGGCACCGATCCCGCGCTGGCCGACGAGATCCTCGAAGCGGGACGGGATACGCTCGTCGACGGACGCGGCGGTTCGTTTGCGCCGGCGTAACGAAGCGCGGCGGTGTGCTTCCTGCGTTCCTGCGCTATTCGACCACCCGCGCGGCATCCCACAGCGGCTGCCCGCCCAGCGCCGCATGCCACGCATCGAAACGCGTGCGCCACGATTCGAACGGCGCCGTCAGCGGATGGCGCGGATCTTCGCTGAGCGAATACGCCATCCCTTCGATCAGCCAGCGCGGCTTGGTCGCGACGGCCAGGTTGCCGAGCACTTCGGCCTGGCGGTGATGAATCAGCTCATGCGCGAGAAAGTAGGCCTGCCAGCCGCGCGGCGCCACGGCCACGCCGAAATTGCCGAGCGTCAGCGCCGCGCGCGTGCCGAGGCCGAATGCGTCAGCGCATGCGCGCGTCGAACAGAACACGACGCGCGGCGCGGCGCGGAACGTGCCGACGGCCGCCGCCGCGCGCGCATAGCCGTCGCGATAGAGCTGCTGCGCGTCGCCGAGCTTCGCGGCATCGTCCGTGCAGATGCCTGCGCTCGGGCAGGACACGCCGGGGATCAGCGCGGGCGCGACGATGCGTAGCGGCTTGACGAGCGCGTACGCGGCAATCGGCAGTGCGACGAGCAGGCCCGTGAGGGCGAAAGCGACATGGGAGCGTTTCATCGAGGCGGCGGTTCCGTGGCGTTTTGTTGGAGTTCTTCCTGCGCGAATATATCGGACCGGCACGGTTGCCGGCCCTGTTTTTCTTTCTGAACGGCTTCAGGCGCCGCCCGGCGCTCGCCGGCATCGGCATCGGCATCGGCATCGGCATCGCAATCGTCACGGCCGGCATGGCCTTGCGCCTCGCCAGCCGGTGGCGAACCGGAAAACGGCCGGCGATCCGGCGACCGAACCTCGCCGCGCACAGCTGAAACGGGCGACGCGCGTCAGGCGGTGTGCCCGATGTCCCCGGCGCCCGCCCCCCATCGGCTCCAGCGAATGCCCAGCCACAGGAGCGCGACACCGCACGCGAACAGGATCGCCTCGACCAACACGGTATCGACATGCCAGTACCGCGTCAGCAGCACGGCGACGAGGTCGAACATGAAATGGATCGCGATCGCATACGCCAGCCAGCGCTTCGTGCCGCGCACGAATGCCTGCAGCACGATCAGCGACAGCCCGACATGCGCGGCCAGCGCACTCGTGCGTTCGAGCAGCGCGAGAAACGGCGACGCGAGCGTCATGCCCGCGAACTGCGACCCGATCAACGACTGCACGCCCTCAGGCACGACGACGCCCGCGTGCGCGAGCAGGTAACCCGTGCCGAGCGCGAGAAACCCGACGCCGACCAGCAGCATCGCCTCCAGCCCGCCGTGCCCGAGCCCGAGCATCACGGCCGTCTGTGCGTCGCGCCGCTTCGGCAGCAGATACCGGAACGCGACCCAGCGCCCGAATTCCTCGAAAAGCCCGGCCGTCAACGCCGCGAACACCAGCATCGGCACATGCCAGCGCGGGTCGTGAGCGAGCCAGCGGTACAGCGGAATCTGCCACGACATGCGCAGCACCGGCTGGAACACGAAGAAGGTCAGCATGCCGTAGCAAAACACGCGCAACGGTACCTGCGTGCGGCGTCGCCACGCGACCGCGAGCAACACAGGCGCAAGCAACGCGACGACACCGGCCGCGAGCGCGACGAACAGGAGAGCCGGTGAGACGGGATGCATGGCGGATACCGATGAGCGGCGCCAACGCGCACCGCTACGCGAGCTGCTTGTGGAAAAACGTCGTCGCGCAAAGCGCGCCATCGGGCATCAGCGCATAGTTCGGCACGACGCCGACGCGCTGCCAGCCTGCCCGCTCGTACAGCCGCTCGGCGTCGCCGCCCGTCACGGTGTCGAGCACGAGCACGGTCTTGCCGGCGTCGCGCGCGGCCGCGTCGGCCGCTGCCATCAGCTGCGCGGCGACGCCCTGCCGGCGCGCATGCCGCGACACGAGCATCTTCGCGATGTCCGCGCGATGCGGCTGGTTCTCGGGCTGCGCGGTCACGACCTGCACGGTGCCCACGATCCGGCCGGCCGCATCCTCGGCGACGAGCAGGATGCGCTCGCCGCTCTCCACGCCGTCGGCCACGCGCGTCCAGAACGCGACGGCGGTCGGCCGCTCGATCGGCAACATGAAGCTGACGGACGCGCCACCCTCGACGCAATCGATCAGCACGTCGGCCAGTGCGTCGACGCAGGCCCTCGCGTCGCGCGCGCCGACGCGGCGGACAGTAACAGGTTCGGTCATGCCATCTCCGGTGGTCAGCCGGGCCGCACGCGTTCGTTCGTCATGCGCCCGGATTGGAAAGAACGCCTGCCGGGCGTCGAGGCTTGCGCAGCGGCGGCAGGCGTCCGGCAACGCGGCACAGGTCGGCGCGTGTTGCCGCCCCATCATCCTACGCGACGAAAATGTCCGCTGCATCGCCTATACTTAGCCGCATGGCTAACTTTCAACCGGGCATCAGCGACGTCTTCCACGCCCTTGCCGACCCGACGCGCTGCGCGATCGTCAGCGCGCTCGGCCAGGGCGAGCGAACCGTCTCCGCGCTGGCCGCGCCGTTCGACATGGCGCTGCCGTCGTTCATGAAGCATATCGCCGTGCTCGAGCGCAGCGGCCTCGTGCAGACCCGCAAAACCGGCCGCTCGCGCACTTGCGCGCTGGTCGGCAGCCGGCTGACCGAGGCCGAGGAATGGCTCGCCGCGCAGCGTGCGCTGTGGGAGGCGCGATCAGATCGTCTCGTCGAATTCGTCGAACGCCGTCACCAGGAGGAGCAAGATGTCAGCAAGCCACGTCGAACCCGCTGAAGCCCACGATCTCGTCATCACGCGCACGCTGCGCGCGCCGCGCCAGGCGCTGTGGCGTGCGTGGACCGACCCCGAGCTGTTGAAGGAATGGTGGTGCCCGAAGCCGTGGACCACCGAGGTGCGCGCGTTCGACCTGCGGCCGGGCGGCGCCTTCCACACGTTCATGCGCGGCCCCGATGGCGGCACGAGCGACAATCCCGGCTGCTTCCTCGAAATCGTGCCCGAAGCGCGCATCGCGTTCACGTCGATGCTCGCGGGCGGCTGGCGGCCGCAGGTGCCGTGGCTGGGCTTCACGGCAATCATTACGATGGCCGACGACGCCGCGGGCAGCCGCTACGAGGCGCGCGTGATGCATCCGGATGCCGCGACGCGCGAGCGCCACGAAGCGCTCGGCTTCTTCGAGGGCTGGAACACCTGCATTACGCAGCTCGACGCATTCGCGGCCACGCTGCGCTGAACGGCTGAACGGCTGAACGCGGGCGAGCGCGCGGTCATTGCATGCCGCCCCGCCCGCGCCTACGATTCCTGAAGGAAGCACGACGACACGCCGGTATCCGGCGTGCACCGTCGCGCGCGCTCCGCGGGAGGCGACATGTTGCATACGCACACGCATTCGACCCGGGTCAGCCGGCACCTGAACGCACCGCGCGGACGCGTCTACCGCGCGCTGCTCGATCCGCACGCGGTCGAGCAATGGAAGGTGCCCGACGGCATGACGTGCCGCGTGCATGCGTACGACGCGCGCGAAGGCGGCGCGCTGCGCGTGTCGCTGAGCTACGACGCGCCGTCGGCCGACACCGGCAAGACCACCGCGCGCACCGATACCTACCACGGCCGCTTCGTCACGCTCGTGCCGGACCAGCAGATCGTCGAGATCGATGTGTTCGAGACCGACGATCCGATGCTGCGCGGCGCAATGACGATCACGATCACGCTGTCCGACGAAGCGGACGGCACGCGCGTGGACGCCGTGCACGACGGGATCCCGCCCGGCGTGCCGGTCGCCGACAACGAGACCGGCTGGCGCATGGCGCTGGAGAAGCTCGCGGCGCTGGTCGAGGCAGGGTGAGCACGCGCGGGCGCGCCGCGACACGCGTCAGCCGAGCCGGTAAGCGCGCGTGACCGTGCCGCGAAACAGCGCGTCACGCTCGTCCGGGCTCGCATGCGCGGTCAGCCGCTTGAACGCGTTCCAGCCGTTCACGTACGAATACGAGCCCTTGTCGACCGGGAAATTGCTCTCGAACATGCAGCGCTCGGCGCCGAACGCTTCGATACAGGTCAGCATCCACGGCTTCCACGCGTCCGCGAGCTGCGCGGACGACGGCGGCCGCGCGCCCTTCTCGAACTCGAAACCGTTGATTCGCATCCCGAGCCCGCCGACCTTCACGTACACGTTCGGCAGTTGCGCGAGCGTGCGCATCGACGCCGACCAGCGCTCGAACACTTCCGGCCGCCGGTCCGCATAGCTGGCGATCCGCACGACGCCGCCGCAGTGATTGACGACGATCCGCGTATCGGGGTTCGCCTTCGCAAGATCGAACAGCTCGGGCAGTTGCGGAAAGAACAGCCACGCGTCATACGACAGCCCGAGCGGCGCGAGCTGCGCGACGCCGGCCCGGTACGCGGAATCGAGCAGCAGCCCGCGCGGCACCGCCGACAGCGGATTGGCGAGCGTCGGATCGACATCCCACGTGGTCAGGTGCCGAACCCCGCGAAACCGCCCGCGCCCCGCTTCGAGATGCGCTTCCAGCACGTCGCGCACGCGTTCCCCGAGCCGCAGGTCAGCGTGGCCGACGATGCCTTTCGCGACGGCCGGACGGCCGTGCCGGAGCGGCTCGGTCACGCCGGCGACATAGGCCGTCTCGCCGGCCGGCTTCAGCTCGGCCGGGCCGGAATCGCGGTAGCGCGTCTGCGCCTGCATGTAGACGGACGCCTGGATGTTGTGGCCCGAGCGTGCGTCCTGCAGATAATCGTCGAGCATGTAGATCCAGCCCGGCCGTTCATAGAAATGATGATGCGCGTCGATGATCGGCAGGTCGGGCTCGAGCGCTGGTTCGAGCGCCGACGCGAGCCAGTCGGGTCGGACGGCGAGATAGTTGCCTTGCGTCGTCATGCGGGAAGCTCCATCTTGAGCCGGTGCGCGCGTATCGGCGAACGCGGGCACCGCGAGCGACGCGGCGGCCGCGCCGAGCAGCCGGCGTCGCTTGATCGAAATCGTCGTGCTCATGTCATTCGCCCCGGTCGAACGCATACAGCGACAACGTAAGCAGCGTCGTGATCGCGAGGACAATGGCAAGGCCCAGCATGCCGGCCGTGAAGGTGCCGAAGCTGTCCTTCAGGTAGCCGACGAGATAAGGGCCCGCGAAGCCGCCGAGCGCACCGATCGAGTTGATCAGAGCCAGCCCGCCGGCCGCGGCCTGGCCGGACAGGAAGCGCGAAGGCAGCGTGTAGAAGATCGTGCGGCCGGCAATCGTGCCGATCAGCGCGAGCGTGATGCCGACGAGCGCGGGGCCGAGCGTCAGGAAATGCGTCGATACGCCGAGCGCCACCGCGCCGATGAACAGCCCGATCGCGAGGTTCGCGACAGGGCCGCCGCGACGATCCACCCGCTTCGCCCACCACAGCAGCGCGACCGTCGCGAAGAAGTACGGCACCGCGGAGAGCCAGCCCGTCTGCATCGTCGACATGCCGTGCGCCTTCAGCATCTGCGGCAGCCAGATGCCGATCCCGTACGAACCCATCGTGAAGCCGAACGAGATCAGCGCGAGCACGTACACGCGCACGTCGCGCAGCGCGACGCCGAATTGCTTCTTCCGTCCGGCGGCCGCGCCTTCGCGCTCGAACGCGCGCTGCAGCGCGGTACGCTCGTCGTCCGACAGCCACGCGGCATCCGCCGGCGAATCGGACAGCAGCTTCAGCACGACAAAACCGAGTGCGCACGCGGGCAGCCCTTCGACGATGAACATCCACTTCCAGCCCGCGAGCCCGAGCGCGCCGTCGAGCTGCAGCAGCCACGTCGACAGCGGGCCGCCGATCAGCGACGACAGCGGCGTCGACACGGTGAACCATGCGAGCACGCGCGTGCGGTAGCTCGCCGGAAACCACACGGCGAGGAAGAAGATCACGCCCGGAAAGAACCCGGCCTCGCCGATGCCCAGCAGCAGCCGGATCGCGTAGAAGCTCGTCGGCCCGGTCGCGAGCGCGGTCGCGGCCGCCATCAGCCCCCACGTGATCATGATGCGGGCGAGCCAGCGGCGCGCGCCGAAGCGGTACAGGGCAAGGTTGCTCGGCACCTCGAACACGCAGTAGCCCGCGAACATGATCCCCGCGCCCCAGCCGAACTGCGTCGCGGTCAGCCCGAGATCGCGGTTCATCGTCAGCGCTGCGAACCCGACGCTCGTGCGGTCCAGATAGTTGAAGAAATACGCGAGCGCCAGCAGCGGAATGAAGCGCCATGCGGCCTTGCGCACGGCCCGTTGCTCGACCGACGCGTCGGTCTCGCGATCGGCGGCCAGCGCCGGGGAAGCGGATGTCATGGTTGTCTCCGTGGATGCAGCGATCCGCGCCCGCGCGTCGCGCGGCCGGGTGCCTTTGTTCGTTCGATGGATCGCGGCCGCGCTACGCGCTCGCCACTTCGTTCGGCGAAGGCGCGCCGCCCGGCCCGTCGCCGTGCGCTGCACCGTCCGCGCCGTACTGCCCTGCGACGACGCCCGCTTCGATCAGCGCACGCGCGTCGTCCGGCGCATAGCCAAGCTCGCCGAGCAGCGCGCACGTGTCCTGGCCGAGCGCCGGCGGCGCCGAGCGCAGCCGCAGCCGCTCGCCCGCGAGCGTCAGCGGCAGCAGCGCGGTGCGTGTGTCGACCGGCCGGCCCGCGCAGCTCGCGTCGGCCGGCAGCGTCACCGCTTCGAGGCCGCCGGTCGCCAGCAGATGCGGATCGTCGAACAGGTCCTGCGGCTTCGTGATCGGCGCATAGGGCAGGCCGATCGATTCGAAGATCGCGCCGATCTCCGCGGCCGAATGCGGCGCGAGCCGCGAGCGCAACGCGGGCAGCAGCCACTCGCGCGCCTGCACGCGCAGGTTGTTGGTCGCGAGGCGCGGATCGTCCTTCAGCGCCGCAAAGCCGAACGCATCGCAGAACAGCGCCCACTGCGTATCCGACACGACCGCGAGAAAGATCTGCTCGCCGTCCTTCACGGAGAACACGTCGTAGACGGCCCACGCGGAAATCCGGCTCGGCATCGGCGACGCGGCCTGCCCCGTCACCGCGAACTGCATCATGTGCTGCGCGACGAGGAACACGTTGTTCTCGAACAGCGAGCTCTGCACCTGCTGGCCGCGGCCGGTGCGCTCGCGCTGCGCGAGCGCGGCCATCGCGCCGATCGCGCCGAACATGCCGCCCATGATGTCGTTCACGCTCGAGCCCGCGCGCAGCGGCCGGCCCTCGGGGCCCGTCATGTAGGCCAGGCCGCCCATCATCTGCACGACTTCGTCGAGCGCCGTGCGATGCTCGTACGGCCCCGGCAGAAAGCCCTTGTGCGACACGTACACGATGCGCGGATTCAGCGAGGACAGTGCCGGATAACCGAGGCCGAGCCGGTCCATCGTGCCGCTCTTGAAGTTCTCGCTGAAGACGTCCGCCGTTCCGACGAGCCGCAGCACGATTTCCAGCCCGCGCGGATCCTTCACGTCGACCGCGAGGCTCTTCTTGTTACGGTTGAACATCCCGAAGAAGCCTGCGCCTGAGCCGCGCAGCGCACGCGTGCTGTCGCCCGCGATCGGTTCGATCTTGACGACTTCCGCGCCGAGATCCGCGAGCAGCATGCCGCAGGTCGGGCCCATCACCATGTGCGTCATCTCGATCACGCGCACGCCTTGGTACGGCAGTGCCGCAGCAGGTAGCCGGCCGTTCATTGCGCGACTCCCGTCAGGCATCCTTCCGGTTGAGCGGCTGTCGGAGAGCGGCCGTCCGCATAGCGGAAGCCCTTCGGCAACCCGGCGTCCGGCACGTGGCCGTACAGCGCCTCGGACGGCAGCGCGTCGTGCAGGATCGCGCGCGCGGCGAGCAGCGCGTCGACGTCGACGCCCGTGTCGACTCCCATCGATTCGAGCAGGAACACGAGATCCTCGGTGACGATGTTGCCGGTCGCGCCCGGTGCATACGGGCAACCGCCGAGGCCGCCCTGGCTCGCGTCGATCGTCGTCACGCCCGCGTCGAGCGCCGCGACGACGTTCGCGAGCCCCTGCCCGCGCGTGTTGTGGAAATGCGCGCCGCCGGCCTTGTCGCCGACTTCGCGGTGCAGGCGGGCGAACAACCGGCGCACCTGCGCCGGGTTCGCATAGCCGCTCGTATCGGACAGACCGATTTCGTCGACGCCGCATTCGGCCATCTCGACGGCCATCGCGATCGTCTCGTCGTCGCTGACGGCGCCCGCGATCGTGCAGCCGAACGCGACCGACACGCCCGCCTCGATCTGAACCGACGGAAACCGCGCATCGCGCAGCGCGACGATCGCGCGCACCTCGTCGACCATCTGCGCGGGCGTCTTGCGGATGTTCGCCAGCGAATGCGCTTCCGTCACCGATACCGGCAGCGTCAGCTTGTGCACGCCCGCGCCGAATGCGCCCTCGGCGCCGCGCAGGTTCGGCGCGAGCGCGGCGACATGCAGCCCGGGAATCGCCAGCGCGTGCGCGACGACTTCGCGCACGTCGGCCATCTGCGGCAACAGCGTGGCCGGCACGAACGACCCCACCTCGATCTCGCGCAGGCCGGCCGCGGCCAGCGCGGTGATCCAGCGCAGCTTGCCGGCGGTCGGCATCACGGTCCTGATGCTCTGCAGGCCATCGCGCGGCCCGACCTCGCTGACCAGCACCTTCGGATATTCGGAAACGCTCATTCGACACCTCATTGTTCTATCTGAAAGAACATAGTTCTATTAGACGGAACTCTAGACGCGCGTCGAATGAGCTGTAAGCGGGGTATACCCGTGAAATTGCGATTTTCTGGAACTTGAGTTCTGCCAGACAGAACGATATAGTCGATCGACCATCATCCGAAGGAAGCAGGCAGTGCCTACCACTCAAGCAGATCACGCCGGCGACGGGCCCGATTCAGCGTCCGATGCCTCCAGCGGCGTCGCCGTGCTCGATCGCGCGTTCGCGATCCTCCGTGCATTCGGACCGACCGACGACCGGCTGTCGCTCGCCGAGCTGTCGCGCCGCACCGGGCTGTACAAGAGCACGATCCTGCGTCTGCTCGCCGCGCTCGAACATGGCGGCTTCATGCGCAAGCTCGACGACGGCCAGTATGCGGTCGGGCACGAGCCGCTGCGGCTCGCCGCGCTGTACCAGCGCTCGTTCCGGGTCGGCCCGGTGGTCGAGCCGCTGCTCGAGACGCTGAGCCGCGAACTCGGGGAAACCGCGTCGTTCTACGTGCGCCAGGGCGACATGCGCTCGGTGCTCTACCGCGTCGAGCCCGCACGCGCGGTGCGCGTGTCGATTCGTGTCGGCGAGGAGTTTCCGGTTCGTCAGGGCGCGTCCGGGAAGGTGCTGATGGCGTTCACCGACACGCAGGACGCACGCTGGAACGACGTGCGCGAACGACTGTGGGCCGCATCGTACGGCGAGCGCGACCCCGAGACGGCGTCGGCGTCCGTGCCGGTGTTCGATGCTGCCGGCACATGCGTCGGCGCGCTGACGGTGTCGGGCCCAAAATCGCGGCTCGCCGCCGCGCCGACGATGGCGGCGGCGCTCGCGATGCTGCTGCCGCTCGCGCAGAAGGCGACCGTTGCCCTCGGCGGCGCGGGCGCACGCTACGACGCAGCCGCCGTGCGCGACAGCCTCGCTCGGCTCGCGTCGGCAGCAGACGACGCCGCGGGGTCGTAGCCGGCCGCGCGCGCGTCCGGCAGCGCAGCGCAGGGCAGCGCAGGGCAGCGCAAAAGGCGACCGCATGCGACACTGGCCGCCGATGCACGCATCGCACGCCACCCGTATGCGCGCCATGCGTGCAACCGTCAACCGGCCATGCACAAGAGGGTATCCGCCATGAACGCCGCGCGCACCGCCACCTGGTATTTCGATTTCGTTTCGCCGTTCGCCTACCTGCAGCAGGAACAGTTCGACCGGTTGCCGCCCGCCGCGGCGTTCGAGCCGCGGCCGATCGTGCTCGGCGCGCTGCTCGCGCACTGGGGCCAGAAAGCGCCGGCGGAGATCGCGGCGAAACGCGTCTTCACCTATCGCCACGCGCAATACCGCGCGGACAAGCTCGGCATCCCGTTCCGGATGCCGCCGGCACACCCGTTCAACCCGATCAAGCCGCTGCGCCTCGCGATCGCGATGGGCAATTCGCTCGATGCGATCCGGCAGATTTTCCGGCATATCTGGCGCGACGGCCATGACGTGTCGACGCCGGAGGGCTTCGCCGCGCTGTGCGAAGCCGTCGGCTTTCCGGAAGGCGTAACGGCCGTCGAAGCGCAGCCGGTGAAGGACGCGTTGCGCGCGAACACCGATCACGCGATAGCACACGGCGTATTCGGCGTGCCGACCTTCGAGCTCGACGGTGACCTGTTCTGGGGCGAGGATGCGACCGACATGTTCGCCGACTGCGCCACGTCGCGCACATGGCTCGACTCGCCCGAGGTGCGCCGCATCAGCGCGCTGCCCGAAGGAATCCGGCGCGGCTGACGGCGCGGCCCACGCCGCCCAGGTCAGACTTCGCGCGGCTTCGACGAGCCCCGGCACCGCCTCGCGCGTCATCGCGACGAACCGCACGACCGCATTGCGCCGGCAAAACGGGCAGGCCCACCGGGCTTGCCCGCCTTTTCTTTTATTTTCGATCGGCGCATGCATCATGCTGCGCGGCCCGACAGATTCGCACAGAGCGCAACCCGCATTCGTTCATCCGGCGCAAGGTCCGCACCAGCCGGCGGAATTGTCCAGTTCAACCAATTATTTTTCCGGCGATTGCGCGCATCGACGCACAAACATCGGATGATTCGCCCCTGCCCCGCCGCTCGGCACGCTCCCATCCGGCCCCACCGCGCAGCCCCGTTTTATCAGGGGATTCCCGGTATTTTTTTGCATTTTCTTCGAAATAACGGGTGACATACTTGCCCCCCGTTGCGCTCCGGTACGAGCGCGCTTCCAGATCCTGCCGGCCGCACGCCGCGTGCTGCGCATCCGCCGGGGTCACAGAACATGAACAATTTCGACACCACGATCCAGATCTTCCTCACCCACGTGACGTTCGGCCCGCTGATGAATCACGCGATTCGCGTGATCGCCGGCCTGTACACGTTCAAGGGCTTCGTGCTCATTCCCGTGCTGTGCTGGCTGTGGTTCCAGCCGGGCCCGAACCGCGAGCGGCAACGCGAGCTGGTTATCGCGACGGTCGCGAGCGGGCTCATCGCACTCGCGATCGGCCGGCTGCTCGCGCAAGTGCTGCCGTTCCGCGTGCGGCCGATCTACAACCCCGACCTGCACCTGCACTTCCCGTCGGCCGGGCTGCGCGCGGCGACGCTGCAGGCGTGGAGTTCGTTCCCAAGCGATCACGCGATGCTGTGGATGGCGATCGCGACCGGCATCTTCATCATCGCGCGCCGCGCCGGCGTGTTCGCGCTGCTGTATTCCGTCGTGTTCATCTGCGTGCCGCGCGCGTATCTCGGCTTTCACTACCCGACCGACCTGATCGCCGGCGCCGCTATCGGCATCGCGATCGCATGGCTGCTGACGCGCGACGCGGTCCGGTCGCGCTTCGCACCGCAGGTGCTGGGAATGATCCGGCGCTTCCCCGCGCCGGCCTATACGCTCGCGTTCCTGCTGTGCTTCGAGCTGATCACGCAGTTCGACGAACTGCTGACGCTCGCGCAGTCGGCCACGCAAACGATGTAACGGGCACGCGCCGCGATGCTGCCGCTGCTTTCTTTCCGACGCCCCGGCACGCGCTGCCGGCCGTGCGCGGCGGCCGCGCGCCGAGCGACGGCCGCGCCAATCAATCTCGATCGGGCGCGCCGAGCGGAAAGAACGAGCGAAACGGCCGCGCCTCGTCGACCGCTCTCGCGAACGACGGCCGCGCAAGCAGACGCTTCCGATACGCGATCACGTTCGCGAACGACGGATCGACCCGGTGCGTCCAGTCCGCGTAGAACAGGAACGGTGCCGCGCCGCAATCGGCGAGGCTGAAGCGGTCGCCCGCCGCCCATTCGCGATCGGCCATCTTCTTTTCCAGCCACGCATACGACGTTTCGAGCATCGCGCGCGCATCGGCGACCCCGCGCGCATCGCGCTCGGCTTCCGGCCGCAGCGCGTCGTACACGACCTTCTGCTGCGGCGTCGACACGTAGTTGTCGAAGAAGCGATCCATCATCCGCACCTCGAGCGCCGCGCGCGGATCGTCGGGCAGCAGGCGCACCGGGCCCGGATGGTTCAGGCCGAGATACTCGATGATGATCGACGCCTCGACCACGGTGCGGCCCGCATCGACGAGCACCGGAAAACGCTTCAGCGGCCACAGCGCGGTCAGTTCCTGCATCGGCTTCGGATCATCGTGCGCGAGCACGCGATACTCGAACGGCGTGCCGTTCTCGTACAGCGCGGTCAGCACTTTCTGGCAGTAGGACGAAAAGGGATGGGCATAAAGCGTCGGCATCATCGTGCGGTCTCTCAGGGTTTCGGCGCTGCGTCATGCGGCGCCACATGATCTCGGATACCTTGACGACGAACGGCGACCGGCCGTTTCGACACCAGTCCGGAATTTTTTTTGCGCGGCCTCGGGCGCTACGACCGGCCGTCCATCACGACGCGCCCTTCGGCACGCCAGCGCAGCATCCCGCCGCCGAGATTCGCGACCGCGTCGAAACCGGCCTTCAGCAGGAGCACGTTCGCCTGCGCGGACCGCCCGCCGGCCCGGCACACGGTCACGACCGGCCGGTCGCGCGCGATCTCGCCGGTGCGCGCAGCCAGTTCGCCGAGCGGAATCGGCATCGCCCCGGGCAGGTGGCCGAGCGGGCCGGTGAATTCGTCCGGTTCGCGCACGTCGACGACCTGCACCGCCGGCAGATGATCCTCGAGCCACTGCGGATCGATTTCCCAGAAGCCGGCAAACGTATAGACGAGCGGCGCCCAGTCGGGCGCCGCCTGCGCATCGGGCGCGTTCGCGGCGACGCCGCACTGCAGGTTCGCCGGCACCGCGACGTCGATCTGGCGCGGGTGCGCGAGCCCGAGATTGCGCATGTAGCCGGCGAAATCGTCTTCGCTGAGATCGCCGCCGAGACGCGGATTGAAGCGCCGCTCCTCGCCGACGCTCGTCACCGTGAGCCCGCGATAGTCGTGCGCCGGATACAGCAGGCACGCGGCCGGCAGCGTGAAGAGCCGGCCGTGCACCGCGCGATACAGCGCGCGCGGGTCGCCCTGCTGGAAGTCGGTGCGGCCCGTGCCGCGGATCAGCAAGCAATCGCCGGTGAACGCCATCGATTCGTCGTCGAGCACGAGGCTGATGCAGCCGTTCGTGTGGCCGGGCGTCGCGCGCACGGTCAGGTAGCGCGAGCCGAATGCGCAGCGGTCGCCGTCGTTCAGGTAGCGGTCGGCGCCCTGCGCGCCGCTCGCGGCCGAGATCGCGATCGCGCTGCCCATGCGCTGCTTCAGCAGCCACGCGCCCGTCACGTGATCGGCGTGCACGTGCGTGTCGACGGTCGCGACGAGCCGCAATCCGAGTTCATCGACGAGTGCCGCGTCGCGGCGCACCTGCTCGAACACCGGATCGATCAGCAGCGCTTCGCGCGACGCGAGGTCGGCGAGCAGATACGTGTATGTCGACGATTGCGGGTCGAAAAGTTGCCGGAAGATCATCGCGAAGTCGCTCCGTCGCCTGTTCAGGTTGGTGTTGTGCGGACCACGTGCCGTGCGTCGCCGACGCGCGTGTGCGCGAGCACGAGTGCCGCCCCGTCCGTATGCCCGCCGCGCCGCATGATCCGCAAATTTACGGCTGCGTCTGCTGCGCATCGTCGTCGGCATGATGGCATCGCACCTGCCACGTTTCACACATCCATATAGCGTAGATCAAAATGCACGCGCCGCCCCGGCGTCCCATACACGGCGACCGATTCCGATGACGAATGGCGCGCGGCGGGACGATTCGCCGCGCCCGGACGGCGGCGCGGGCTGCCTTACACTACGGCCTGTTCTCGTCCCCGTTCACAGGAATTCCATCGACATGTCGCTGACGATCGATCCGAAGCAGGCCGCCGCGCTGCTGGCCGTCGCCGACACGGGCAGCTTCGAGCAGGCGGCCGTGCGCCTGCACGTGACCGCGTCCGCGGTCACGCAGCGGGTCCGCGCGCTGGAGGCGAGCCTCGGCACGCCGCTCGTGCTGCGCACGCGGCCGTGCCGCCCGACGGTGGCCGGGCAGCGCGTGCTGCAACACCTGCGGCGCGTCGCGCTGCTGCAGGCCGACCTGCAAAGCACGCTCGCGACCGAGCGCGAATCGCCGATCTCCGTGACGATCGCGCTGAATTCCGACAGCCTCGGCACGTGGTTCCTGCCCGCGCTGACGTCCGTGCTCGCGGGCGAGCGGATCCTGTTCGAGCTGATCGTCGAGGATCAGGACCATACGTTCGCGCTGCTCGAAAGCGGGATGGCGGTCGGCTGCGTGACGACCGAGCCGAAGCCGATGCGCGGCTGCGTCGCGACGCCGCTCGGTACGATGCGCTACCGCCTGCTCGCGGCCGCCGCGTTCGCGGCGCGCTGGTTTCCGCGCGGGCTGAACCGCACGAGCGCACGCAACGCGCCCGTCGTCGCGTATTCGCGGCGCGACACGCTGCAGTCGTCGTTCCTGAAGGAGAAGTTCGGGTTGCCGGAAGGTGCATACCCGTGCCATTACGTGCCGGGCACCCATTCGCACTTCGCGGCGGTGCGGCACGGGCTCGGCTACGCGATGGTGCCGGAGCCGCTGATCGGCACCGCGCCGCTCGACGCGCAGGGGCTCGTCGATCTCGCGCCCGCGCATCCGACCGACGTCACGCTGTACTGGCACGCGTGGACCGTGCAGTCGCCGACGATGGCGTCGCTGTCCGCGCGGGTGGTCGAAGCGGCGCGCCGGTTGCTCGCGCCGCTGCCGAAATGACATGAGCCGGTGACGGCCCGGCTCGCGGCGGTTACGCGCGCCGCTGCGAGAAATACGCGCCGACCGCGTCGACGAACGTATCAATGTCCGCGCGCGACACGTCGCAGTGGGTGACGAAACGCGACGCGTACAGCATCTGCGTGAGGATCCCGCGCTCCTTGAGCCACGCCTCGAGCGGCGCGCAATCGGCTTCGGGGAATTGCGCGAACACCATGTTCGTCGCATGCGACAGCACCTTAACGGATTCGATGCGCGCGAGGCCTGCCGCGAGATGCGCGGCATTTGCATGATCGTCCGCAAGCCGCTCGACGTTGTGGTCGAGCGCATACAGGCACGCCGCCGCGAGAATGCCCGACTGCCGCATCCCGCCGCCGAGCACCTTGCGCCAGCGCTGCGCGCGCTCGATCAGCGCACGGCTGCCGACCAGCACCGAGCCGACCGGTGCGCCGAGCCCTTTCGAGAAGCAGATCGATACGGTATCGAACGGCGCACACAGCTCGGCGATCGGGCGCCCCGACGCGACGGCCGCGTTGCATACGCGTGCGCCGTCGAGGTGCGCGGACAGCCCGCGGCTGCGCGCGAACGCGACGGCTTCCTGCACATAGCCTTCCGGCAAGACCTGGCCGCCGATCGTGTTCTCGAGCGCGAGCAGGCGCGTGCGGGCGAAGTGATTGTCGATCGGCTTGATCGCCGCGGCGATCTTCGCGAGCGGCAGCGTGCCGTCCGGCGCGTTCTCGATCGGCTGCGGCTGGATGCTGCCCAGCACGGCCGCGCCGCCGCCTTCGTACTTGTAGGTGTGCGCGAGCTGGCCGACGATGTATTCGTCGCCGCGCTCGCAATGGGACATCAGCGCGGCCAGGTTGCTCTGCGTGCCGCTCGGGAAGAACAGGCCGGCTTCCTTGCCCGTCCGCTCGGCCACGGCCGCCTGCAGGCGCAGCACGGTCGGGTCGTCGCCCCATACGTCGTCGCCGACTTCGGCGGCAGTCATCGCGGCCAGCATCGCCTGGCTCGGACGTGTCACGGTGTCGCTGCGTAAATCGATCATCTTCGTGCCCTGAGTGAACGCGGACCGGAACCGATGCGCCCGGCCCTGCCGAAACGAGACTGAGAGTGTACGCAATTCACGCAGCGCGTGCCGACGGTCGAGCCGCGGCCCCCACCCGCCACGCCCCTCCCGCGCGGTCGCCCGCGTTACACGCTAACGCGTCGAAACGGATCGGCCGCGCACGGCGGCACGCCCGAAGTTCCGCACGGTACGGGCGTGCGGATCGAACCGTTCCGATGACGCGACGCGCCATATTGCCGCACGTGCGTCAGACCGCCACGCCGCGTCCGCACGCGCCGCGAACGGCCTTCTTGATACGAATCAACGATTTATCCCGAATTCGCGCGCGGCAGGCTGGACATCTGCGACGAGTTGGCGCATTTCGCGGTGCAACATCGCGGCACATACTCCAGCCAACCCCGCCGCCTGTCGGCCGGGGTCCGCCGGCACCCGCCGGCGGGTATCGTCAGCTTCGGTCATCTGGTATGGACACCGCACTTTCGGCCCTCGATCTGGCCCGCCTGCAATTCGCGTTCACCGTCTCCTTTCACATCGTCTTTCCGGCGCTGAGCATCGGCCTCGCCAGCTTCATCGCCGTGCTCGAATATCGTTGGCTCAAGACCGGCAAGCAGTACTACAAGACCCTCTGTCTGTTCTGGTCGAAGATCTTCGCGGTCGCGTTCGGGATGGGCGTCGTCTCCGGCGTGGTGATGAGCTATCAGTTCGGCACCAACTGGTCAGGCTTCTCGAGCTTCGCCGGCTCGGTCACCGGCCCGCTGCTGATGTACGAGGTGATGACCGCGTTCTTCCTCGAAGCCGGCTTCCTCGGCATCATGCTGTTCGGCTGGAACCGCGTGAGCCCGCGCGCGCACTTCGGCGCGACGCTGATGGTCGCGATCGGCACGCTGATCTCGACGTTCTGGATCCTCGCGTCGAACAGCTGGATGCAGACGCCGCAGGGCTTCGAGATCGTCGACGGCCGCGTCGTGCCGACCGACTGGTTCGCGATCATCTTCAACCCGTCGTTCCCGTACCGCCTGTTCCACATGGCGATCGCCGCGTTCATCGTCGCCGCGCTGGTCGTGGCCGCGACGGGTGCATGGCACCTGCTGAAGGGCCGCCGCGACAAGGGCGTGAAGAAGATGTTCTCGATGGCGCTATGGCTGCTGCTCGTACTCGCGCCGCTGCAGGCCTTGATCGGCGACCAGCACGGCATCAACACGCTGAAGCACCAGCCCGCGAAGATCGCCGCGATCGAAGGGCTGTGGGAAACCGAGAAGGGCGGCACGCCGCTCAACCTGTTCGGCATTCCGGACATGCAGGCGGAAACGACCCGCTACGCGGTGAAAGTGCCGCATCTCGGCAGCCTGATCCTCACGCACAGCTGGGACGGCGAGATCCGCGGGCTGAAGGAATTCCCGCCCGAGGACCGCCCGAACTCGACCGTCGTGTTCTGGAGCTTCCGGATCATGGTCGGCCTCGGCTTCGCGATGATCGGCCTCGCCGCGCTCGCGTGGTTCCTGCGCCGCCGCGGCCGCCTGTATGAATCGAAGTGGTTCCAGCGCTTCGCGCTCGCGATGGGCCCGACCGGCTTCGTGTCGCTGCTCGCGGGCTGGGTGACGACCGAAGCGGGCCGCCAGCCGTGGGTCGTGTATGGCGTGATGCGCACCGCGCAGGCCGTGTCGCCGCTGTCGGTGCAGCAGGTCAGCCTGTCGATGATGACCTTCGTGATCGTGTACTTCCTCGTGTTCGGCACCGGCGTGTACTACATGCTGAAGCTGATGAAGGCCGGCCCCGCGCTGCCCGACGCGAAGCACGACGACACGCCCGACACGCGCCCCGATCACACCGCGCGCCGCCCGATGTCGGCCGTCGACGAGCTGATCGAGACCGTCTGAGCCCACCCCATCCGCAAACGAGAAAACCTATGGACGTCACCGTAATCTGGGCCGCGATCATCGCATTGGGGCTCTTCATGTACGTCGTGCTCGACGGCTTCGACCTCGGCATCGGCATCGTCTTCCCGTTCTTCCCGGACGAGAAGGAACGCGACCTGATGATGAACACGGTCGCGCCCGTGTGGGACGGCAACGAGACGTGGCTCGTGCTCGGCGGCGCCGGGCTGTTCGCGGTGTTCCCGATCGTCTATTCGACCGTGCTGTCGGCGCTGTACCTGCCGCTGATCTTCATGCTGGTCTGCCTGATCTTCCGCGGCGTGTCGTTCGAGATCCGCGCGAAGGCGCGACGCACGAAGCAGCTGTGGGATCTCGCGTTCATCGGCGGCTCGGCCGGCGCGACGTTGTTCCAGGGGATCGCGCTCGGCGCGTTCCTGCAGGGCATCAACGTGAAGGATGGCGTGTTCGCGGGCGACGCGTTCGACTGGCTCACCCCGTTCAGCCTGCTGACGGGCCTCGGCCTGATCGTGACCTATGCGCTGCTCGGCTGCTGCTGGCTTGTCGCGAAGACGGAAGGCGACCTGCAGCGCCGGCTGCATCGCGTCGTGTGGCCGCTGACCGTCGTGCTGCTCGGCTTCATCGCCGTCGTCAGCCTGTGGACGCCGCTGCAGGATCCGGCCATCGCGCAGCGCTGGTTCGATACGGGGCTGTTCTGGCGCCTGCTGCCGGTGCCGTTCCTGGTCGCCGGGTGCGCGGTGTGGATGCGTCGCGCGGTGCGCGACCGGCACGACATGACGCCGTTCGTGCTCGCGCTCGCGCTCGTGCTGCTCGGCTATGTCGGCCTGCTCGTCACGCTGTTCCCGTATGCGATTCCGCAGACGATGACGATCTGGGAAGCGGCGGCGCCGCGTTCCAGCCAGACCTTCACGCTGGTCGGCGCAGCGGTTATCCTGCCGATCATCATCGCCTACACGACGATGGGTTACTGGGTATTCCGAGGGAAGGTGCGCCATGAAGACCAGCATTACTACCACCACTGATTCCGCCGATCGCCCGCCCGTGGCGCCCCGGCCGCGAATGCGCGGCTGGATGTGGTTCGTCGTGCTGTGGGCGGGCGGCGTGGCCGGCGCCGTCACGCTCGGTTATGCGTTCAAGATCTTCATGAACCTGACGCTGTTTGCGGTGAAGTGAAGCCGGAGCGCCGGCCGGGCGAGCGCGCCATGCGCGCGGGCCGGGCGCGGCGCGCACGCGCAGCGATCGCCCGACGGATACGCGACGCGCTGCCTCTTCCTCCGCGCGCGTTATTGCGGCGCCCGCCGCACGACGCCGAGCTTCAATCCCAGCATGCCGAATATGCGGTTCATCGTCTGTACCGTCCCGTCGCTGCGGCCCTGCTCGATATCCTGGATCGTCTTCGTCGACACACCGGCGAGCTTCGCCATCTCGGCACTCGTCAGCCGCATCGTCTGCTTCAGATGACGCACCGATTCGCGCAGCGACCACTCGGGATGCGCGAGAACGTCGTCGATCGCTTGCCGCCGCAGCGCCAGCTGTTCGGGAAGCGACATCGCGTTATAGCGTTTGTCCATCGTGTCGCCCCCGCCTAACGCAGTGCATCCAGTTCGCGGGCGAGCCGCTCGATGCCCGGTTTCAGGAACGCATGCACATCGGGCTCCAGTCCGAGATCGACACCCCGATCGGCGATCTCCAGCAAACGCGGCGCCATTGCGTGCAGCCGTGCCCGCAATGCGTCGCGATCCAGCGCGGCATGCGTCTCCCCCGCCTGCGGCTCGCTCGACCGGACAACCGCATCGAGTACCCCCGCCCAGTCTGGCCGACCGCCATCATTGCGTTCCCAGCGGATGCGCCGCGCAATGCCGTCGGGATGCAGATACATCGGTGCGAAGTCGTAAAGGGGCGTCAAGGCAACGCGTCCATCGAAGTCGCGTTGCAACGCCGTGTTCCGCGCATGATTGTCCTTGTTGCCCAACGCAAGATTCGCGACGTCGCGGCACAAATACTCGGCCACCTCGGCTTGAGGTTCCGTGCATTGGCGTACGAGATGCCCGCACACCTCGTCGTGACTCGGCACGACACCGAAGCCGGCTTTACCCGTCAACGAAGCGATGCTTTCCTGAGCGAACCGGACGACGCCACCGCCGACGCGCGCGCGATCGAACCGCGGGATGAATAGCGACCGATCGCGCAGCATCAGCGGCGCGTGCACACGCAAGCCGAGACGCTGGGCCAATGCCATGTAGGCCGCTTCGTGACGGAGGATCTGCGCAAGACGCTGGTTCGCACCGCGCCCGAACTTGACGATATAGTGCTCGACCGCGTGCGCGTCCGGCAGCGTGTGATCGAGATAGAGCAGCCCGTCGTCGGCGCGGGTCAGCAGAAGCTTCGGCCACTCGCCCTGCACGCCCGAGGATCCCGCGACGAAGAATCCGTGTTCGGCGAGATATTCGCTGAATGCGTCTCCGCGCGCGGCAACGTCATCGTCGGTAAATCCTTGCCGCGGCCCCTGGCGCTCGGCGAGCCACTGCGCGGCTTCCTTGATCCGCAGATTGCCGATCGAGTTACCGGCTCCCGCGAGCAGCAACGGCCAGTCGGCACGCTCCTCGGCTGTTTCCGGCAGATCGAGGCGGCGCAACAGCTCCTGACGGCCGAAGCCTTGCGGCAGCAAATCGATCAGGAAAATCGGCCAGTGAGGTGTCACCAGCGGCTCGAGATCGACCGGGAAACCGCACGCCATCGCGTGCGCATCGCGGGCGAATTGATGCCGGACGACCCATTCGACGTCGTAACCCGTATAGGCACGACCACGCCAGCCCTCGTCGGGCTCGCCGAACAGGGTGACAACGCCGACGTCGTGCCAAATGCCGTCGGCGTGGAGCTGGATCGTGCAGGAGACGCTCATTTCAGCAGAAATCTATATAAATCATGTCGTTAACCGTAGATGAATTATATAGATTTCTACTGAAATAGGAATCTTGCTCTTGAACGTCAGAAGCAGCGGTCGGGGGAATCTCCCGCCGCTTACCGCCGCTCGCGCAGCGCCGCCTCGATCTTTTGATCGGTCTTGTACTGGCTCAGCGCATACACCGACCAGATCGCGGCCGGCAGCCAGCCGATGATCGTGAGCTGCAGGATCAGGCAGATCACGCCGGCGACCGGGCGGCCGATCGTGAAAAACTGGAACCACGGCAGCAGCAGGGCAAGCAGAAGGCGCATCGAATTTTCCTTTTCCGCATCATTGAAGAACAGCGTACGCGGTCAATATGGCGGTTGCGCGCCCCGTTTCAAGCCGGCATACGCTGACCGCGCGCAGCCCGCAAGTGAGCCGAGGCTCCACGTCGGAACGTCCGCATCGCCCCCCCTTTCGCCCGACCGGCACGCCAGCCGCAAAAAAAACGGCCCTCGCATTGCGCAAGGGCCGCAAGGGCTCGCCGGAGACGAACGGAGCCGCGTCAGAACGTATGCCGCATGCCGATCCGCACGAGCGTCTGCGTGTTGCCCGCTGACGAGATGCCGTTGCCGACGTCGCCGACCGACGCCGTCGCGGCGACGACATTGCCGTACGGGTCGAGCGTCTTGCCGCTCGCCTTCTGGTAGCCGACGAGACCGTAGAGCGCGGTCCGCTTCGACAGGTAGTAGTACGACGCCAGGTTCAACTGGTGATACTTCGGCGCGGCTTCACCGCCGACCGAACTGCCGCGCGTGAAGTCGTAGCCGGCCGCGACGCGCAGCGCCGGCGACACCTGCCACGACGCCGTGCCGCCGACCGAGTTGTAGGTCGCGTTGCCCCGGAACGTCGAGAACGCACCAGCCCGATACTGCGTGTTGCTGTACGACAGGCCCAGCGTCGCCGCGCCGATCTGGTAGGTCGACGCAGCCGCGACGATCTGCATGCTCTTCGACGACGCAAAACCCTCGTTGATCGACGACGCGAACGTGCCGTCGTACGAGCCGGTCCATGCGCCGCCGTTCGCACCGAATGCGTTGGTCGCATACAGGTAGGCCGCGCCGAGCGCGAACGGCCCGTTCACGTACTGGCCGCCGACGCTCCACGTGTTCTGGTTCTTCGCGCTGCCTGCCTGGTTGCCGAAGCCGTACAGCGCACCGAACGTGAAGCCGCCGAACGACGGGCTCACGTACTTGATCGAATTGTTCTCGCGCGACTGGTTGTCGATGTTGTCGAGATCGCCCGGATGCGCACCCATGCCGGTCAGGAACGAGCCGGGCCCGATCGAGCCGACGAAATCGACGATCGGATCGTACTGGCGGCCCATCGTCAACGCACCGTAGCGCGTGCTCGACAGCCCCATCCACGCCTGGCGGCCGAACATCCGGCCGCCCTGGCCGAGCTGCCCGGTGCCGATGTTGAAGCCGCTCTCGAGCTGGAAGACGGCCGCGAGCCCGTCGCCGAGATCTTCCTTGCCCTTCAGCCCCCAGCGGCTGCCGGACCACGTACCGCTCGCGAAGCTGTAGCTCGACGCGCCGCGATACGCGACCGGCGAACCGAGCGCCCCCTTGCTCGTCGCGACGCGCTGGTTGCTCGTGTACCCCAAACCCGCGTCGACGATCCCGTAGAGCGTGACGGTGCCTTGCGCATGCGCCGCCGTGCAGAGGCCGCCGGCAACGCAAAGCGCAAAAGTGATCTTCTTCATGTAGAGGATTCCTATTTATTAAATCGATACCACCCGAAACGATGCATCCGGTTACCCGGAATGCCGACCTACGCCGAACCGGACAGCCACTGCGCGACCCGCGCGACGAGCAGGTCCGCTTCGTCGAAGTTCTCGACGCCCGCCACCTGCGGCGCGTCGCAAATCGTGAACACCGGCTTGCCCCATTGCAGCCCGAGCGCGATCTCGGACAACGTGCCGAGCCCGCCGCCGACCGCGATCAGGCACAGCGACGCGCGAGCGATCAGCGCGTTGCGCGTGATGCCGAGCCCGGTGGGCAGCGCGACGGTCAGATACGGATTCGCGTGCTGCGCATCGTCCTCGGGCAGCAGCCCGATCGCACAGCCGCCCGCCGCATGCGCGCCGCGCGCGGCGGCCTCCATCACGCCCTGCTTGCCGCCGCCGACGATCGCGACGCCCGCCGCCGCGAGCCCGTGCGCGATTCGCTCCGCGATGGCGAGCTGGGCGTCCGTCGCATCGCGCGGGCCGATCACGCCGACCGGCATCCGGTGCCGGTCGGCGCCGCGCTGCCGTTGCGCGAGTTGCTGCAGCGCATCGCGCGCCTGGTTCGACCATTCAATGATGTCGTTGCCGTGCAAGTCCTTCCCCCAATGCAAGAACGCAGGTGCAGAGCGCCGTCAGCACGATCGACAGTACGGCGGCCTGCGAGAAATCGGTCTGTCCGTCGGACAGCTTCAGGTACATCAGCAGCGGCAGGATGTTGATCTGCGTGCCGGCCAGCGCGAGCGCCGTGCCGTACGTGCCGAGCGCGATCGCGCTGACGAGGCACCACGCCGACGCGATCGACGGCCACAGCTCGCGCCACGCGACGTCGAACCACGCGCGCCACGGCCGTGCGCCGAGCGTCAGCGCCGCCTCGAGCGGCCGCCGATCGAGATTCGCGAGCGCCGGGTAGAGGATCAGCGCGACGCGCGGGATCAGGTAGTACGCGTAGGCGAAAGCGAGCCCCGGCATCGTGTAGATCGCGCCGCCGACCACGGTCGGATCCGCGCCGAGCGACGCCAGCAGCGTCGTCACGAAACCGGCGCGGCCGAACACGAGGATGAAGCCGTAGGCGATCACGAGGCCGGAGAACGCAAGCGGCACGCCGAGCAGCGCGAGCGACCAGCGACGGCGCGCCGGCGACTGCCCGGCCAGCACGAACGCGACCGGCACGCCGACCGCGACGGACAGCGTGCCGGCGCCGATCGCGAGCGCCAGCGAACGCACGATTGCGTCGGCGACGAGCGGATCGCCGAATACCGCGGCGAACGCACGACCGCCGCCGTCGAACGCGGCACCGACGAGCGCGGCGAGCGGCAGCGCGAAGCACACCGCGAACAGCCCGGCCGCCGGCACCGCGCCGTAGCGGCGCAGGACGCCGCGCTGCATGGACGAGACCCGCATCCCGTTCCCCTTACTTGCCGAGCGTGGCCTGCGACCAGAGCTGGTCGACCTCGGCCTTGCGCGTCGCGGCCTTCGCGACGTCGAGCGGACGCACCTGCGGCGCATTCGGCAGCTTCGCGGCAACCTCCTGCGCGACCGGCGTGCCGGGTACGGCCGGGCGCACGTAGCCCTGCGCGAACAGCGCCTGGCCGACATCGCTCATCACGAGGTTGAGCCACAACTGCGCGGCGGCCGGGTTCGGGCCGTTCTTCACGAGACTCATCGCGTACGGCGCCGATACGCTGCCGTCCTGCGGAATCACGACGTCGGCCGCGTCGCCCATGCCGTCCGTGTACTTGGCCTTGAGCCCATCGTTCTCGTAGCCGATCAGGATCGGAATCTCGCCCTTGACGAACTTCGCGTACGGCGTCGTCCCCTCGACGCGCAGCACGTTGCCCGCCTGCTTCAGCTTGCCGAAGAACTCCGCGCCCGGCTTCGGGTTGTCGACGCTGCCGCCGTTCGCATAGGCGGCGGCGAACACGGCGACCTGCCCCTGCCCGGTCGAGCGCGGGTCGAGATAGACGACCGCATTGCGATATTCGGGCTTCAGCAGGTCGGACCAGCGCTGCGGCACGTTCTTCACGAGCTTCCGGTTGACGAGCAACGCGATGTTCAGCGAGTGCACGGCGAACCAGCGGCCGTCGGCCGCGCGGAACACCGGCGGCAGCTTGTCGAAATTGACTGGCTTGAACGGCGCGACGACGTCCTTGGCCGTCGCATCGAGCGCCGACGCCGCGAAGTAGTACGCGGTGTCGGCCTGCGGGCGACGTCGCGACTTGTCGAGCGCGACGACCGTTGCCGCCGAGCCGATGTCGTTGTACGTGATCTCGACCTTCGGGTAGCGCTTGCGGAATTCGGCGAACAGCGATTTCCAGTTCGCCCATTCCGGGCCCGTGTCGAACGACACGACGAGCCCTTCGTCGGCGGCTTTCTCGTACAGCGCGTCCTCGCCGGGATACAACGGCGCGGCATGGGCCAGCGCCGGCGCGAGGGTCGCGAACGCGCAGAGCGCCAGCAGGCGGCGGCGCGTCGCAAGAAGGAAGTGGCGGCGTGCAGACATCGTGATTCTCCGTTGAATGAATAGGGTCGCCCGCGCTTACGCGGCGGGCAGCACGAGCAGATGGCGCGGCTCGATCGACACGCAGCGCGCGGGCAGCGCGCGCCCTTCGCCGAGCAGCGCGTCGGTCGCACCGGCCGGCACGAAGTCGAAGCGCTGCGTCGCGCCGAAATAGCGCACCTCGCCGACCCGGCCGTCGATGCGGTTCGCGACGTGTTCGGGCGGATCGGGCTGCAGGTGTTCCGGCCGGACCAGCACGTCGACCGTGTCGCCCGGCCGGTGCGCGCCCGTATCCGCGCACAGCGTGGTGAACCGCACGTCGACCGCGCCGTGCGCGAGCACGCGGCCGCGCAGCAGCGTCGAATGGCCGACGAAGCGGGCGACCTGCGCGGTCGCCGGACGCTCGTACAGGTCGCGCGGGGTGCCGGCCTGCAGCACGCGTCCGCCGTCGACGATCGCCACGCGATCGGCCATGCTGAGCGCCTCGTCCTGGTCGTGCGTGACGAGCAGCGTCGTCGCGCCGCACGCGCGCTGCAGCGCGCGGATCTCGTCGCGCAGCTGGTGGCGAATGCCGGCATCGAGCGCCGCGAGCGGCTCGTCGAGCAGCAGCAGCTTCGGTTCGATCACGAGCGCGCGGGCCAGCGCGACGCGCTGCTGCTGGCCACCGGACAACAGCGCCGTACTGCGGTCGGCCTGCGCCGCGAGGCCGACGCGTTCGAGCATCTCGAGCGCGCGGCGGCGGCGCGGTGCCGCCGTCATGCCGCGCATCTTCAGGCCATAGCCGACGTTGTCGACGACCGACAGGTTCGGAAACAGCGCGTAGTGCTGGAACACCATCCCGATCTCGCGCTGCCACACCGGCACGCCGGCCATGTCGCGGCCGACGATCGCGATACGGCCGCGGTAACCGTCCAGCAACCCGGCGGCGAGGCGCAGCAGCGTCGATTTGCCGGAGCCGCTGCGGCCCATCACGGCGAGCAGTTCGCCCTGGGCCGCGGACAGCGTGACCGCGTCGACGCCGTGACGGGCGCCCGGATACTGAAAGCTGACGTTTTCGAAATCGAGACTCATGACGGTTTCACTTCAGGCGTTGCACGGTGAAGACGGATGCGAGCGTCGCGAGCACGGCGAGGACGAGCAGCACGACGGTCGCCGCACAGGCCATCCCCGACGCGCCGTAGAACGCCTGCAGCAGCACGATCGGATAGTTGCGATAGCGGAAGCCCGCGATCAGGTTCGAGATCTGGAATTCGCCGATCGACAGCGCGGCGACCATCACGAGGCCGGAAAACAGGCTATGCCGCAGGTTCGGCACCACGATCGTGAAGAACTGCCGCAGCGGCGTCGCGCCGAGCGTTGCCGCACACGCCTCGAGATGAGCAAGGCCCAAGTGGCGCAGGTCGCTCAGCAGTGTCTGCAGCAGATACGGCAGCGTCAGCACCGCGTGCGCGGCGATCATCAGCGGCAGCGTGCCGAGCCACGGCAGCGCATCGCCGCTGAAGATCGCGATGTAGCCGAACCCGAGCGTCAGCGCCGGCACCGCGATCGGCATCAGCATCACGACGCGCGCCGCGAAGCCGCGGCCGGCCAGTGCGCGGTGATGCAGCGCATACGCGAGCGGCAGCGCCAGCACGGCATTGATCGCACAGCAGGCGAGCGCAACGACGAGGCTCACGCCGAATGCGCGCGTAAAGCTGCGATTCGAGGCCAGATCGGCGAACCAGTGCGACGTGATGCCGGACGGCAGCAGCGTGTTCGTCCACGACTGGCCGACCGAGCCGATCAGCAGCAGCGCGATCGGCAACGCGAGGTACAGCGCGAAGGCCGCGACGAATGCCTGCAGCAGCAGGCGTCCCGCCAACGCGCGCGGCCGTTTGTTACGACGAATCGGAATAGCTTCGGCAAGGGCCGGAGCGGATGGCGGATGCATGGCGAAACTCGCTGACGGACACGGAATGGGTCATGCAACGCCCGCCGGACAGGACCGACATGCATTGTCGTGACGGACGCAGTGTGCGGATCCGACATGGCATCGTCATGAAAAAAACGTACAACGCCCGCATCGATCTGTGCGCGCAAGGAATAGTTCGCCGTGAAGCACCTGTTTCCCAATATCGCGGAGCTGCACGCGTTCGCGAGTTCCGTGAAGTACCTGAACTTCTCGTATGCGGCCCGCGAGCTCGGCCTGACGCCGAGCGCGGTCAGCCGGCAGATCGCGAATCTCGAAACGCTGTTCGGCGTCAAATTGTTCGTGCGCGAGGGGCGCAATCTCGCGCTCACGCGGGCCGGACAGGTCTATCACGCGCGCGTGATCGGCCCGCTGCGCGAGATCGGCAACGCGTCGATCGAATTGCTGAGCGCGCGCGAGAACAGCGATCTGCTGACGATCGCGAGCGTGCCGACCTTCACGACGAAGTGGCTGGTGCCGCGGCTCGCGCGCTTTCTGGCCTGCGCGCCGGGCGTCACGCTGAGTTTTCGCCGCCATCTGGCTCACGGCGACGTGTTTCCGTTCGGACTCGACGCGGCGATCCGCTATGGCGACGGCGCATGGGAAGGCGTCCGCTGCGATTACCTCGACGGCCGTACGTTCGTGCCGGTCTGTTCCCGTGAATTCGCGGCGCGGCATGCGCTGCGCACGCCGGCCGACGCGGTATCCGCGCCGCGGCTCGTACACGAGCAGGCGGAGATCGCATGGTCCATGTGGGCGGAGCGCCATCGCGCGGCACACATGAACGCGCTGTCGGGGCCGCGCTTCGAACAGTATTCGGTGCTGATCCAGGCCGCGCAGGCCGGGCTCGGGCTCGCGCTCGTGCCGCGCTTCCTGATCGTCGACAATCTCGCGACCGGCGCGCTCGTCGAACCGTTCGACGCTCCCGTCGACGTCGACGCGCAAGGGCACTACCTGTGCTACGCGCCGGAGCGCCTGGAGACGAGCGCTGCGTTGCGGCGCTTCAGGGAATGGATGCTCGACGAATGCGCGAACGGATGAGCCTGTCCGGCTATGCCGGACAGGCTCGAATGATACGGAGCCGGGCAAGCCCGGGCGGCATGGCGGCGCCGGTAGCGCGGCGCCGCGCCGCCCGCCCCGCTCAACGTCCGATACCGAGCCCCGGCAGCACGCGCGTGTTCTCGGCCACGACCGCATGCAGCAGGCGCGGATCGGCGCCGAGCAGCTCGAGGATCGTCGGCGCGACCTGCTTCGTGCCGACGAGATCGTTCACGGTGCGCGCGCGATGGATGCCCGGATACGACACGAGCAGGCCGAGATGGCTGTCGTCCGGTGCGTTGCCGCCGTGCTCCTCGTCCTTCTTCGTGCTCGACGTGTAGATCACGCCCGGATTCGGCTGGACGATGATGTCCGGCGTACGGCCGTTGGCCGGATCGCCGAAGCGGTCGGCGAGCGCCGCGCCGTACAGGATGTACGCCTGCGAACCGTCCGCGCAGATCCCCGGCGCGTTGCAGCCCAGATTCGCCTTCAGCGTCTGCACGACGGCCGTGCGCTGGCTGCGGTCGCGCAGCCAGATCAGGCCGACGTCGTCGGTCTGCACGAAGCCCGTGCCGACCAGGCCCGACCCGTCGTTCAGGTTGCCCGTCGACGTGTTGTTCTGGCCGAAGTTGCCGTTCGGGTCGAGGTAGCTGTTCGCTTCGAGCAGCTTCGTCAGCGTATCGCCGTTCTTCACGAGCTTCGTGTGGTCGGCCGGCGACTGGCCATGCTTCGCCGTCACGATCACGGCCGTCGACGTGTACAGGTTGGCCTGCTTCAGCGCCGCGACGACATGGCCGATCGAGTTGTCGACATACGTGATCGCATTCGCGACCTGACCGTTCGGCGTGAAGTCCGCGTCGAGATACCCGCCGCCCTTCGCGACCGGCGACTTCTGCGCGACGCTGAGCGTCTGGAAGTCGGCGCCGAACAGCGTCGGCACCGGCGCGCTCTTCGTGCCCGTCGAATCGCGGCCTTCGATCTGGTTGATCAGCGCCTGCACGTGCAGGTTGTCGAAGCGCGCGGTGTGCGAGTAGACGTCGGTGTACTCGGTGTTCGTCACCGGGTCGATCGAGTTGATCTCGGTGCGCATCAGATCGTCGACGCCCGCGCCCGACGGACCATTCAGCCAGTCGTAGCCCCACGCATGCTTGTCGGCCCACGCGGTATGCGCATTCGGCACGCCGGCCTTCACGGCCTCGAACACCGTGTTGGTCTTCAGGTAGTTGTGCGGATAGACCGGCACGCACTGGCCACCCACGCGCGCATGCGGGATCGCTTGCGGGTTGAACGCGCCGCCGCCGTCGAGGTGCACGAGCTTGCCGCCGTTGATCGCGTCGATGCCGGTCGTTTCGTCGAACACGACGTTCCAGCCCTGCTTGCCCGAGCACGTCGTGTCGCTCGGCGCATACAGGTTGCGGTCGTACGACACGTCGTAGAACAGGCCGGCCGTCTTCGGCGAACCGCCCGTCACGAGCGCCGCGAGGCCCGGGAACGAATCAGACAGGCCGGGCGTGTACGCATTCGTGTACGTCACGCCGCTCTTGGCAAGCACCGCGATGTTCGGACACGTGTTCGCACCGATGCAGCGCGCGAGATCCTGCTCGTGCAGGCCGTCGACGCTGATCAGCAGCACGTGCTTCACAACGCGGCGCGCATGGCCGCCGTTCTCGCCCTGACTGTTGCCGTCCTGCTGCGCCGCGTACGCGCCCATGCTTGCGAGCGCCAGCGCGCCCGCCACCATCGCGGCCATCTTCCGCTGCTTACCGAAGAACGAAATCATCACCCCACCTCATCGATTGATGTTGAACTGCGTGACTTGCCATCAGGCGCGCAAAATATCGCCGGATCGTGCGGCGGTCGGATGAAGCGGGGCTTTCTGTTCTCTGTCAAACGTAACCAAACGCAAGCGACATGACGCGGTCGCAATGCGGTCCGCTCCGTGCGTCGGCGTGCGCTGCCGGATTTTTTTTCGGCTTGGCCCGCGACTATTGGCGTGTGATAAAGGGTTTTCCCTGACCCGGAGCACGACTATGTCGACCCTGGAAGCTCTCCGGTTCGTGCTGGACGATGCACGCACCCCCGAAATCATTCGCCATCACGTCGTCGACGCGCTGCAGTACGCGCTGCGCAACTACGGACAGGTATTCACCGCGAAGGAAGTCGAATGGCTGACGCAGTGGGACGACGCGCGTCTGCCGCTGGCCGCGAGGAAGGAACTGGACAAGCGCGAACCGGCAATCGTCGCGCGCTGAAAAAAAGCCGCCGCGCCCGGCTTGTGCGGACGCGGCGGCAGCGGATGAAGCAACGGCTTACTGGAGCCCGAAGTCGACGCGGGTCGTCGCGCCCTTGTCCTCGATGCCCTTCGCGTCGAGCTTCGGCGCGACGACGAACACGCGGCTCGAATCGATCTTTCCTTCGAGGTACTGGCGCACGGCCTGCGCGCGCTGCTGCGCGAGCGCACGCAGCGCGTTGTCGTCGGCCGGTGCGTGATCGGCCAGCGCCTGCTTCATGTCCGCATCGGGCAGCGTCTTCTGCAAGCCGACCAGGTTGCGCGGCTTCTTGAAGTCGGCGGCCTTGTACGCGCGCGTCAGGTACTTGGAATATTCGGCCTGCTCGACCTTCACCGACATCGGATCGATGCTCTCGCCCTGGCCGACCACGTCCCTCAGCTTCTGCTGGCGCACCAGCCGGTCGACGTACGCGTCGCGCAGCCCCGGCGTGTCCTTCGCCGGATCGACGCGGCCGATCAGGTCGAGGCGGATCGACGGCTTCTCGGTCAGCATCTTCACGACGGTGTCGAGCTTCTGCTGCTGCGCATCGGTCAGCGCGTACGTACCCGGCGCGAACTCGACGTAGCCGAGATCCTCGCCGCCGCCGCCGAACGCATTCGCGAGCAGCGTGAACGGCGACGTGACGGCCTTCGCGATCAGGTTCAGCACCGCGTGCCAGATCAGCCCGCCGATGCTGAACTCCGGATTCGACAGCGAACCCGACACCGGCAGGTTCACGTCGATCTGGCCGCGCGTGTTCTTCAGCAGCGAGATCGCGAGCTTCACCGGCAGCTTCGTCGCCGTGTCGTTTTCGACGTGGTCGCCGAACGTGAGCTGGTCGATGAAGATGTGGTTGTTCGCCGTCAACTGGTCGTTCGCGAGCTGGTAGTGCAGGTCGACGTTGAGCTTGCCCTTCGTGATCGGATAGCCGGCGTACTTCGCCGAATACGGCGTCAGGTTGGTCAGCTCGATGTCGTGCGCGGTCGCCGTGAGGTCGAGCGCGGGTTTCTCGATCAGCGGGTTGACCGAGCCCTTGATCGCGATCGGTCCGTTGCCCGCGAGGTTCGCGGCGACATCGACCGGCGCGGACGTCGTCGAATCCGTGCCGAACGCGCCGACCGTGCCCTTGATCGCGATCAGGTTCGCCGTGTAGTTCGGCTTGATGAAGTTGTCGGTGTACGTGACGCGGCCGTCCTGCAGCACGAGCTGACCGAAGTGCATCCGCACCGGGTGCTGCGGCGGCTGCGCGGCCTTCACGACAGCCGGCGCGGACGCGGCCGATGCAGCCTGGGCCACGGCCGGCGCCGACGCGGCCTGCGGCGACAGCGGCACCGGCTCGCCCTTGCTTGCGTCGCGCGTGAGCGACTGCGCGGGGCCCGACTCCTTCGCGACGACGTCCTTCAGGTTCAGGCGCCCCTGCGCGTCGAGCAGCACGCGGCCGTAGAAGTTCGAGAACGTCACGCGCGCGGCGTCGACGTCGGTGCCCTTCTCGTCGTAGTTCGCCTTCAGGTTCGACAGCGCGAGCGAGCGCCAGCCCGCGAACGGGTCGGACGTCGCCTTGTCGAGCATCCGCACGTCGACGAGCGCGACGTCGCCGCGATAGGTGGCGCGCGGCGTGTCCTTCACCTGCGCGAACGTCAGGTTGCCCTGCGCGTTGAGCAGCGCGCTCGCAATCGTCGCGTTCAGCACGCTGCCGAAATACGGCTCGAACGCAGCCGCGTCGAGGCGGTTGCCGTCGATCTTCAGGCCGAGCTTCAGCGGCTGCGCGGTCACGTCGCCCGCGACGTTCAGCGAGCCCTTGCGGTTCAGCGTCGCCTTCAGTTGCACCGGCAGCGGCTTGGTCATGTCGTCGCTGAGTTTTTGCACCGACAGTTCCAGCGGCTTGATCGCCAGCTTCACCGGACGCGGCGTCGACAGGTCGGTGAAGTTCGCGGACGAATCCTTCACGTTCAGCGCGTCGATCCGGTAATGCCACGACGGCGCGGCGGCCTCGGCCTTGCGCGCGACCGTGCGCTGCGGCACCGACGCCTGCGCGGGTTCGGCCAGCGCCGCGAGGTCGATCTTGCCGTCCTTCAGGCGCTTCACGTCGAGCGCGAGCCCGCTCGCGTCGACGCTCGCGATCTCCGCGGTGCGCGCGGCGACGTCGACCTTCGTGATCTTCGCGCTCGCATCGGGCAGCACGATCGCGGGCGCCTTCGTGTCGGGCGTCGCGATCTTCAGCGATTTCAGGCTGACCGTGCTGTCGGCGACCTGCGCGGCGAGCGGCGTCTTGCCCCAGTCGGCCTGTGCGTTGACGGTCGCGCCGAGCGTGCCGTCGAGCACGCGCGCGCGCGTCGCCTCGCCGAGGTACGGCTGCAGCGCCGGCAGCGCGAGCGCGGCGACCGTCAGCTTCGTGCCGGCCTGCTTCGCCGCGAGATTGAATGCGCCTTCGGCCGTCACGTCGCCGCCGCGCGACAGCGACGTCGACAGCGTGTACCTCGCGGGCGTCTTGCCCAGCAGCGAGAAGCCGTCGAGCGTCGCGGCGAGCTTCGTCAGCGACAGCGCGGTCGGCGTCGCCGGCACGCGGTCGTCGACGTTGACCGTGCCGCCGTCGATCGCGAAATGACGGATCGTCAGGTCGAGCGGCGGCGCCTCCTTCGCGGCGGCGGCGGTTTCGGCCTTCGCGCCGCTGGCTGCTGCGGCAGCGGTTTCGGCCTTCGCACTGCTGGCTGCCGCGGCTGCGATTCCGGAAGCGGCTGCAGCCCCCGACGCCGCCGGCTTGCCGGCTTCGGCCTTCGGTGCGGCGCCCGGTTGCGCTGCGAGCTTCTCGACGTTCAGCACGCCCTGCCTGTCGCGCGACAGGTCGACCACCGGCTGGTCGATCCGGATCTCGTCGAAGTGCATCGCATTGCGCAGCGGCTCGAGGCTGGCCGCCGCGACGTGCACGCCGCGCGCGGCGAACAGCGGCGCCGACGCGTGATCCGTCACCTTCGCGTCGTTCAGGTCGACGGTGCCCGATACACGCAGCGCGGGCTTCTCGCCGCTCATCACGAAATTGACCGTGAGGTTGCTGCTCAGCAAGCCGCTCGTCACGGCCACCGGCAGCTTCGCCGGCACGTACGAGATCAGCTTCGGCACGTCGAGACGGTCGAACTTCAGCGCGATCTCCGACTCGCGCGACTGCGCGAACGGCTTGGTCCTGCCGTCGATCGCGATCGGGCTGCCGTCGAAACGCATGCGCAGCTTCGGCTCGACGAAGATGTCGGTCTTCGACGCCAGCGTCGCGATATACGGAATGCCGAGCGTCCAGTTGTCGACGACGTGCTTTTCGTTCAGCAGGCGATCGTCGAAGTCGATCCGGCCGTCGTTCACCTGGATGTTCGACACCGAGAACTGCGTCGGCTTGCTTTCGGGTTTGGACGGCGTCGAGAATTTCTCGATCAGGTCGGTGAAGTTGAAGCGCTGCGCGTCGTAGCGGACGATGTGAAAGCGCGGTGAATCGACGCGGATTTCGTTGACGATCGGTGCGCCGCGGAACAGCGACGCCCACGACGGCCTCACGACGAGCTTGCCGATGTCGATGAAGTCGCCCTGGCCGCCGCGCTCGCCCAGGCGGATGCCATCGGCTTCGAGATTCAGCGTGTACGGGTTCAGCGCGATGCGCTGGATCGTGGCAGGCCGGTCGAGCTGCTTGCTCAGCTGCTGTTCGGCGACATGGCGGATCAGCGGCGGCGCCGCGAAGAACCCGAGCAGTCCGAATAAAACGAGGAAGATCAGTGCGCCGATGCCGATACGCCGGGTCCGGCGCGAGCGTGCAACGCCGCCGAGGGCATGGAGGGTCGAGGATACGGTTTTCTTGTCTGCGCTTGCCATGCTTGAATATCTCGGGAATGGATGCGGGGCCGCGCCGGAGAACTGGGCGGCCGCGCACGCTATCCCGAAAGTATAGGCTCAGAAGGGGACGGTACGGAGGTCGGGCGCCGCCGCCGCGCCCGCGGGGCGGACAACGGCGCCGCTCAACCGTTCATTTCCGGACGACGACGGGCGGCATCCACGAGCCGTCGCTTGCCTGCGGCTTCGGCGCGTACAGGCGCAACGCGAGCGCGAAATCGGTGCGCGGCGCCGGCAGCCAGTTGCCCGCATACGCGCCGCCCGGCGACGCCGACACGACGATGTCGATCGAGCCGTCATGGTTGCGGCGCAGCCGGTCGCGATCGCCGAGCGAGCGGCGCGCCGCGCCGAGGTCGGGCAGCGCGCCGTTCGTCGTGTAGGGCGTGAGCGTCCAGAACGCGCGCGCCGGCGGCAGCGCGCCCGGCGCGAAATGCAGCACGTAGCGGTTCGCGCCGTTCAGCGCATGGCCGTCGCTGTCCACGCGGACGATCGCGAGCGTTTCGTCGTCGCGCGTCGCGGTGCCGAACTGCGTGTAGGCCGCGTATGCGCGCAGCGCGTAATCCTGGCCGTACTTGCCGGCCGTGTCGCCGATCCAGCTCCAGCCGTTCGCGTTCAGCAGGTTCGACGGCGGCGTCGCGAGCCGCGCGCGCGCCTCGGCGACACCCGCCGTCGCGGCCGCGAGGCGGTCGCCCGTCCACAGCACCGGGTAGCCGGCCGACACGCCGATGTCGCCGAGCAATTCCTGCGCGTGCGCGTCGTCGGCCGGCGGCGGGTTGTCCTGCAGCGCCTGCGCGAAGCGCGCGAAGAACGCCTTCGGGTCGAGCGCGGCCACCTGCTCGGCCGGCGTGCCGCCGCCCACCGCTTCGGACGGCGCGCTGCCCGCATGGACCGCGACCGACGCGCCGCGCGCGGCGCCTGTGTAAACGGACAGCGGCACCACGCGGATCGCGCGCTGCAGCTTCTTCACGTTCGTGAGATCGCGCCCGCCGCTCGTCTGCAGCCGCACTTCGAGCCACGCATTGCCCGACGGCACGTCGACGCGCCGCACGCCCTTCGGCAGCGTGCCCTGCCAGTCCTTCGCGGCAAAGGCAATCGTTTGCGATCGTGCGCCGCCGCGGGCCCCGCGTACCGGCACGCTCGACGACGACCACAGCACGTTCGTCCACATGTCGAGCGCGCGCGCGTCCCAGTAGCGGCCGCGCGTGTCGGGCAGCGTGACGATCACGGGTTCGGCGGCGACGTCGAGCCAGCCGGTCGAGTCGAGCGTGTCGACGCCCGGCAGCGGCGGATTGACCGCGCCGACCGGCGGCAACGCCTGCGCGTGGCGCAGCGTGTTGAGCGGCGCCTGCCCCGGCTGCGCGCCGTCGCCGCCCGTCGCCGCTTCCTTCGCGACGTCCATCAGCACGAGCGGATACGCATAGACATAGGAGTCGGCGACTTCCGCACGCATCCAGCCGGTTTTCCGCTGGATCGCATCGGGTTGCGACGCGCATCCCGCAAGCAACGCCGCCATGACCAGCGACGCGCACACGCGCCGCGGAGAAACGGATTCTCGTAGGTTTTCAATCATCGATTACTGGCCGAATATCGTTCTTTTCAGTCAACGCCTTGTTCGACTCGCGAACGGCGAACGCAAGGCACGTCAGCTTGCCCGCATGACCGTCTCGCTACGGTGGGCGCTGGTATCAGGCCGGTATCATAGCGCCTAAGGGCATCCCCCAATATGCCGAATAGAGGACAAAACGGTAGTCGGACTGTCGACGAATTCGAAACATTTCGCGGGATTCGCCCAAAAACGGAGGTATCGAAGCGACGCCGACACGTGCTGGAACGATCCCGAGGCAGAGCGGCCCGCGGTCCGGATTGACAAATGGTGTCACTATTGACACCATTTGCTATGGCAAGCGAATGGAAGATCCTCGAACAAATGAGGCGTGAGCCCGCGAATGTGCGATTCAACGATCTGTTCAAGGTCTGCGAGGCACACTTCGGAGCGGCCCGCCAATCCGGTACAAGCCATGCCATTTTCAAGACACCGCGGCAAGGCGATCCACGAGTGAATATCCAGAATGATCGCGGGAAAGCGAAGGCGTATCAGGTGCGGCAGGTTCTCGACGCGATCGATCGACTGAAGGAACAGAAATCATGACCCAAGACCACTTTACGTACCGCGTAACGTGGTCCCCGGAGGACGGGGAGCACGTCGGCCTCTGCGCGGAGTTCCCGTCTCTTTCATGGCTCGATGAAACGCCGGAAGGCGCGCTGGCCGGCATTCGCCGGCTCGTCGCCGAGGTCGTGCGCGACATGACCGCGAACGGGGAGAAGGTGCCCGAGCCGATCGCCGACCGAACCTACAGCGGTGAATTCAAAGTTCGCATCCCTCCGCAGGCGCATCGCGCGCTGGTGATCCAGGCCGCCGAACAAGGCGTCAGCCTGAATCGTCTCGCGAGCGCCAAGCTCTGCGCGTGACCGCGCAATCGAGCGCAAAGGCATGACCCGTCCGGCTGCCCGCCTGGAAGTCGGGCGTCGGCTTTTTCCGGGCCGGAACAACCGGTGTGCATCGACAGCGTCGCCATCCCTTGACCTTCCCATCATGGGAATGTTGATACTGGAATCATTCGCGGCACGAACCGCGCTTTTGGGGAATCCGACATGACTGAACCACTTGCCTCCGCCGCGCTGCAAACGATCGAACTGAGCGTCGACGGCATGCACTGCGGCGGCTGCACGGGCCGCGTGCAGCGCGCGCTGGCCGCCGTGCCGGGCGTTGTCGATGCGGCGGTCGATCTCGACGCGCATACGGCGACGGTGATCGCGCAGGAATCGGTCGAACCCGGCCGGCTCGTCGACGCGGTCGGTGAGGCCGGCTATCGCGCGGCCGTGCGTGAAGCGGTGCGTGAAGCGGCGGTCGAAGCCGTCGCGACCGCGCCTGCGGCGCATGCGCTGCGCGACGAAACGCCGCCGGTAACGGCGGCGCTTCCTGAAGCCGCGGCCACGATCGAACTCGATATCGACGGGATGACCTGCGCGTCATGCGTGTCGCGCGTCGAGAAGGCACTGGCGAAGGTGTCCGGCGTTACACGCGCGTCGGTCAACCTGGCGACCGAGCGCGCCACGGTCGACGCCGCGGCCGACGTTTCCGCCGCGCGGCTCGTCGAAGCCGTCAAACAGGCCGGCTATGGTGCGACGCCGGTCGACGGCGCCGCCGCCATCGCCGTCCGGCCGGCAGAATCCGCCGCCGCCGCCGATCTCGAACTCGACATCGGCGGCATGACCTGCGCATCCTGCGCCGGCCGCGTCGAAAAGGCGCTGGCCGCCGTGCCGGGCGTCGCACGCGCATCGGTCAACCTTGCAACCGAGCGCGCGTCGGTACACGGCACCGGCGCACTCGACACCGCCACGCTGATCGCGGCGGTCACGACGGCCGGCTACCGCGCATCGCTCGCCGCCGCGCCGTCAGCCGGTGCAACGTCCGGCGCAGACGCGCAATCGGCCAGCCCCGCGCAGGATCCCGACGCCCGCAAGCGCCGCGAGGCGGTTCGCGAACGCAACCTGGTGATCTGGTCGGCGGTGCTGAGCGCGCCGCTCGTCGCGCCGATGCTCGTCGCGCCGTTCGGCATCGACCTGATGCTGCCCGGCTGGCTCCAGCTCGCGCTCGCGTCGATCGTGCAGTTCGGCTTCGGCGCGCGCTTCTACCGCGCGGCCTGGCATGCGGTGAAGGCACGCGCCGGCAACATGGACCTGCTCGTCGCGCTCGGCACGTCGGCCGCGTACGGGCTGAGCCTGTGGATGCTGCTGCGCGATCCCGCACATCCCGGCCACCTGTATTTCGAGGCGTCGGCCGTCATCGTCACGCTCGTGCGCTTCGGCAAATGGCTCGAATCGCGCGCGAAGCGCCAGACCACGGAGGCGATCCGCGCACTGAACGCGCTGCGTCCCGATCGGGCGCGCGTCGTCGAGCACGGCGTCGAGCGCGACGTGCCGCTGTCGCAAGTGCGCGTCGGCACGAACGTCAGCATCCGCCCCGGCGAACGCGTGCCGGTCGACGGCCGGATCGTGACGGGCCGCTCGCATATCGACGAATCGCTGATCACCGGCGAAAGCCTGCCGGTGCCGAAGGACGACGGCGACGCCGTCACGGCCGGCTCGATCAACGGCGAAGGCGCGCTCGTCGTCGAAACCACCGCGATCGGCGCGGAAACGACGCTCGCGCGCATCATCCGCCTCGTCGAATCCGCGCAGGCCGAGAAGGCGCCGATCCAGCGGCTCGTCGATCGTGTCAGCGAAGTGTTCGTACCGGCGATCCTCGGCATTGCGCTGCTGACGCTGGTCGGCTGGCTGATCGCCGGCGCCGGGACGGAAACCGCGGTCCTCAACGCGGTCGCGGTGCTCGTCATCGCGTGCCCGTGCGCGCTCGGCCTCGCGACGCCCGCCGCGATCATGGCCGGCACGGGCGTCGCGGCCCGGCACGGCGTGCTGATCAAGGACGCGCAGGCGCTCGAACTCGCGCAGCGCGCCACCGTGATCGCGTTCGACAAGACCGGCACGCTGACTGAAGGCAAGCCGTCCGTGACGGCATTCGAAGCTGTCGGCATGCCGCGCAACGAAGCGCTCGCGCTCGCGGCGGCGGTGCAGCGCCAGAGCGACCATCCGCTCGCTCGCGCCGTGGTCGCCGCGCACGATGCGGACGTGTCCGCGCGCGATGCTGCAGCGCCGTCGGCCGTCGCAACCGATGCGCGCGCGGTGGCCGGACGCGGCGTGGAAGCACGCGTCGGCGGACAGTTGCTCGCGCTCGGCAGCACGCGCTGGCGAGACGAGCTCGGCCTGGCAGTGCCGCCGGCGCTCGACGCTCGCGCGGCCGAACTCGAACGCGCGGGCAACACGATCTCGTGGCTGATGCGCGCCGATGCGCCGCGCGCGCTGCTCGCGCTGATCGCGTTCGGCGACACCGTGAAACCGGGCGCCCGCGACGCGATCGCGGCGCTGTCGGCGCGCGGCGTCGCGAGCGTGCTCGTGACGGGCGACAACCGCGGCAGCGCGGCGGCCGTCGCGGCGGCGCTCGGCATCGGCGAAGTGCATGCGCAGGTGCTGCCCAACGACAAGGCGCGCGTCGTCGCCGAACTGAAGCGCACGCACGGCGGGATCGTCGCGATGGTCGGTGACGGGATCAACGATGCACCCGCGCTCGCCGCGGCCGATGTCGGCATCGCGATGGCGACCGGCACGGACGTCGCGATGCACACGGCCGGCATCACGCTGATGCGCGGCGATCCGGCGCTCGTCGCCGACGCGATCGACATCTCCAAACGCACGTACCGGAAGATCCAGCAGAACCTGTTCTGGGCGTTCGTCTACAACCTGGTCGGCGTGCCGCTCGCGGCGCTCGGCTTGCTGAATCCGGTGATCGCGGGCGCGGCGATGGCGTTTTCCAGCGTCAGCGTCGTGACCAACGCGCTGCTGCTGCGGAGATGGAAAGGGCGGGCGCGCTGAGGCGTGCCGGTGACGCTGGCCGGACGGGCGTTCGGCGAACAGGAAGGATCGGGAGGGTGGTTTGCGTCGGCCGTCAGCGGTGTGTGAAATCGGTCGCACGTGACGACGCAGCGCCCGCCAGCGGATTCAGCCCGGGATGACCGGCTTGATCAACGTCGTCGTGATCGGCACGAAGCCGCGCGCACGATACAGCGCGCGGGCCGCCGTGTTGTGATTGAACACCGACAGCCCGATCTCGGTGATGCCGTACCGGCGCGCCTCGGCGTCGAGCGCATCGAGCGCGCGCGTGGCCCAGCCCTGGCGGCGCCGGGACGCGACGATGTCGAGGTCGTAGATGAACAGCGTGCGGTTCGGCCCTTCGGGCACGATCGCGTACCAGAGGTCGCCCACCGCGTCGCCGCTGGCGCCGTCGATGAGCACGACGAGTGTCTGGCCGGATGTCCGCAGGCCGTCCGGCAGCAGCATGTCGAAACAGGCGCGCGCACGATCGGCCGCGTCTTCGACAGCATTCTGTCCGGATGAAACGAGATCGCGCGCGTAGCCGTCGATGGCTCGCGTGCGGTACGCGTGGAATTCGCCGGCCGTCATCGGCCGCATCTGCAGCATGGCCCGGTCGCCGTGAAGGGAATCGGACTTCCAGTGTAGCGGGACGGTCGCGCCGGCGCGCGGGGCAGCGGCGGAAAACAAGCGGGCAGGTGTAGCGGGCGCCGTGCCGAATCAGCGAATCAGCGAATCAGCGAATCAGCGAATCAGCGAATCAGCGAATCAGCGAATCAGCGACGATACAGGACGATCGGCACGAGATGCGCACGACGCACGCGCTCGGCTTCGGCACGACGCGCAGCGTACGAGTAATCGGCGTCGAGCGGCAGGTGCGGCGACACGAACAGGTCGTCGATTTTTTCCAGCAGGGCAAGGATGAAGCTCATGTGAGACTCCTGACAGTTGCGTCTAGGGTTTTCCCTTAGACGGGCTCCATTCTAAGGGTTTTCCCTGAATTCTGCCAGTACACCGCATCAGTTTGCCGCACGCGCGCCGCCGCCGATCCCAGGCGCGGAACCGCGATCCTTGCCCCGTCGGGCTTCCATGATAGGGTCGGAACGATCAGCGCGTGCGACGGGCACGCTTCGCGACGGCCGCGTCGCGGTTCGCATTGCGCTGAAGCCGGTCGACCTGCGACAGGAGTGCTTCGTGGTGCTCCTCGAGCGTCATCAGCGTCGCCTGCTGCGTCGACAGGTCGGCCGCCAGGCGATCGATCCGCTGCTGCCTGGCGGCCGCGTCCTGCTTCAGGTGCGCGATCTGCCGCGTTTGCAGCATCAGCGCGACGAGCCCCGCCAGCACGACGACGGCAAGCGCCAGCAACAGGCGGTTGACGCGGCGCATCTCGCGATCGGCCGCGCGCGTCAACCCGTCCATATCGGCCTGCAGCGCGGCAAATCGGTCAGTCAGCGGGCGCAGGTGCGTATCCGGATCGAAGGCCGGCGCGACCGGCTGCGTGCGTTCCGACGACGGCTTCGTCACGAAGGATGCGGCGGAAGCGACAGGCTGCGTGACCGGCGACGGCGAGGTGTTGGTCGGGGCAGCGTCACGGGTGTTCGCGGTGTTCGCGGTGTTCGCGGTGTTCGCGGTGTTCGCGGTGTTCGCCGGCTCGACCGGTTGCGCCGGCGTCTGCGGCTCGACCGTCGAAACGGCGTCCGCCCCCGGGTTCGATCCGGTCGCGTCCGGCGCCTTGCCGACGCTCGTCGCAACCGGCGCGGATTGCACCGACGTCGCGTCGCTTGCGCCGGCAGTCGCCCGGCGTTTGCCGCCCGACGACGAGCGGCGCTCCTTCACTACCTCACCGGAAGAGCGCCCTTCGCGGGATTTGACGGTCGCGACGCCGACCGCCGCTTCGATAGCAGCTTTCGCAACTTCGTCATCAGCCGCTTGTCGATCGGCCATCTTCGCCACAGCGCCATTTGCCGCTTGCGGCTCGGCTACCGCCACCGTGCCGCCATCGGCCTCACGCACATCGGCTGCCTTCGCTGCAACGCCATCGGCCGCAAGTACCTCGACCGCCTTCATCGCAACGCCATCAGCCGCAGTCACACCGTCCGCTTTCACAGCATCGCCGCCTTCAGGCGCCGAAACACCGTCAACCGCCAGCGCGACTTCCGGCTTCACAGCGCCTTCTGCGTCCGCATGCCCCGCCGCACTCGCGGCCTCCGGCGCGCTGAACCCATCCAGCGACGCCTGCCGCCCGGCGGCGGCATCGTCTGCGGCACCGGCCGCGGCTTCGGCTTCCGCAACCGCTTCGTCGCGTGCCGTGACCGGCACCCGCTCGCCCGGCTCGAGCACCGGGTCGCCAAACAGGTCGAGCGTCAGTTCGTCCCGCGACGCATCGCCGACCGGCGCGCTGCCCGGCCGCGACGTCGCCCTCGCGGACGTGCTGCTCGCGGCAGCCGCCGAGCGCTGGCGGGAACGGGCCGACGAACGATTGGAACGGGAACGGGAGCGAGGCGTGGAAACGGATTCGGTCATGGAGATCGGATTGCGGGGCCCGCGAGCGCGGAACCGGAAGTCGAACGGAATCGGTGGCCGGCCATTGTCGCACGCCCCGCAACCGATTCAGCCTATTCGTCACCCGACAACCCGTTCCCTTCTTCGAAGCGCGTGACACCCGGCAGCGCGCGCAGCTTGCCGCAGATCGCCTGGTATTCGAGTTCCGATACCCGCGCGAGCGCGATGCGCACTTCGTCGTGCTCGCCCGTGTCGTCGGCACGCTGCAAGATGAACTGCTTCACGCGCGCGCTGTCGGGGCCGAGCGCCGCGTGCAGCGAATCGAACGTCAGCGCGCCGCTCACGACCGTCAGCTCAAGCTGGCGCCGCTGGCGCACCGTGAAATAGCGCCGCTCCAGCGGCTTGATGCCGGCCAGGATGATCAGGATGATGATCGTCGCCGAAATCGACGCGACATAGAGCCCGCCGCCCACCGCGAGGCCGATCGCGGCGACCGACCACAGGCTCGCTGCCGTCGTCAGCCCGCGCACGATCTCGCCGCGCAGCAGGATCGAGCCCGCGCCGAGGAAGCCGATGCCCGACACGACCTGCGCGGCGATCCGCGACGGATCGAGCACGATGTGCTCGCTGCTGCCGAGCACGTCGGCGAATCCGAACGCCGACACGATCATGATCAGCGTCGAGCCGACGCACACGAGCATGTGCGTGCGCAGGCCGGCCGCCCACGACAGGCGCTCGCGCTCGAAGCCGATGACGCTGCCGAGCGCCGCCGCGAGAACGAGCCGCATCACGAGTTCCAGGTTGCTGAGCATCCGATTTATCTCCTTTTTTTGTGCCGGTCGCGCGGAATGTTTTATCCTTGGCCCCGGCCGCGCCGATCCGGGCCGCGCCGACACGTTCAGATCCAAGCGCTCAACCCCGTCATGTCCGTTTCCGACTCCGCTTCCGCCCAGGCCGCCCAGCTGCGCCACCATTTCGCGCACGTCGTCTTGCCGATCTGGCGGGGTTCCGGGTTCGACCACACGTTGCGGCTGCCGTTCGAGGCCGTCGATCCGGCCACCCACGCGCCGCTGCCCGTCACCCGTTATCGCGCAATGGCCTGCGCGCGGCAACTGTTCGTGTTCGCGCAGGCCGGCGACACAGCACACGCGGCCACGCTGTTCGACGCGCTGTGCAGCCGCTTCCGCGACGCGCGCCACGGCGGCTGGATCTACAGCGTCGACGCGCAGGGCGCGCCGCTCGATACGACCAAGGATCTCTATACGCACGCGTTCATCGTGTTCGCGTGCGCCGCATGGCATGCGGCGTCGGGCGACGCCGCCGCGCGCGCGGTGGCAGAAGAAACCGCCGCGCTGATCCAGGACCGCTTCGCACCGCGCCATGGCGACGCGCTGCTCGATGCGGCGCGCCACGCCGATTTCTCGTCATCCGGCAGCGGCGCGCTGCAGAATCCGCTGATGCATCTGACCGAAGCGTGGCTCGCGGCCGCCGACGCGTTCGGCGACGCGGCGTTCGACGATGCGCTCGTACGCACCGCGCGGGCCGTCGAGCGCACGTTCGTCGACGCGGCGACCGGCTGCGTCGACGAGCTGCCGCTCGGGGCGGCCGACAACCGTTTCGAGCCCGGCCATCAGTTCGAGTGGTTCTATCTGGTCGACGCGGCCGGCGCACGGCTCGCGCAGACCGGGCTCCCCGCGGCACTGTCGCGCGCTTTCACGTTCGCGGAGCAATACGGCGTCGATGCGCAGACGGGCGGCGTCTGCGCGGCGCTCGACGCACAAGGCGCGTGCATCGACGGCACGCAGCGGATCTGGGCGCAGACCGAGTACCTGCGCGCGCTCGCGACGCACGGCGGCACGCCGGCGTCCGCGCCGCTCGCGCAGCAGATCGGGCGCTTCGCCTCGCGCTTCCTGCATCCGCGCGGCTGGTTCGAGTGCAAGACGGCGGACGGGCAGGTGTCGCGCGCCGACATGCCGTCGACGACGCCCTACCATCTCGCGACCGCCTACGCGGCGCTGCCGGCCGGTTCGTAACCCGCGTCGGCAAACGACGGCGCCACGCGTTCGCCGCGTGCGGCGCGCGCATCGCCGAGTTCGAACACCGACACCGCCTGCATCAGGTGCGCGGTCTGGTCGTTCAGCGACGCGGCCGCCGCCGCGACTTGCTCCACCAGCGCCGCGTTCTGCTGCGTCAGCTGATCCATCTGCGTGACGGCCTGGTTCACCTGCTCGATCCCGACGCTCTGCTCGACCGACGCGGCCGTGATCTCGGACATCGTCTGCACGACGCGCGTGATCGATGCCGACACCGTCCGCATCGCATCGCCGGCGCGCTCGACGAGTTCCGCGCCGCCGTTGATCTGTGCGACCGAATCCTCGATCAGCGCCTTGATCTCCTTCGCCGATTGCGCGCTGCGCTGCGCGAGCGAGCGCACTTCGCCCGCGACGACCGCGAAGCCGCGCCCCTGTTCGCCGGCCCGCGCGGCCTCGACCGCCGCGTTCAGCGCGAGGATGTTGGTCTGGAACGCGATGCCGTCGATTACCGAGATGATTTCCGCGATCCGCCCCGAGCTCTGCGCGATGCCGCGCATCCGGTCGATCACGCTGTCGACCACGCCGCCGCCGTGGCTCGTCGCTTCGAGCGCCGCGTCGGCCAGCGCGCTGGCCGCGCGTGCGCTGTCGGTGTTCTGCCGGACGGTCGCGGTCAATTCCTCCATGCTCGCGGCCGTTTCCTCGAGCGATGCGGCCTGCGTGCCCGTGCGCGCCGACAGGTCGGCGTTGCCGCCCGCGATCTCGCCCGCGCCGAGGTGGATCGCATCGGACGCGTGGCGCACCGTACGCACGGTGCCCGCGATGCTCGTCTGCATCGCGGCGAGGCCGCGCAGCATCCGGTCGATCTCGAACACGCCGCCCGCCCGCACGGCTTCGTCGAGCCGGCCCTGCGCGATCCGCTCGAAATGGCGGCTGGCCTCGTCCAGCGGCGCGACGACCGCGCGCCGCGCGGCTGCGTAGATCGCCGCGCTCGCCGCGAGCATCGCCACCAGCAGCGCGATGCCGACCGACTTGAACCAGAGCATGCCGCCGTCGATCGTGTCGAGCGCCGTGCGGCTCGATGCGCTGCCGTATTCGGCGAAGCGATGCAGTTCGGCGATGTAGGCATCCTGGATGCCTTGCGTCGGCTGGTCGAGGAAGGCCTGGATGTTGTCGGCGTCGAGGAACTGCACGAGTTCGCCAAGCGCGCCGCGCAGCGCGCGATAGCGCTCGGCGAGCGCCGCGACGCGCGTGCGGTTCGTGTCGTCGACCGGCTGCGCGGCCGTCAGCGCGGCGAACGCCTTGTCCGCGTCGGCAAGCGAAGCGCCGGCATGGCGGATGATGTCCTCCGGCTTCGGGCCGCCGCGCACCATCCGCGTGCCGGCGCGCGACAGGTTGATGCGCGCGTCGAGCAGGTGCTCGGTCGCCTGGTTGGCCGCGTTGACCTGCGCGATCGCGACGTTCGACAGATCGTCGACGCCGCTGCGCGTCGACGCGAGCGCCCGGAAGCCGAGCGCTTCGATCGCGAACAGGAAGAGGCAAAACACGGTCAACACGCCGAGCAGACCCGACGCGAGCTTGATTTTTCCGAACATGGGGAGATTCCTGGAGAGCGGACGATGAGGCAATGCCCCGGCATTAGCGGCATTTCTTCGTCGGACTTTAGGAGCAGCCGTTCAGGTGCAGCCGGCGAGGTGCGGGCAGCAACACGGGCCCGTGACGTGCGTCGCTCGCGCATTCCCGCCGAATCGCCCGCAAACAAGGACAACTCCCGCGTTCGACGCAATAATCGCATCGCATCGCGCCGGAAATTGCAGGAAACGCGGACGAATTTCCTTGCTTATCCGCTGCCCCCTTCCTAGAGTTCAGCGCAAGCGGGCACTCATTTCGAGGAAAGCCGATGACCGACATCACGGACCACGCGCGCGGCGCATTGCGTGCGCAACCGTTCAGCATGCTGCTGGGTACGGAGCTGATGCATATCGGCGACAACGAGGTGTCGCTGTGCCTGCACGTGCGCGATGAACTGCGGCAGCAGCACGGTTTCGTGCACGGCGGCGTCATCAGCTATCTCGCCGACAACGCGCTGACGTTCGCCGGCGCGCTCGTGCTCGGCCCGCGCGTGATCACGGCCGAATACAAGATCAACTACCTGCGGCCGGCCGTGAACGGCACGCTCGTCGCGCGCGCGAAGCTCGTCTACGCAGGCCGGCACCAGGCGACCTGCCAGTGTCATGTGTTCGTCATCGACGGCGATCACGAGCGGCTCGTCGCGATCGCGCAAGGTACGATCAATCGTGTCGGCGACGGCAAGATGCCGGATATGCCGGAGGAAACGGCCTGAGCGGTTGCCCGGCCCAAGGTCAATTAGAGAACGCCGAACACGCAACGCGTATCGCGTATCGCGCTAGCGTTTCATTGCGGCGAGATAGACCGCATCGCGCTCGCGACGCCCCACCGCGACGACCAGTACGACGACCTCCGCATCGCGCACTTCGTACACGAGACGATAGCCGACACTGCGCAGCTTGATCTTGTCGCGATCCGGATGACCGTGCAGCTTCGCCGAGGGAATGCGAGGATTCTCTAACCGTTCGGCGAGTCTGGCCTTGAACTGATCGCGAACGGTACGATCGAGCTTCTTCCACTCCTTCAACGCAGGTTCGAGAAAAGCGAGCTCAAAGGTCATTCAGCTTGACCTTGACGGTTTTCTCCTTGGCGCGCGAGTCAGCCAGCGCGTTGTCTTCGATATCTTCGAGACGTTCGACCATCGCCTCCCATGTCTTCGCCGGGATGCAATAGAACGCGGGCTCGTTGTGATTCAGGATCGCGACCGGGAAGCCCTCGCCCGCCGCAACGGTTCCCATCGGGTTCCGCTTCAGCTCCGAGACGCTCGCCGTCACGCTGGCCAGGATGGTGTGGGGCATGTCCGCTCCTTTTTCGATTGAATTTCCATTGCACTTTATTTGGCACCATATTTAGCACGATTCCAGGTGCCATACAGGCCATTCCGAATTCGCTCCCGAGCCGTAAAGTTCAGCACGCCTACTCGGCCCCACCACCCTTCAACGGCAGGAACCGCGGCGCCACGCGCGCCCGCACGTTGCCGTTCTCGTCGGTCCGATAGATCCCGCGCGCCGCGTTGTGCGGATGCAGCGCCGCGTCGGCCACGCTCAATACCGGCGCGAAACACGCGTCGGTGCCTTCAAGTAGCGCGCGCCAGTGCGCTGACGGCTGCTGCGCGAACACGTCGGCGAACCGCGCCTTCAACGCGGGCCAGTGCGCGCGGTCGTACTGCGACGCCGGATCGACGTCGGTCAGCCCGAGCCGTTCGATCAGCAGCGCATAGAACGGCGGCTCGAGCGCGCCGATCGTCACGCATTCGCCGTCCGCGCAGCGATACACGTCGTAGAACGGCGCGTCGTGGAAGAGGCTCGGCTGCGCGCCGTCGAGCTGCCCGTTCGCGCGTGCCCACAGCGCGAGCGAACCGAGCATCGACACGATGTCGACGATCGCGCCGTCGACCACGCGCCCCAGCCCCCCGCCGCGCACGTCGAACAGCGCGCAGACGATCCCGAACGCGAGCCCGAGCGCGCCGCCCGCATCGCCGACGACGGTCGGCGGCAACCCCGGCCGGCCGTCATTCGGTGCCGACAGCGACAGCAGCCCCGTCAGCGCGACATAGTTCAGGTCGTGCCCGGCCGCGGCCGCGAGCGGGCCGTGCTGGCCCCAGCCGGTCATCCGCCCGTACACGAGCTTCAGGTTGCGGCGTGCGCAATCTTCGGGCCCGAGGCCGAGCCGCTCCATCACGCCGGGCCGCAGCCCCTCGATCAGCGCGTCCGCCTGCGCGATCAGTTCGAGCGCGGCAGCGCGGCCGGTCGGCGCCTTCAGGTCGAGCTCGACGATCGTCTTGCCTTCGCGCAGCAGGTCGCCGTCGCGGGCCCGCAGCGCGTCCGGCGCGCTCGTGCGGCCGGACGGGCGCGCGATCAGCGTGATCCGCGCGCCCATCCCGGCGAGCATCCAGCCCGCGAGCGGGCCGGGGCCGAGACCTTCGAATTCGACGATGTGGATGCCGGCAAGCGGCGCGTTCAATGGCATTGCGACCTCGCTGAAATGCAACCGGGACAGGGGCAAGGAAACGCATCGATTCTATGCGAATGCGTGCGACGGGCGCGGCACGAACGATGACCGGGCCGATACCCGGGATCGACGTCCCGGCCGCATCGCCATCGCTCGCCGTCAGGCACCGGCACTTGCCCGATGCCACAACGCCCGGCGCGCGGGCCAGCCTCGCGCGGCTAGCCGGCCGCCTCGTCCGCGCGCTCGGCCAGCACCTCCCGCATCGCCCGCACGATCGCGTCGCGGTGCGCGTCGATCCGCTCGACAGGCCCGGCCACGCCCATCGCCAGCGGCAGGCCGTTCAAGCCGTCCGCGATCACCATCGAGATCATCGCGGCGCCCTGCGTCACCGTATGCGCTGAATACGAGTAGCCGTGCCGGCGCGCCTGTTCGACCTTGTCGAGCACGACATCCTCGTCGATCGTCCTGCCCGACTGCCCGAGCCGGCGGATGCTGCGCGCCACGAGCCGGCGGATCGTGTTGTCCGGCTGGATGCTCAGCAGCGCCCAGCCTAGGCTCGACATGCAGATCTCGCGGCGCGTGCCGATCGGCGCATAGAACTGGATCGGAATCCTATGGGAGCCCGCGATCGCGTCGATGTACTGCACATACAGATCGCTCTGCACCGCGATCACGACCGCCTCGTGCGTGCGGGCGGCCAGCCGCTTCGCGACGGCGTGCCAGTGCCGCCGGCTGCCTGCCGCCGAATCGACGAGCGCTTCGCCGAGATTGACGAGCCGCGCGGTGGGCGCATAGGCATGCGTCTCGTCGTCGTACGCGAGATAGCCGAGCGCTTTCATGCTGGTCAGCAACGCCGCAGCGCTCGACCCCGGATAGCCGCAGCGCGTGGCGATCTCCCGCACGCTCAGCGGCCGCTGCAATGTGCTGAAGAGTTCCAGCACCTCGAACACGCGCGCCGCGCTCTTGACCACGTTTCCGCTCATCCCGCCCTCTCCGCACGCAACCGGGACGGGCCTTCCACATACGTGGAACGGAATTTCCCGCCGCCAACCGTCGTGACGATACTAGGCTTCGGCCCGCGGCGTGAAGTCCCGCGGCACAGAACATACGGAGACATCATGGCAGCCTTTCTGATCCGTGAACGGCAGGGCCCGATCCTGACCGTCACGATGAACCGCCCCGAAACCCGCAACGCCATTTCGGATACCGATGCGATCGACGCGCTGACCGAATGCTGCGACGACGCGAACCGCGACGAATCGATCCGCGTGCTGATCCTGACCGGCGCCGGCGCGGCGTTTTCGTCGGGCGGCAACGTGAAGGCGATGCGCGCGTTCGTCGAATCGGACCCGCACGACCTCGCCGCGATCCGGACGAGCTATCGCCGCGGCATACAGCGCGTGGCGCAGGCGTTCCAGCAGCTCGAAGTGCCGGCCATTGCGGCGATCAACGGCCCGGCCATCGGCGCCGGCACCGATCTCGCGTGCATGTGCGACATCCGCATCGCCGCCGGCAGCGCACGCTTCGCCGAGAGCTTCATCACGCTCGGCCTCGTGCCGGGCGACGGCGGCGCGTGGTTCCTGCCGCAGATCGTCGGCGCCGCCGTCGCCGCGGAAATGTCGTTCACGGGCGACGCGCTGGACGCACAGGCGGCGCTGCGCTGCGGGCTCGTGTCGCGCGTCGTTCCCGACGGCGACCTCCTCGCGCACGCGCACGAACTGGCCGGCCGCATCGCCCGCCACTCGGGCACCGCGTTGCGCCTGACCAAGCGGCTGCTGCGCGAAGGCCGGCACGCGAGCCTCGACACGCTGCTCGACCTGTCGGCCTCGTACCAGGCGTTCGCGCACGCCACCCCCGAACATCGTGCGGCGGTGAACGCGCTGTTCGCCGCGCGCGGCTGAGCCGGCGACGCGTCGTCTGCCGTGCGGCCGGCGCATGCCGGCATGCCGGACCATCGAATTCCACATCGAAGGAAACATCGTCATGACCAGCAACAACGAAGGCGCACTCGCGGGCGTGCGCGTGGTGGACCTGAGCCGCGTCTATGCGGGGCCGTTCTGCGCACAGACGCTCGCCGACCACGGCGCGGACGTCATCAAGATCGAGCCGCCGCAGGGCGACGAGACGCGCGACTGGGGGCCCGCGATGCCGGGCGGCATCTCCAGCTACTACTGGGGGCTCAACCGCAACAAGCGCAATCTCGCGCTCGACCTGTCGCACCCCGACGGACGCGACGTGCTGTTCCGCCTGCTCGAGACGGCCGACGTGCTGGTCGACAACTTCAAGCAGGGCACGCTCGAACGCTGGGGCATCGGATACGAACACTGCCTGCGCGAACGCTTCCCGCGCCTCGTGCATTGTTCGATTTCCGGATACGGCACCGACGGCCCGCTCGCGCGGTTCCCTGGCTACGACGCCGTCGCGCAGGGGCTGGCCGGCTTTATGTCGATCAACGGCGAACCGGGCGGCATGCCGCTCAAGGTGCCGTTTCCGGTCGTCGATTTCGCGGCCGGCCTGAGCGCCGTGTCGAGCATCCTGCTCGCGCTGGTCGAACGGACGCGCTCCGGTCTCGGGCAACACGTCGACATCGACCTGTTCAGCACCGCACTGTCGATGCTGCACCCGGTCAGCACGAGCTGGATGGCGACCGGCGACGTTCCCGTCGCGACCGGCAATGTGTATGGCGCGATCGCTCCCTACGGCGTCTATCCGTGCAAGGACAAGCCGGTGGCGACGGGCGCCGGCAACAACCGCACGTTCGCGCGGCTCGTCGAAGCGCTCGGCGTGCCCGAGCTTGCGCGCGATCCGCGGTTCGCGACCAACGCGCAGCGCGTCGCGCATCGCGACGCGCTCGACACGCTGCTCGGGCAACTCACCGCCGAACTTCGCGCCGACGACGTCGTCGAGCGGCTGCTGCACGCCGGCGTCGCAACGGGGCCGGTGAACACCGTCGCCGATGCATTCGGCCATCCGCAGGCGGCGCGCAACGCGATGTTCGTCAATACCGAGGCGTACACCGGCGCGGGCATCCCGGCCAAACTCTCCCGCACACCCGGATCGATACGCCGGCCGCCCCGGCCGTTCGCCGCCGACACCGACGCGGTGCTCGGCGCGTTCGGCATCGATGCGGCCCGGCGCGACGCGCTGCGGCAGGCAGGCGTCATCCACGACGAACGCGCAGGCTCTGCCGGGAGCGCGTCATGAGCGCGCCGCACACGTTCTCTTCCCTGACCGGCGACGACGCCCCGTCGATCCTGCGCAACGACGACGACGGCATTGCGTGGCTGACGATCCATCGCCCGCACGTTGCCAATGCACTGTCCGCCGACGCGATCCGGCGCCTGTGCGACGAACTGGTCACGCTCGACGACAACCCCGCGATTCGCGCGATCGTGATCCGAGGCGCCGGCGAACGGGCCTTCAGCGCGGGCATCGATCTCGGCGATCCCGAGATGCGCGGGATGCGGCCGATGCGCGGGCTCGCACGCAACGTACACGAGCCGATCCTGGAGCTGTGCAAGCCGACCATCGCGGCCATCAACGGCTTCGCCGTCGGCGGCGGCTTTGAAATCGCGCTCGCGTGCGACTTGCGGATCGCCGCCGAGCACGCGTACTTCGCACTGCCTGAAGCGCGGGTCGGCATGGGCGCGAACTTCGCGAGCGTGCTGCTGCCGCGCATGCTGCCGCGCGCCGTCGCGATGGAACTGCTGTTCACGGGCCGCCGCTTCGACGCTGACGAAGCGCAGCGCGTCGGGTTGCTGAACCGCGTCGTACCCGGCGCCGCGCTCGACGACACCGTGCGCGAACTGGCGGAGGCGATCGCCACGAACGCGCCGCTCACGATCCGCCGCATCAAGGAAACCGCGACACGCAGCCAGGGCTTGCCGGTTGCCGCGGCGCTGCGGCTGGACGTCGGCCCCGACGTCTATGCGAGCGAGGACCGGATCGAAGGCGCCCGTGCGTTTCTCGAGAAGCGCAAGCCGGTGTTCAAGGGGCGCTGAGCCCGACGCGGCACGGTGGGCGATACGACGCGCGCAACCGCTCCCAGAACGCGGGCGCGCAAAAAAAGACATGGAACGGAGACATCTTCATGCAACGGAAAGCATTCCTGGTCGGCGCGTGCGTGCTGTGCGCGTCGCCGGCGCAAGCGTCGTCGGTCACGCTGTACGGGATCGTCGACAGCTACGTCGAATTCGATCGCATCGGCAGCCTATCGAGCGTGCGGCAGAGCGGCGGCGGATCGTCGACCAGCCGCATCGGGTTGACGGGCGTCGAGGATCTCGGCGGCGGCACGTCGACGAAGTTCGTGCTGGAAAGCGGCTTCACGCCGGCCGACGGATCGTTCCAGGGCGGCACGCTGTTCTACAGGCAGGCATACGTGTCGCTGCAGAACACCCGCTACGGCGACCTCCGGCTCGGCCGGCAATACACGCCTGCGTTCTACGTTGTGTACGACGGCGATCCGTTCGGACTCAACGAACGGCTGTCGCCGCTCGCGCTGCTCGCGACGTCGACGGATACGATCACGAGCAACACGACGCCGCCGATTCCGCGCTTCAACCAGGCGGCGTCGTATCTCAGCCCCGACTGGAACGGCCTGCGCGTGATGGCCACGTACGGCTTTCCGACAGCGAACGCGCTGTCCATGCAGGCCGGGCGCAACTATGGCGCCGGGCTTCAGTACCGGATCGGCGGGCTCTATCTCGGCGCGGGCTTCCAGGGCGACGTGTCGGCCGGCAACCTGTCGCCCGTCGTCTACCCGTCGACGACCCGCCATTACGTGTTCGCGGCCAACTACGCGTTCGCGCGCGTCAAGCTGTACGCCGCGTTTCTCTACGGCGTCAGCACGGCGCCGAACCTGCCCGCGTTCTCGACCGCGAGCGTCGGCGTATCGATCAACGTCGGCGCGCTCGATCGCGTGCTCGTATCGGTCGTGCGCCGCGACGTGAAAGGCTCGGCGAACGATGCGACCGCGCTCGGCGTCGGGTACGACCATCCGCTGTCGAAGCGGACTTCGCTCTACGCACGCTATCTCTACATGAAGAACGGCGGCGACGCGCGCAACACGGTCGTCGCCGGCCTGCAGCCGCAACCGGGCGGCACCGAGCAGGTGCTCGCGCTCGGCATCGTTCACCGCTTCTGACGGAGTGCCCATGACCCCGACCCTTTCCACCCACCCGGCCGCCGTCGACGATGGCGCGACGCGGGCGCTCTACCGCCGGATCTCGCGCCGGCTGCTGCCGTTCCTGATCCTCTGCTACACGCTGTCGTTCATCGACCGGATCAACATCGGCTTCGCGCACGCGCAGATGGCCGCCGAATTGCACTTTTCCGACGCCGTCTACGGGCTCGGTGCGGGCATCTTCTTCATCGGCTACATGGCGTTAGAGATTCCGAGCAACGCCTGGCTCGCGCGGATCGGCGCGCGCAAGACGATCGCACGAATCATGGTGCTGTGGGGGCTCGGCTCGGCCGCGACGATGTTCGTCACGACGCCCGCGCAGTTCTACGCGTGCCGGTTCCTGCTGGGCGTGTTCGAGGCCGGCTTCTTCCCCGGCATCCTGTTCTATCTCGGCGCGTGGTATCCGCCGCGGCAGCGCGCGAAGGCGTTCGCGCTCTTCATGACGGCGCTGTATCTCGCGGGGTTGATCGCCGGGCCCGTGTCGGGCGCAATCCTCACGCTCTTCGACGGTGCAGCCGGCCTGAGCGGCTGGCAATGGCTGTTCCTCGTGGAAGGGCTGCCGAGCTGTGCGATCGGCATCGTCGCGCTCCGGTTTCTCGACGACCGGCCGGACGACGCACGCTGGCTGTCGGACGCCGACAAGGCCGCACTGCGCGCCGCACACGCGCATGTCGAAGCCGGCACGCCGGATGCGGACGCGGCGCGGCCGCTGCTCGCGCACCGCGATTTCTGGCTGCTGTGCGCGGCCAATTTTGCGATCGCGGCCGCCGGCTACGCGCTCGTGTTCTGGATGCCCGTGATCCTGCATCGCGGCGGCCTGCACGGCGCGATGCAGATCGGCCTGCTGTCCGCGCTGCCCTACCTGTGCGGCATCGTCGGCATGCTCGGGATGGGCTGGCACACCGAGCGCCGGCGCGAATGGCGCGGGCACGGTGCATTCGCCATGCTCGCGTGTGCGGCGGCGCTCGCCGGGCTGGCGAGCGTCGACGGCACGCCGCACCTGATGATCGCGCTCTGCATCGCGGTCGCCACGCACGCCGCGGCGCTGCCCGCGTTCTGGGTGGTGCCGGGGCTCGCACTGCCCAAGCGCTCGATGGCGGTCGCGATCGCGGCGATCACGATGTCCGGCGCGATCGGCGGGTTCGCGAGCCCGTTCCTGATGGGCGTGCTCAACACGGTCACCGGATCGATGCGCGGCGGACTCTATTTCAACGCGGCACTGCTCGCGGCCGGCTGCGTGGCGCTGCTCGGCACGCTGCGCGCGCGGGCGGCGCCGCTTCCAGCCGCGCGCTGACCGCACCGGTTTCCTTCACTCACTCATCGATCCGCATATGAACTTCGAACTCGAACTCGAACACCGGATGATCAAGGACCTCGTCGCGCGCTTCGTGAACGACGAGCTCATTCCGCTCGAAGCCGCCGCGATGGCGCGGGAAGCCGATGGTCAGCGCTTCGCGCTGCTCGCCGACGAGCGCGCACGGCTCGACGAACGCTCGCGACAGCTCGGCCTGTGGGGGCTCGACGCGCCCCTCGACGCCGGCGGCTCGGACCTGTCGGCCGTCGCGATGGTCGGCGTGAACGAAGCGATCGGTACGACCGTGACGCCGTACGTGCTGCCGCCCGATTCGCCGAACCTGAGGATGCTGTGCGACTCGGCCGACGACGCGCAGCGCGCCCGCTATCTCGACCCTTATGCGCGCGGCGTCACGCGCTCCGCGATGGCCATCTCCGAACCGGGCGCCGGCTCGGACCCGGGCGCGCTGTCGACGACGGCCGAGCGCGACGGCGACGGCTGGGTGCTGAACGGGCGCAAGATCTGGATCAGCCACGCGAGCGAAGCCGACTGGACGATCGTGATGGCGCTGACGGACCGCAGCAAGGGCAAGCGCGGCGGCATCTCGGCCTTCATCGTCGAGCGCGATACGCCGGGCTTCATCATCGAACGCCGGATTCCGATGATCGGCGGGCTGTCCACCTACGAGATCGTGCTGGAAAACTGCCGCCTGCCCGCCACGCAACTGCTCGGCCGGGAAGGCGAAGGCTTCGTGCCGATGCAGGGGCGGCTGTCGAACCGGCGGCTGGAGATGGCGGCCTGGTGCATCGGCCGCGCCGAGCGCGCAGTCGCGCTGCTGTGCGAATACGCGAAGCAGCGCACGACCTTCGGGGTGCCGCTCGCGGAGCGCCAGGCCGTTCAGTGGTGGGTGGCCGATGCGCTGACCCGCATCCACGCGTGCCGCCTGATGACCTACGAAGCAGCCGCGCGGGTGGATGCCGGGCAGGACGCGCGCACGCAGATCTCGATGGTCAAGGTGTTCGCGACCGAAATGGCGTGGACCGTCATCGATCACGCGATGCAGACGCTCGGCGCGATGGGCATGACGAAGGAACTGCCGTTGCAGCAGATGGCGAGCGAAGCGCGGCTGATGCGAATCTTCGAGGGCCCGAGCGAGGTGCACCGCTGGGTCGTCGCACGCAGCGTGCTGTAGGTATCCGCGCTGCGCGGGCCGCGCACGACGCATCACGACGACGATGTCGCACCGGTCGGCGCCGCCGCGGGAACTTGCGCGTCGACGGCAATGTCAGCCCACTGTCGTGCCGCACATGAAACGCGCCCGGCGGCACCGCCCGCCTGCTGCGGCATGCCGAAAGGACATGATCGCGGCGGCCTGCCGGCCTCCGAGCCCCGCTGCGGCGACACCGGTTCGTCCGTTATCGCCGCCACTCAATCACGGAGCAACCGCTTGGATACCCTGCATCTCGTCGATCCCGAAATCCGCCCGCTGCTCGACGTGTGGCCGACCGTCACGCTCAGCGCCGACAACCTCGCGCAGGCGCGCGAGCGCGTGCTGCCGCTGCCGCCGCCGGACCCGGCCGGCAGCACGCTCGCGCGCCGCGCCGTCCCCGGCCCCGCCGGCGCGCCGGACGTCCCGCTTCACATCTACACGCCCGACGACGCCGCGCGACCGCTCCCGGCGATCGTCCACATGCACGGCGGCGGCTACGTGCGCGGCGCGGCGAAGGACCTGGAGGCCATTCATCGCCAGGCAGTCAAACAGCTCGGCTGCGTGCTGATCTCGATCGACTACCGCCTCGCACCGGAAACGGTGTTCCCCGGCGCGATCGAGGATTGCTACGCGGGCCTCGCGTGGACCTTCCGCCATGCCGACACGCTCGGCATCGACCCGGCGCGCATCGGCGTGACGGGCGAAAGCGCGGGCGGCGGGCTGGCCGCCGCGCTGGCGCTGCTGGCGCGCGATCGCGGCGAATGCCGGCTCGCGTTCCAGCATCTGATCTACCCGATGCTCGACGACCGCACCTGCACGCGCGCGCCGCATCCGCATGCCGGCGAGTTCGTCTGGCACGCGGCCAACAACCGGTTCGGCTGGACGTCGCTGCTCGGCCACGCGCCGGGCCTCGACGGCGTGTCGCCGTATGCCGCCGCCGCACGCGCGGACAAGCTCGACGGCCTGCCGCCGACGTTCCTGTCGATCGGCTCGCTCGATCTGTTCCTCGAAGAAAACCTCGACTATGCGCGGCGGCTGCTCCGCGCCGGCGTGCCGACCGAACTGCACGTGCTCCCCGGCGGCGTGCACGGTTTCGACATCGTGCCCGACGCGCGACTCTCCGAAGCGGCACGCCGCCTCAGCCACGACGCGCTGCGCCGGTTCCTGCACGGCTAGCCGAAACGACGCGGGCGGCCGAAGCCGCCCGCGCATTCCGGTCGAACGACTGAAACGTCAGAACGCGTCGCCCGGCACCCTCACCCAGCCCTCCATCAGCACGCGCGCACTGCGGCTCATGATCGCCTTCGTGACAGCCCACTCGCCGTTCTCCTGCTGCTGCGCTTCCGCGCCGACGCGCAGCGTGCCCGACGGATGCCCGAAGCGCACCGCGTTGCGCTCGCCGCCGCCCGCCGCCAGATTCACGAGCGTGCCGGGGATCGCCGCGGCCGTGCCGATCGCGACCGCCGCCGTGCCCATCATCGCGTGGTGCAGCTTGCCCATCGACATCGCGCGCACCAGCAGGTCGACGTCGCCCGCGTTCACACGCTTGCCGCTCGATGCGACGTAATCGGCGGGCTTCGCGACGAACGCGATCTTCGGCGTGTGCTGCCGCGTCGCGATTTCATCGAGCGTATCGATCAGCCCCATGCGCAGCGCGCCGTGCGCACGGATCGTCTCGAACTTCTCGAGCGCCTTCGCGTCGCCGTTGATCGCGTCCTGCAGCTCGGTGCCCGTATAGCCGATCGCGTCGGCCTCGACGAAGATCGTCGGGATTCCCGCGTTGATCATCGTCGCCTTCAGCGTGCCGACGCCCGGCACCGCGAGATCGTCGACGAGGTTGCCGGTCGGGAACATCGACCCGCCCGCGCCCTCTTCCTCGGCGGCCGGATCCATGAATTCGAGCTGCACTTCGGCGGCCGGAAACGTGACGCCGTCCAGCTCGAAGTCGCCCGTCTCCTGCACCGCGCCGTTCGTGACCGGCACGTGCGCGACGATCGTCTTGCCGATGTTCGCCTGCCAGATCCGCACGGTCGCGATGCCGTCGCGCGGCACGCGCGCCGGATCGACGAGCCCGCCGCCGATCGCGAACGGGCCGACCGCCGCCGACAGGTTGCCGCAGTTGCCGGTCCAGTCGACGAACGCCTTGTCGATCGCGACCTGCCCGAACAGGTAGTCGACGTCGTGGCCGGGCCGCGTGCTCTTCGACACGATCACCGTCTTGCTGGTGGACGACGTCGCGCCGCCCATCCCGTCGATCTGCTTGCCGTACGGATCGGGGCTGCCGATCACGCGCAGCAGCAGCGCGTCGCGCGCGGCGCCCGGCGCCTGCGCCGCGTCGGGCAGGTCCTGCAGCCGGAAGAACACGCCCTTGCTGGTGCCGCCGCGGATATAGGTCGCGGGAATCCTGATTTGAGGAATATGAGCCATGTCTGTGTTCTCGATGTAACCCCGTCACGCCGCCTGCGACGATTCGAGGAAGTCCTGCGCGAAGCGCTGCAGCACGCCGCCGGCTTCGTAGATCGACACTTCCTCGGCCGTATCGAGCCGGCACGTCATCGGCACCTCGACGCGCTCGCCGTTCCTGCGGTGAATCACGAGCGTCAGGTCGGCGCGCGGCTTGCGCTCGCCGATCACGTCGAAGGTCTCGGTGCCGTCGATGCCGAGCGTCGTCCGGTTCGTGCCGGGCTTGAACTCGAGCGGCAGCACGCCCATCCCGATCAGGTTCGTGCGGTGGATCCGCTCGAAGCCTTCGGCGGCGATCGCCTCGACGCCCGCGAGCCGCACGCCCTTCGCGGCCCAGTCGCGCGACGAGCCCTGGCCGTAGTCGGCACCGGCGACGACGATCAGCGGCTGCTTGCGATTCATGTACGTCTCGATCGCTTCCCACATCCGCATGACCTTGCCTTCCGGCTCGACGCGCGCGAGCGAGCCCTTCTTCACCGCGCCGTCGACCACCGCCATCTCGTTGATCAGCGTCGGGTTCGCGAAGGTCGCGCGCTGCGCGGTCAGGTGGTCTCCCCGGTGCGTCGCGTACGAGTTGAAGTCTTCTTCCGGCAGGCCCATCTTCGCGAGGTATTCGCCGGCCGCGCTGTTCGCGAGGATCGCGTTCGACGGCGACAGGTGGTCGGTCGTGATGTTGTCGCCGAGCACCGCGAGCGGGCGCATGCCCTGCAGCGTGCGTTCGCCGGCCAGCGCGCCTTCCCAGTACGGCGGACGGCGAATGTACGTGCTCTGCGGCCGCCAGTCGTACAGCGGCGCCGCGCGCTCGCCCGCATCGGCGCTGCGCGCGAACATCGGCTCGTAGACCTTGCGGAACTGCTCGGGCTTCACGCTCGACGCGACGATCGCATCGATCTCCTCGTCGGTCGGCCAGATGTCCTTCAGCGTGACCGGCTTGCCGTCCTGGTCGTGGCCGAGCGCGTCCTTCTCGATGTCGAAGCGGATCGTGCCGGCGATCGCATACGCGACGACGAGCGGCGGCGACGCGAGGAACGCCTGCTTCGCATACGGATGGATGCGGCCGTCGAAGTTGCGGTTGCCGGACAGCACGGCCGTCGCGTACAGGTCGCGATCGACGATCTCCTGCTGGATCTTCGGGTCGAGCGCGCCCGACATCCCGTTGCAGGTCGTGCACGCGAACGCGACGATGCCGAAGCCGAGCTTCTCGAGTTCCGGCAGCAGCTTCGCTTCTTCCAGATACAGCTCGACCGCCTTCGAGCCCGGCGCGAGCGAGCTCTTCACCCACGGCTTGCGGGTCAAGCCCTTCGCGTTCGCGTTGCGTGCGAGCAAGGCCGCCGCGATCACGTTGCGCGGGTTGCTGGTGTTCGTGCAGCTCGTGATCGCGGCGATGATCACCGCGCCGTCGGGCATCTCGCCCGCCTTCTCTTCCCACTGGCCGGCGATCCCGCGCGCGGCGAGGTCGGACGTCGGCAGCCGCTTGTGCGGGTTCGACGGGCCGGCCATGTTGCGCACCACGCTCGACAGGTCGAACGTCAGCGTGCGCTCGTATTGCGCGTTGGCGAGCGTATCGGCCCACAGGCCCGCCGCCTTCGCGTAGGTCTCGACGAGCTTCACCTGCTCGTCGCTGCGGCCGGTGAGGCGCAGGTAGTCGGTCGTCTGGCCGTCGATGAAGAACATCGCGGCCGTCGCGCCGTATTCGGGCGCCATGTTCGAGATCGTCGCGCGATCGCCGAGCGTGAGGCTCGCAGCTCCCGCACCGCGGAATTCCAGATACGCGCCGACCACCTTTTCCTTGCGCAGGAACTCGGTCAGCGCGAGCACGATGTCGGTCGCGGTAATGCCGGGCTGGCGCTTGCCGGTCAGTTCGACGCCGACGATGTCGGGCAGGCGCATCCACGACGCGCGGCCGAGCATCACGTTCTCGGCTTCCAGGCCGCCCACGCCGATCGCGATCACGCCGAGCGCGTCGACGTGCGGCGTGTGGCTGTCGGTGCCGACGCAGGTGTCCGGATACGCGACGCCATCCTGCGCCTGGATCACCGGCGACATCTTCTCGAGGTTGATCTGGTGCATGATGCCGTTGCCCGGCGGGATCACGTCGACGTTCTCGAACGCCTTCTTCGTCCACTCGATGAAGTGGAAACGATCCTCGTTGCGGCGATCCTCGATCGCGCGGTTCTTCGCGAACGCATCCGGATCGAAGCCGCCGCATTCGACGGCGAGCGAGTGATCGACGATCAGTTGCACGGGTACAACCGGGTTCACCTTCGCCGGGTCGCCGCCGCCGTCGGCGATCGCGTCGCGCAGGCCGGCGAGATCGACGAGCGCCGTCTGCCCGAGGATGTCGTGGCACACGACGCGCGCCGGGAACCACGGGAAGTCGCGTTCGCGCTTGCGCTCGATGATCTGCTTCAGCGACTCGGCGAGGATCGCCGGATCGCAGCGGCGCACGAGGTTTTCGGCGAGCACGCGCGACGTGTACGGCAGCGTGTCGTAGGCGCCGGGCGCGATCGCGTCGACCGCGGCACGCGCGTCGAAATAATCCAGCGACGTGCCGGGCAGGGGTTTGCGGTTGGCGGTATTCATGATGTGGGGGATACCTGGGTAGGGCGTTCAGCGCGCGCCGGCCGCCCCCGCTGCGGGGGCCCGCGCGCGCAGCCGGGGTGTCAACGCTTCTCGATCGGCACGAACTGCAGGTCTTCCGGGCCCGTGTAGTTCGCGCTCGGGCGGATGATCTTGTTGTCGATGCGCTGCTCGATGATGTGCGCGCTCCAGCCGGACGTGCGCGAGATCACGAACAGCGGCGTGAACATCGCGGTCGGCACGCCCATCATGTGATACGACACCGCGCTGAACCAGTCGAGGTTCGGGAACATCTTCTTCGCCTCCCACATCACCGATTCGAGGCGCTCGGCGATGTTGTACAGCTTCGTGTCGCCCGCTTCCTTCGACAGCTTGTGCGCGACGCCCTTGATCACCTTGTTGCGCGGATCGGAGATCGTGTAGACCGGGTGGCCGAAGCCGATCACGACTTCCTTGTTCTCGACGCGGCGGCGGATGTCCGCTTCGGCGTCGTCCGGCGAGCTGTAGCGGCTCTGGATTTCATACGCGACTTCGTTCGCGCCGCCGTGCTTCGGCCCGCGCAGCGCGCCGATCGCGCCGGTGATCGCCGAGTAGATGTCCGAGCCCGTGCCCGCGATCACGCGGCCGGTGAACGTCGACGCGTTGAATTCGTGCTCCGCGTACAGGATCAGCGACGTGTGCATCGCCTCGACCCACGACTTCGACGGCGTCTTGCCGTGCAGCAGGTGCAGGAAGTGGCCGCCGATCGAATCGTCGTCGGTTTCCGTCTCGATGCGCTTGCCGTTGTGCGAGAAGTGATACCAGTACAACAGCATCGAGCCGAGCGACGCCATCAGGCGGTCGGCGATGTCGCGCGCGCCCGGCAGGTTGTGATCGTCCTTCTCCGGCAGCACAGTGCCGAGCACCGACACGCCCGTGCGCATCACGTCCATCGGGTGCGCGGACGCCGGGATCTGCTCGAGCGCCGCCTTCAGCGCGCTCGGCAGGCCGCGCAGCGCGCGCAGCTTGGTCTTGTACGCGGCCAGTTCGGTCAGGTTCGGCAGCGTGCCGTGCACGAGCAGGTGCGCGATTTCCTCGAACTCGCACGACTCGGCGACGTCGAGAATGTCGTAGCCGCGGTAGTGCAGGTCGTTGCCGGTCTTGCCGACCGTGCACAGCGCCGTGTTGCCGGCCGTCACGCCCGACAGCGCCACCGACTTCTTCGGCTTGAATGCGCCTGCGGCGGCCGGTGCTGCTGCGTCTTTCGTCTCGCTCATGTTTCCGTTCTCCAATAGGTATCTGGGTAGCTGTCGACCGCACTTGGCGCTTCAGCGCCTGGTGCGGTCCCATGCAAAGCTTCCCGGGAATCGTGTCCCGGCGCGCGGGCCGCGTTACTTCTTGCCCTGCGCGAACAGTTCGTCGAGCTTGCGCTCGTATTCGTGATAGCCGAGGAAGTCGTACAGCTCGGCGCGCGTCTGCATCGTCGGCACGGCCGCCTTCTGCGTGCCATCGCGGCGCAGCGTCTCGTAGAAGTTCAGCGCGGCCTTGTTCATCGCGCGATACGCGCCGCAGCAGTACAGCGCGATGTCGACGTTCGCCTCGCGCAGTTCGTCGAGCGTGAACAGCGGCGTCGAGCCGAACTCGGTCAGGTTCGCGAGGATCGGCACCTTCACGGCCGCCTTGAAACGGCGGTAGTCATCGAGCGTCTTCATCGCTTCCGGGAAGATCATGTCGGCGCCGGCTTCGACGTACGCGACCGCGCGCTCGATCGCCGCGTCGATCCCTTCGGCGGCGGCCGCATCGGTGCGCGCCATGATCACGAACTGGTCGTCGGTGCGCGCGTCGACCGCGGCCTTGATGCGATCGACCATTTCGTCGGCCGGCACGACTTCCTTGCCCGGACGATGGCCGCAGCGCTTCTGGCCGACCTGATCCTCGAGATGCACGGCCGCGACGCCGGCCTTGATGAACGAGCGGACCGTGCGCGCGATGTTGAATGCGCCGCCCCAGCCCGTATCGATGTCGACGAGCAGCGGCAGATCGGTTGCGTTGGTGATCCGGTTCGCGTCGATCAGCACGTCTTCCATCGTGCTGATGCCGAGGTCGGGGATCCCGAGCGAGTTCGCGGCGACGCCGCCGCCCGACAGGTACACGGCCTTGAAGCCGACGGCCTGCGCCATCTTGGCCGCGTACGCGGTGATCGCGCCGACCACCTGCAGCGGCTGCTCGGCCGCGACTGCCGCGCGGAATTTCGCGCCGGCGCTCTGAAGATGCGTGTTGCTCATGAACGGCCTCCTGAAGGAATGCCCGATAACAGCAAGGACCGGGCCAGCTCGCGAAACGTCGCTAACCCACTGATTCTTAAGCAACCGGCGCGGGCGATGCAACGCCCGGAGATTTCAATTCGGCAATTTCCTATTTCAAAAATGAAATCCCGCGCGCATAATCGATCGCCATGGACCTCTCCTCGACCAAGCCCGTCGACCCGGCCGATCGCGCGGCGCGCCCGCGCATCTGGGCGATGGGCATCAGCCGCCTGCGCGACTTCTTTCGCGAGATCGCCGGCGAATTCGACGAACGCGCCGACGTGCGCATCGTGACGCGCGCGTATGAGGATGCGCTCAGCGCGATCGCCGAGGCCGGCGCCGCGCGGCCCGACGTGATCGTCGCGGCCGGCTCGAACGGCGCCTTCCTGAAGACGCGTGCGCAGGTGCCGGTCGTGGTCGTGTCGCCGACCGGCTTCGACGTGATGCAGGCGCTCGCGCGCGCCCGGCGCGACGCGTCGCGGATCGCGCTCGTCAGCGCCGGGGAAACGGCGCCCGAAGTGCGCCGCTTCGTCGCCGCGTACGGCCTTGACGTGCAGTTTGCGTCATATCAGTCCGCGCAGGAAGCGGAAGCCTGCGTGCACGACCTGCGCGACCGCGGCATCGAGACGATCGTCGGCCCCGGCCTCGTCACCGACCTCGCGGCCAGTGCCGGCATGGGCGCGGTGTTCCTGTATTCGCATGCGTCGGTGCGCAAGGCCGTCGATACGGCGCTCGAAGTCGCGTATGCGACGCACGCCGAAGCATTCCGCCGCCAGCGGCTCGACAACCTGCTTCAGCACCTGCGCGACGGCGTGGTCGCGCTCGACGCGCGCGGCCGCGTCGAGGCGATCAACGAGCGGCTCGCGTCGGCGCTCGGGGTCGAACCCGCGGCGGCCGTCGGCCGCGCGCTCGTCGACCTGCGGCCCGAGCTGCGCACGCTGCGCGGCGAGGACGGCGACGCGCTCGCGACCGTGCGCGGCGTGCGCTACGTCGTGCATCGCGGGCCGCTCGTCGATCGCGGCGTCACGTCGGGCAGCGTGCTGACGTTCCAGGAATCGCGCGCGGTCGAACGGCTCGATCGCGCGCTGCGTTCGCAGCCGACCACCCAGCAGTTCGCGGCGCGCTACGCGCTCGACGACGTGATCGGCGCATCGGCGCCGATGGCGCGCGTGCGCGACCTCGTGCGCCGCTACGCGAAATCCGACGCGACCGTGCTCGTGCTCGGCGAAAGCGGCACCGGCAAGGAAATGATCGCGCAAAGCCTGCACGCGCTGTCCGCGCGGCGCAGCTACCCGTTCGTCGCGGTCAATTGCGGCGCGTTTCCGGAAGCGCTGCTCGAGAGCGAGCTGTTCGGCTATGAGGAAGGCGCGTTCACCGGCGCGCGACGCGGCGGCAAGACCGGCCTGTTCGAAGCCGCGCACCGCGGCACGCTGTTCCTCGACGAGATCGGCGAAATGCCGTCGTCGCTGCAGAGCCGGCTGCTGCGCGTGCTGCAGGAGCGCGAGGTGATCCGCCTCGGCTCGACCGAGCCGATCCGCATCGACGTGCGTGTGATCGCCGCGACGCATCGTCCGCTGCTCGCGGCCGTCGAGGCCGGCACGTTCCGTGCGGATCTCTATTACCGGCTCAACATCCTGAACGTCGGCCTGCCGCCGCTGCGCGAGCGCGCGGCCGACATTCCCGCGCTCGCGGCGACGCTGCTCGTGCAGGCCGCGCGGCGCGAGCCGCGCCTCGCCGAACGCCTGCGTGACGCCGGCGACGCCGCGCGCGTGCTCGGCGCGACGCAGGCAACGTTTGCGCGCTACCGGTGGCCCGGCAACGTGCGGGAACTGCAGAACGTGATCGAGCGGGTCGCGGTGGAACTCGCCGAGGAAGCCGACGAAATCGATCCGGCCGCCGCGTGCGCCGCGCTCGATCCCGACGCGCTGCAGGCGATCGCGCCCGAGCTGTTCGCGGCGCCGCCCGACGCGGCCGGCGCCGACGCCGATGACGCGCAGACGCTGCACGCGCGCCGCCGCCGGGCGGAGGCCGACGAGATCCGCGCGGTGCTCGACGCGTGCGGCGGCGACCGCGACCGCGCATGCGCGATGCTCGGCATCAGCAAGACGACGCTGTGGCGGAAGTTGTCAGCGAAGTAGGAAGGTTCGGGTTCGACGTGCTCATAGGCGCATGCCTGAACGGGCTCGTCAGTCGGCCTTGTGATAGTGGCGATACGCCTTCGCGCGATTGCCGCACGACGACATCGAGCACCAGCGGCGGCTGCCGTTCTTGCTGTCGTCGATGAACAGCCACTGGCATGCGTCGTTCGCGCATCGCTTGACCTTCGCGAGCCGCGCGCCGCCGAGCAGGTCGATCGCCGACCACAGCACCGGGCTCAGCAGCCCCGCGAGCGTTGCTCCAGCGTCCCCGATCCGCCACGCATAAGCGCCGTCGACACGCGCCAGCGCGACGCGCGGCGACGCTTCCGCCAGGAAGCCGCCGAGCAGCGCGAGATCGTCGGCCTGCGGCTCGCACCGCTCGGCCTGCGCATGAAAGAGCCGATACAACGCCTCCCGCAACGCGAGCGCACGCGCGAGCATCGCCGGCTCGCCTTCCTCCCCATCGCGCACGCGGCACCGGTCGGCCAGGCAGGCCGGCACGCCGGCCTGCTCGCGGCACCACGACAGCAGGTCGTCCATCGTTCCGAAGGTTTCCGTCGGCGCCTCGCTGCCACGCCAGTACAGCGTGTTGGCGAAATCGATACTCAATGTTTCGGGCGGCGCCGGAATCAGGCAGTCCATCGTGACGGAAGGTTGCGTATCGCTCATGACGCCATCGTATCTAACCACCATGCCGGTTGACAAGCGTACGGACGCTTTCTAACATAACCAGCATGGTGGTTAAAACGAAGTTTGCTGCACTGACGTCCCCCTTCAGTTCAAGGAGCCAACAGATGATCGATCACCTTTCCTTCGGCGTCGCCCACATCGGCCGCAGCCGCGCGTTCTACGACAGCACGCTCGGCGCGCTCGGCTACAAGCGGCTGTATAGCGACGACGGATCCATCGGGTACGGCACGACCGAACCAGAGCTGTGGTTGCAGCACGCTGCCCGCCCCGTCGTCGCCGATCCCGAATCGGGGCTGCATCTGTCGTTCAAGGCCGCTTCGCCCGTCGAGGTCGACGCGTTCTACCGCGCCGCGCTCGAGCACGGCGGCCATGACAACGGCGGGCCCGGCAAGCGCGAACACTACGGCCCCGGCTACTACGCGGCGTTCGTCGTCGATCCCGACGGGTATCGGCTGGAAGCGCATTGCGAACTCGACAACGTCGTGTGATCGAGCCCGCGTACACCGCGTACAAGCGGCAGGGGGGCGGGGGGGGGGGGGGGGGGGGCGGGGGCCCGGGGGTTTTGGGGGGGGCGGGGGGGGTGGGGGGCCCCCCCCCGCCGGCGCGCGGGCCGGGAGGGCGCGGGGGGGGGGTCCGGGGGCCCCTGGTTTGGCCGGGTCCGGGTCGGGTTGGCGGCGCCCGCCTGCCGCGGTCGCTCGACGGGATCTCGGCTCGTGCGGTTACTGCGCGCCGCGCGTGTGCTGCAACTGCTCGCCGAGCCCTTCGATCCCCAGGCGCACCCTCTGGCCGGCCTTCAGGAAAATCGGTAACGGCTTGATGCCCATGCCGACGCCCGGCGGCGTGCCGGTCGTGATCACGTCGCCCGGCTGCAGCGTCATGCAACTCGACAGATAGGCAATCAACTGCGCGACGGTGAACACCATCGTGCGCGTGTTGCCGTTCTGATAACGGTGGCCGTCGATTTCGAGCCACAGGTCGAGACGCTGCGGATCGGGCACCTCGTCGCGCGTCACGAGCCACGGACCGATCGGGCCGAACGTGTCGAAGCCCTTGCCCTTGTCCCACTGGCCGCCGCGCTCGATCTGCCACTCGCGCTCGGACACGTCGTTGACGACGCAATAGCCCGCGACGTAATCGAGCGCGCTCGCTTCGTCGACGTCCTTGCACCGCGCGCCGATCACGACGCCCAGTTCGACTTCCCAGTCGGTCTTGACCGAACCCTTCGGGATGTCGATGCCGTCGTTCGGGCCGCAGATCGAACTCGTCCACTTGCCGAACACGACCGGTTCCTTCGGCACCGGCATGCCGGCTTCGGCCGCGTGATCGGCATAGTTCAGGCCGATGCCGATGAACTTGCCGACGTGCCCGACGCACGCGCCGATGCGCGGCTCGCCGGACACGAGCGGCAGCGTGGCTGGATCGATCGCGCGCAGCCGCGCGAGACTCGCGTCGGACAGCACATCGCCGGCAAGATCCGGCACGTGCGCGGACAGGTCGCGAATCCGGCCGTCCGCGTCGAGAATACCGGGCTTTTCCTGGCCGGATGGGCCATAGCGAAGCAGTTTCATCGTGGTCAACCTCTGTTGTCGAATGGGACAGGATACCCGCCGACGCGGCCATTCGCGGCCGCGCGCCGGACTGATTGTCGATCGTCGATTGCACGCGTCGGCGCCACATCCGACCTGCCGTCGACGCGCGAGGGTCGCGCGGGCGCAGCGATCGCGGCGCCGCACGGAAGCACGGCGCGCATCGAACGGGCGGCCGCCGGTCTGCGCATCGGCGACGACGGCCCGGCACCCGCGACGCGTGCCGGCCGATGCCGGCCGACTTCACGCGCGGCCGCACCGTCGCGGGCCCGCACGCCTTTGTACCATCGGCCGCGCACCGTGAAATGACGCGCGACGGATACCGACTATTGGTGCGCCTGCAGACACTGCGGCGCAACATTGGACGCGCCAACGCAAATCGATCCGCCGCGCATGTCGCCGTTGCCTGCCATCGGCGCATGAATACTGGCTATTCGGGGTGCCCCTGTCATCGAAAACGTTTGCCAATCCGTTCTTGTTCAGTAACGATCGGTAAAAAGACGCTGAATTGCACACTATATGTTTATTGTTAAGCTCGGACGAATGGCTTTCATCGCCATACGCGGGGCCGACTTGTGCGCGTGCAGAACCGGCCAGCGTGCGTCGCCAACCGATCGACGGTAATCCCCCAACCTCACACTAAAAATGCAAACAACCAACGACCCGCTTCCCGGCTGCGACGCACGGGAATCGATGGCCGCAATCGATCGCTATCGCGCACCCGCGCTCGACAAGGGCCTCGACATTCTCGAACTCCTGTCCGAGCAGAAGGAAGGACTCACCCGCACCGAAATCACGAAGGAGCTCGGCCGCAACGCAAGCGAAATCTACCGGATGCTCGAACGCCTCGTCGCACGCCGCTACGTGATGCGCTCGACCGGCGGCGACCGCTACACGCTCAGCCTCAAGCTGTTCGCGCTCGCGCACCGGCATCCGCCGATGAACCGGCTGATCGCCGAGGCATTGCCGCCGATGCAGCGCTTCGCCGATGCCGCCGAACAGTCGTGCCACCTGTCCGTCTACGATCGCGGCAACCTGCTCGTGATCGCGCAGGTCGACGGGCCCGGCCCGTGGGGCGTGTCGGTCCGGCTCGGCTCGCGCGTCGGGCTCGCCGATACGGCGTCGGGGCGCGTGATGCTGTCGTTCCAGGGTGCCGAGCAGCGCGCGCACATGCTGGCCGAGCATCGCAAGGTCAGGGGCGACGCGCCGCTGAACGAGCAGGAACTCGCGCATGCGTGCCAGTCCATCCGGCAGTCCGGCTATCTACGCCAGGACAGCCGCCAGGCATACGGCGTGACCGACCTGACCGCACCGATCCTCGGGCCGTCCGGCCATGCGATCGCGGTACTGACCTGCCCGTACATGCGCCGGATCGATACGCACACGGCGCCGTCCGTCGACGTCGCCGTCGAAGGGCTGCGCGACACGGCGGCCCACCTGTCGATGGGCCGCATCGAGGCCTGCTGACGCGCGGGTTCAACGAAGCGCACCGGGCCGGGCAGTTGCGCCGGCCCGGCCGCGCATGACACCTGTGCAGTGCACGATCGACGGTGCCATATCGTGCGCTCACGGCGCTACGCTAGAATAGCGGCCCTCTCAAAAACTACGGCGGCCGGCTGTCGCGGCCGTCGTGTCCGATGGATGTCATGGCCAAACTTCTGAACGATCAAGAATTCCAGCGTTTCTCCGAACTTCAGCAGAAGCAGGCAAGCTTCACGATCACGCCCGAGGAGGCGGACGAGCTGCGCGATATCGTCGCGCGCGCGCAGAAGAAGCGCGACGATCGTGCCGCCGCGATGCAGGCGATCGAGACCTACATCGAGCAGTTCGACATCACGCCCGACGAGCTCTTTTCGCCCGAGCAGATCGGCGACGCGGCCCGCACCTACGGACTCATCACGGCGACCAAGAAGGAACGCACGCTGCCGCCGTCGATCACGTTCAATGGCAAGCCGTACCAGTGGACCAAGACGCTTCCGGACGACGTGCGCGGCGCACTGTTCGAAGCATTCACGTCCGGCGAGTCGGTCAAGCGCTTCATCGCGATGCCGAAGGACACCGCGCGTTGCGCGCTGACGATCGCCCGCCTCGAGCGCGAAACCGGTGCCGTCTATGCGGATCCGCACCTCGAGGAACTCGCGATTTCGCGCGACCAGGTGAACGACGCGGCGTCGAAACTCGCTGCCTGAATCTGATCCCGGGCACGATTCATGCGTGCCCGCACCCGTGTGTGACGCCGGCATTGGCCGGCGCCGCGCTCGCGGGAGCCGTGCATCCGCATGCTCCCGAAAAGTCTCACCTTGGTGTCCTGCAAACGCTCACCAACAGCTCCCGAAAAAACTCACCCCAGGCTCTTGGAGACCCTCACCAAAGTCTCCCGAATGTGCTCACCGACATCTCCCGCAGACCCTCACCAACGTGTCCCGGAAAGGCTCACCAGCGCCTCCCGCAGGTGCTCACCGGCCGTTCCCGGGAAGGCTCACCGAACGCTCCCGTATCGGCTCACCACGCTTCCCCGGAAAAGCTCACTCGCGGCTCCCGAAAAGTCTCACCTTTGCGGTGATTCCGAATTGGCGAGGCCGGAACGCGGTTGCGAATGCGCGTGAACGCATGGGGTGAAACGGCTGTGCGGAGCCGATAATGCGGCACACAGAAAACGCCTCCGGACGCTATGCGTGCGTCGATATCGACGTAGCGAACGAGCCCGATACGTTTGGGCGTTTCGTACCAGATGCCGGCTCGAATGTTTTGCACCTCTGAATGAAAACAGGCGCAACACGGTGAAGGATTGGCGCCATCGACTGCAAGCGATCGCGCCGCGCTTCACGCAGCCGAAGGATGCTACGGCTGCAACTTCATCCTGAAACCCACGACGCCCGGCTCCTCCGTCGTCGACACCTCAAAACCGCACGACTTCGCGAGCGAGATCATCGCCGAGTTCTCGCGCAGCGCCTCGCCGATCATCCATGCGGTTCCGCGCGAGCGTGCGTAGTCGATGATGCGGTTCATCAGTAGCCGGCCGAGCCCCTTGCCCTTCTGATCGGGCCGCACCGCGATCGCGAACTCCGCCGTCTCGTTGTCGGGATCGGCGACCGCGCGCACGACCGCCAGCGTATGGTCGCGCCCCGACACATCGGTGTACGACACGATGAGGGCCATCTCACGGTCGTAGTCGATCTGCGTCATGCGCGCCACCTGCGAATGATCGAAGCCGCGCACCGCGCCGAAGAAACGCATCCGCAGATCGTCCGGCGTCATCGCGCCGAGCAGTTCGTTATGCGCGGCCTCGTCTTCCGGACGGATCGGACGGATCGTCACCGTCTCGCCGCGCCACTCGAGCGTCTGCTCGAGGTGGCGCGGATACGGCATGATCGCAAGCCGGCTGCGCCCCGTGGCCAGCGTGATGCGCGGCGCGATCACCTGCGCGCGATCGGACAACACACGCAGCGTGACGGACATCGCGACGACTTCGCGCACGTCGCAGACGACCTGCGACAGCGCCGTCAACGCGTCGAGCGTCGGCTCGACGGGCGTACGGCGCGCATACGGCGAGCGCTCCATCACCGCGCGGGCGAGCACGGTGTTCAGCGGCGGCAGGCCGTAGACGACGAATGGCGCCGACACGCCGTCCGCAGGCGGCACGGCATAGCGAAACACCGGACCGAAGTTCGAATCGTCGTACATGTCGACCGTGACATCGACGACTTTGGCACCGGCCGGCTCGCCCGCCTGCTCGCCTTGCAGGCCGAAATGGGACAGCCAGCGCAGCGCGGCTTCGCCGGCCAGTTCATGCTGGCCGGCTTCGACCATCCGGCGCGCGTCGGCCTGTGCGGACGCAACGCACTCGGCCGGCTGCAGCGGCGTGCCCTCGGGCGTCTGCATCAGCAGTTGCCGCCCGAGGTTGTAGTCGACGAGACGCGCATACGCGCGCGCGAGCCGCTGCGGTGTCGTGTGTACGGGAATGCCGTTCGCGTGCAGCGCATCGCGCGTCGCCGCGTCGACCGCGCCGAAGAAACATGCGAGGATGCCGCGATGCGCATACTGCCGCGATTCGATCAGCGTGCGCGCAACCGAATCGGCCGGCGCGCTGTGGGACGTCGAATGGACGACGAACAGCGTGCCCGTTTGCGGGAACGGCGCGAGCGCCTTGATCGCCGCGGCGAAGTGCTCGGGGCGCGCGTCGTCGCCGAGCGTCAGCGGATTGCCCGGTGCAGCCAGATGCGGCAGCGCGGCCGACACGGCCGAGGTTGCAGCCGGCGACCAGCCGGACAGCACATCGCGCACCTCGGCGACCGCATCGACCGCCAGTTTCGCGACACCCGCATCGCTCGTCACGAGCGTCGCCGCGCCGCGCGCCGTGACACGGCCGACGCCGAGCGTCTCGATCTCGTCGAGCAGATCGTCGAGCGCATCGACGCGCACCATCCCCGCGCGCTGGAACGCCGCCGTATAGAGCGCGTCGCCGGGATCGGCGCGCCCGGTGCGCAACGCGAGCACCGGCTTGTTGCGTGCGGCCGCACGTGCGGCCGACATGAACTTGCGCGCGGCGCGCACGGTATCGAGTTCGAGCAGGATCGCGCGCGTGCCGGGATCGCTCGCCAGATAGTCGAGCACGTCGCCCGCATCGACGTCGGACTCGCTGCCGAGCGCGACGACATGCGAAAAGCCGAGGCCCCGCGCATCGGCCCAGCCGAGCGCCGCGTTCGTCAATGCATTCGATTGCGACACCCATGCGACGCCGCCCGAACGCGCCGTATAGGCCGGCGCGCCGAAATGCGCATGCCGTGCGGGCGACAGCACGCCGAGGCTGCCGGGCCCGACGATACGGAGCACGAACGGCTTCGCCGCCTTCAGCGTGCGATCGAGTGCGGTGCGATCGGCATCCGTGCGCGCCTCACCGACGATCACCGCGACGCGCGTGCCGAGTTCGCCGAGCTTGCGCACGATGCCGGCCCAGGTCGCGGGCGGCGTGCAGATCACGGCTACCGACGGCGGCGCGGGCAGCCGGTCGACGTCGGAGACGACCGTATGCCCGTTCAGATCGCGATATTTCGGATTGACGGGCCACACGGGCCCGTCGAACGCACCGTCGAGCACGCGCGACCACACCATCGCGCCGATACTGCCCGCGCGCGACGACGCGCCGACGACCGCAACGGACTTGGGCTGGAACAACGCATCGAGATGGCGAACGGTCACATCGGCTCCCTGCGGTAACGAAAGACGGCCCGAGCGGCATACGGCACGGACAGGCCGCGCGCCGCTCGACGCGAACCCCAAGCATAGGCGAAGCGCATGCGGCTGCCTATATGCCGAACGGCCGACTACCCGACGAACGTCAACGCTCGCACCATGGATCTGCAACACAAGCGCGACGCGACATCGCCGCAAGCCGCAAGCAACATGGCGCGACGCTGCCGCTTCCTCAAAGGTGAGGATTTACAGGAGCCATGGTGAGTATCTTCGGGAATTGCACGGCACAACGCGCAAACACGCGAAAGGTGATGGAAATCCGCGGCAGGCGGGCACCGCGGAAATGGCGAATGCCACTGCGCATGCACTGCGCAATTGCGCGGTTGTTTACCGGAATTCACCGCGATAAGCAGCCGAATCGCGGCGAATTCGCAAAACGTGACCCGTTAATCGTGCGGCATTGCACTGCAATTCGTCAGCGGGAATCGTACGGCGACGGCGCAAAAACAAAACGGTGCAACGGCCGCAAGGCCGTTCGCACCGTCAGTCAACGCACGAAAGGTGAGGATTTTCGGGAGTCAGTCCTTGATCAGGAAACGTGCGCGATTCTTGCCGAGCCACGCCGGCGCGCGCCCGCGGCCACTCCAGGTTTCGCCCGTCTTCGGATTCAGGTATTTCGGCGGCAACGTGCGCTTCGGCTTCGAGGTAGCGGCGCCGCCGGTACCTACCGGACGAAAACCGAGCTCTTCCGGCGTGATGTCGTATTCGTCGATTTTCGCACGGATATCGGCAATCGCGTCGGCAATCGCCTTTTCGCGTTCCTTGTCGATCTTTTGCTGAAGTCGTTCGAGCTGCGCGGTCAGTTGCCTGTAGGTCGCCATATGGATGGGACTCCGTGAGTGTTATTCGTGAAAAATAGACGACTCCAAGCAAACAGAAAAGCGCTTCGCCCGATCGCGGTCTCCTCGGCCGGTCATTTCGGGATCAGTAACCGCTTTTCTTCTTGCATGCGAAGAGAAGATTTCGCACGGTGTCATCAGTCGATTGCTGGATCACTTCGAAATCCCCGTTGCACATGGCCCGGGCATTGTCCGTGCAATTGCTCCAGCCGCTGCCGGTGCATTGCACCTGTGTGGTCGGGCGCCCGTCCGAAGTGAACAGCGGCGCGCTGCCACCGCACCCGCCGAGCCCTGCAACCAGAGCCAACAACCCGGCCACCCGAGGCCACCGACAGACCGACGCAAGCATGTGTTTCATTATTCTTCCCGTCAACCATTTTTTGAATGTCGCGAGTATGCCATGCGCGGCCCTTCCGTCGTCAGTTCGGCGTGCGGCCCGGTTGCCCGCGCGCCTTGTACGGCAAGCTCCGGCGCGGATCGTCGGTGATACGAACGAACACCTGCTCGACGTCCGGAAGCGCCTCGAGTTCGCGTTGCAGCGCCAGCCGATCGAACGCCGTATCCGCGCATCCTTCGACATAGATGAAACGCCGCTGCACGGTGATCCACAGGCTCGTACCGTGCAGGCGATCGGAGCCTGCGAAGTGCGCCTTCGCGGCATCGGCGATCGGCGCGTCATACATATACGAATTCGGTTTCGTGCAGCGATGCGCGAGCCAGCAGGTGGTACCGCGTTCGGCGCGATAATGCGCGTCGTCCGTCATCTCGGCGCGGGTCATCCACGGGCCGAGCGGCAGCGGGCATTCGGCCAGGTCCTGCGACAGCGCGACGAACGGATCGTTGTACCAGTTGCGTCGCGCCTCGGGCACGTCCGCGTCGCCGGACTGCGCGAGCGCGGAGGTTGCCAGCAACAGGGTCAGCCAACCTGCGATACCGATCCGCTTCATCGTGCTCTCCTGTTCGATGCTTCAACTCCGGCCGCATCGGCGCCGCCGATCGGCCTACCGGTCGATGCCCAGCGCCGCCAGCTTCTTGTACAGCGTCGCACGGCCGATCCCGATGCGCGCGGCGGCTTCCACGACCTTGCCGTCACAGGCCGCCAGCGCGTCGATCAGGAACTGGCGCTCCCACGCAGCCAATGCATCGGCATACGAAGCGACCGGCGCACCGGATGCACCGGACGCGCCCCGCTCGACCGGCGCTGCGGCAACACGCTGCGCCGGCGATGCGCCGTCCGCCGATATGCGTACCGGCCCGAGGAACGGCGCGAGCGCACGCGCATCGATCACCGAACGGTCCGACAGCATCAGCGCGCGTTCGAGCGTATTGCGCAACTCGCGCACGTTGCCCGGCCACGGATACGCACACAGCATCCGCAGCGCGTCGTCGGTCAGCTCGCAGTGCGCGGCGCGTCCGTGCTGCGCGGCCAGTTCCTCGAGCGTCGCGTATACGAGCGCCGCGATGTCCGACGCCCGCTCGCGCAGCGGCGGTGCGTGGATCGTCAGCACATTGAGCCGGTAATAGAGATCCGCGCGAAAACGCCCGGCCTCCACGAGCGCCGGCAGGTCGGCCGACGTCGCGGCAATGATCCGGACGTCCGCGCGCACGATCCGGTTCGAGCCGACCGGCTCGAACTCCTTGTCCTGCAGCACGCGCAGCAGCTTGCCCTGCAACGGCAACGGCATGTCGCCGATCTCGTCGAGAAACAGCGTGCCGCGATCGGCCAGCTCGAACTTGCCGACGCGCCCCTTGCGGTCGGCGCCCGTGTACGCACCGGGCGCCGCGCCGAAGAATTCGGTTTCGAGCAGCGTGTCGGGAATCGCGGCGACGTTGACGGTCACGAGCGGCTGGAGCGCACGCGCCGAAGCCGCGTGGATCGCGTGCGCGAGCAGTTCCTTGCCGGTGCCCGTCTCGCCGAGCAGCAGCACCGGCGAATCGACCTGCGCGGCCCGCCGCGCCTGGCGCTTGGTTTCGAGGCTCGCGGCACTCGTGCCGACGAAGCTCGCGAACGTGTATTTCGCGCGGCGCGCCTGTGCGAGCGAGCGCTGCGTCGCGATCAGCTGCTGCTGAAGCTGCACGTAGCGGGAAAAGATCGGCGTAAGCGTCTTCAACTGGTCGAACAGCGCGAAGCCGATCGCGCCGACCGTCTCGCCGGCCTCGTTCTTCAGCGGCAGGCGCGTGACGACGAGCGGCTCGCGGCCCGTCTCCATGATGTCGAGCAGGATCGGCTGCCCGGTCGATACGACCTCGCGCATCAGGCTGTTCGGGATCACGGCCTCGCAGTCGAGGCCGACGGCCTGCTGCGGATCGGCGAAACCGAAGCGCGCCGCGTAACGCTCGTTCATCCACACGACGCGCGCGTCGCGATCGACGACCACCGTGCCCGCGCTCGAATCCTCGAAGGTCCGGAACAGCGACTCGGCGGCGCGCCGCAGCACGTCGCCGTAGTTGACGGGCAGGCGGGCCCAGTCGTTCATCATCGTGTCTTCGTCTCCATGTATTTTCGACCGGGCGTCTCCGGAACGAGACGGATTATCTCACTCTGGAGACACGCCACAACGGCTTGTCCGGGAAAGCCCTGCCCGATTTCACGAGCTGGCTGGATGGCCATAACGTCTCTAGAAGGAGACGTTTTCTGTAGAATCGTCAGACATGGACCGGCGCGGGCCCGCCGGTCTCCGCCGGACCCATGTCCGGCGGCGCAATCCGGCCGATGGCACGAAACCTGCACGAACCTGAGCCGGTCCGCGGCGCGTCGCGCGATCGAACAACAACCAAAGCCATTAGGAGACTCCCCTTGTCTTTCGTGATCGTCCTCGCCGCGCTGGCGTTCCTGATGTACGCCGCGTATCGCGGCTACAGCGTGATCCTGTTCGCGCCAATCGCCGCGCTCGGCGCGGTGCTCCTGACCGAACCCGCCGCCGTCGCACCGGTCTTCTCCGGCATCTTCATGGAGAAGATGGTCGGCTTCGTCAAACTGTATTTCCCGGTATTCATGCTCGGCGCGGTGTTCGGCAAGGTGATCGAACTGTCCGGGTTCTCCGAGTCGATCGTCCATGCGGCGATCCGCTACATCGGCCGCTCGCGCGCGAATGCGGTGATCGTCGCAGTGTGCGCGCTGCTCACCTATGGCGGCGTGTCGCTGTTCGTCGTGGTGTTCGCGGTCTATCCGTTCGCGGCCGAACTCTATCGCCAGAGCAACATTCCGAAGCGGCTGATGCCCGGCGCGATCGCGCTCGGCGCGTTCTCGTTCACGATGGATTCGCTGCCCGGCACGCCGCAGATCCAGAACATCATCCCGACCACGTTCTTCAAGACGACCGCGTGGGCCGCACCGGCACTCGGCACGATCGGCTCGCTGTTCATCGTCGTCGTCGGCCTCTCTTATCTGGAATGGCGCCGCCGCTCGGCGATGGCGAAGGGCGAAGGCTACGGCACGTCGCTCGTCAACGAGCCGGAGCGCGTCGAGGCGACGTCGCTGCCGCACCCGGCGCTCGCGATCCTGCCGCTGATCCTCGTCGGCGTGTCGAACTTCCTGTTCACGAAGCTGATCCCGCAGTGGTACGGCGCCGCGTCGTACACGGTCGCGCCGGACGTGCTGCCGGGCGTGCACACGCCGGTGACGACGTCGATCAAGACCGTCGTCGCGATCTGGTCGGTCGAGGCGGCGCTGCTGCTCGGCATCGTGCTGGTCGTGCTGACCGCGTTCAATCGCGTCAGCGATCGCTTCGCGGCCGGCTCGAAAGCCGCCGTCGGCGGCGCACTGCTCGCCGCGATGAACACTGCATCGGAATACGGCTTCGGCGGCGTGATCGCCGCGCTGCCGGGCTTCCTGGTCGTCGGCGATGCGCTGAAGAGCATCCCGAACCCGCTCGTCAACGCGGCCGTGTCGGTCAGCTCGCTCGCCGGCATCACGGGCTCGGCGTCGGGCGGCATGAGCATCGCGCTGGCCGCGATGTCGGACCTGTTCATCAAGGGCGCGCAGGCAGCCAACATTCCGATGGACGTGCTGCACCGGGTCGTCGCGATGGCGAGCGGCGGCATGGACACGCTGCCGCACAACGGCGCGGTCATCACGCTGCTCGCAGTCACGGGCCTCACGCACCGCGAGTCGTATCGCGACATCTTCGCGGTCACCGTCATCAAGACGCTCGCGGTGTTCTTCGTGATCGCGGTGTACTACACGACGGGGCTCGTATAAGCGCCTGCATGAGGCGGCGTTCCGTACGCCGCCTCCTGGCCTGCCGCATCATCGCGGCCGGCCTCTTCGAGCCCGACCCGCGTTACTCGATCGGACCGCATGCGAACCGGAACGGATTCCGGAGTTCGCATCCGGTCCGATTTCAATTCCCGCTCACCGGAGCCGGTCGGCTCCGCACCGCCGCGCGGCTCGCGTGTCGCGTCGCCCGTCACTCTTGTCAAGCCGACATCCAGCATCGCCCGCCACCGCCTGCCCATTGTTACCCGCAGCAAAACACTGCGTTGGGCGCGATCGCATTTTTCGCGCGCCCGCCCCGGCCTACACTGGTTTCAACGTCGCCCGGCGCTTCGACGAACGAAGCGCGGCGAATCACCGGAATCCTGGAGGTCCCGATCATGAAGCGCCTGATCCAAGCCGTTGCCATTGCCCTGGCCGTATCGGCCCCGCTCGCCGCGCAAGCGCAGTCGAACCAGCCGCTGACGCGCGCGCAGGTCCATGCCGAGGTGAAGGCGCTCAAGCAGGCCGGCTTCCAGTCGAGCGACTGGTTCTATCCGGCCAGCATCGTTTCCGCCGAAGCGAAGATTGCCCGTCAGCACGACGCCGGATACGGCAGCGATCGCGGCGCGTCGTCGGAGTCGGGCCGGTAATCTACCGTCCGGCCCGCTCGACGATGTGCGCGTGCGTCGTTACGCCTTCACGGGCTGGATCAGCTTCGCGCACGCCGCTGCCTGCGGATCGCCCGCGGGCAGTTTCCCGCATACGCCGTCGAACTGCTTCACGACCGACCGGACCGACGCATCGTGCGCGCCGCCGCTGCGCCAGCGGTTCAATTGCGTGACGACCTTCGTCAATGCGCGCAGGTTCGCGCCGTAGAACGCGTCCCGGGTCTTGTCGGCCTGTGCGAGCACGCTCGCGGCGATCCCTTCGATACGCGCCGAATCGTCCGGCGCCAGTTCGACCGCATTCGCAAAATAGGTCGCGCCCCAGCGCAGCTTCGTCGCCGGCCCGCTCGCCGAGTCGTATGCCTTGCGATACCAGTCGAGCGCCGCGGCCTTGTCGCCGCGCGCCTTCGCATTCGCGGCCAGCCCTGACATGAAGTAATACGGCGTCGACGAACGCGGCAGCTCGGCCTTCAGCAATGCATCCGACTCGTCGTACAGCCCCGCGTCGGTCAGCGTGTCCGCGCCTTCGCTGACGAGCGCCTGCCGTTCATATGCATTCGCGGCGCCCTGCACCGACGCGGCAATCTGCTTGCGCGCGGTATCGGCCAGCGCCGGCGCAGCGAGCGGCGCGCCCTTGCGCGCGTCGCCGCGCGCAAGCAGCACGCGGCCGTGCAGCGCCATCAGCCGGTCGATCGACGACAACGTGGTGTCGGCCGACAGGCGCGCGAGCGCCGTGTCGTACGCGCCGCGCAATTTCGCGCGCTGCGCTTCGTCGCCGCCGAGATACGCGACCACGCGCGCGGGCGCCGCGACCAGCACGTCCGAATCGGCCCGCGCCAGCGCGGGATCGTGCAGCACCGCGCGCAGCGAATCGGCGAGCGCCGCCTTGTCGAGCGCGCCGGCCTGCGCCGGATCGTCCGACGCGGCGACCACCGCCGACTTCAACGCAAACCGCGCCGATTCGGCCTTCGCGCCGGCCGCCCGCGCGCGTTGCGCGAGCGACTGCAGCGTCTCGGCGACACGATCGGCCGGCACCGGCAGTGCGCCGTCGGTGTCCCACGAATAGTCGGCCAGCAGACGCCATTCGTCCGGCGTCAGCGACGCGCCGTTCTTCAGCGCAGTCGCGAGCGTCTGCCGCACCGGATGCGCGGCCGTCATCCCGAGCGACAGCGCCTGCATGTAGCGGTCGAGATCGGCCTCGCCCGGCAGCCGCGTCACTTCGGTGCCGTCGGGGCGGAACAGGATCATCGTCGGATAGCCGTGCACCTTGAAACGCTCGCCGAGCTTCTGAGCGCTTTCGGTATCGCCGTCGAGATACACGGGCACGAAAAACGACGAGCGGGTCTTGAATGCCTGCTGGCTGAAAATGGTCGACTTCACCTGGTTGCACGACGGGCACCACACCGCGCCCCAGTAGAGCAGCAGCGGCTTGCCGGTGCGCTTCGCCAGCGCGAAGGCAGCATCGACATCGCCGTGCTGCCACGCGATGCCGGGCGGCAGATGCGCGCCTTCGGGCGACGCGCTCGCCACCGCGGCGCCCGAAGGCGCGGCAGCGGCAAACGCCGCACCCGCGGCGGCGAACAGGCAGGCGGCAGTCAGATTCCGGAGAGCGGTTTTCATCGAGGCAGGTTCCGTTGAAAGAGACGGTTGCGGGAAGATGTGTCGTGCGAAACGATGACCATGAAGCGATGTTCTTGAAACGATGAAACGCACCGGCGTGCGGCACGACGCACGCCGGAATGCAGCGGCGCATGGCACGCGCATCGAAGCGAAAAAAGCGCACGCCGGCCGGAGCGACCGGCAAATCGATCAACGATACGACCGGCGCAGCCCGCGGAAAACGAACGAATTCTCGAATGAATATGACGCGCGGCACCGTGGCCGCGCGTTCCGTCACGCCCGCGCCGGCCGGCCGTTCACTGCCGGCCCTTGATCCGCGCCATGTGATACACGGCCGCATGCACGCCGTCGCGCAATGCATAGCCCGGCGATTCGCCTTCGATCCGGAAACCGTGCTTCTCGTAGAGCGCGATCGCCGCGCGATTGTCAGTGAACACGGTCAACTCGAGGCGCGTGATGTTCAGCCAGTTTTCCGCGAGATCGATCGCGGCCGCGAGCAACCGGCTGCCGACGCCGCGCCCGTGACGGGCCGCGTCGACCATCATGCCGAGCCCCGCCGCATGGCGCCGACGCGGATTCGGCTCGAACTGCAGGCCGAGATGGCCGACCACCGCGCCGTCGATTTCGGCGACGAGGCTCACGCCGCGCTCGTGCGCGTTTTCGAGTCGCTTCCGCCATTTCTCTAGCGACGGAAACGGATACTGCAACGTATTCATGTACACCGCGGGATGGGCGGCGATCTGCCGGATCGCGTCGACGTCGTGCGTCTCGCTGTGCCGAATCTTGATGTCGGTCATGAGTGGGCCGGTCCGAAAAGTCGCGCCGGCGGCGCGGACTGCGCACACGCGCAGCGACGTTTCGAGCTTAGCCGATTTCATGCATTTGAAACATGGGCGACACGTCGTCGCGCGATGCCGTTGTATCTGCAACGACACACGATCACGCCGCAGGTCGCGATTCGGAAAAATATGACCGGTTCCGCATGCGGTGATCGGTAATTCCTTACCCTCTTCCGTCACGCATCGTGTCCTGAATAATCGTTGCGCACACAACGTCACGCGCACGACATGCGATGTCATTTCTTCATCACGTCGACGTCATGTCGGCTCCCTAGACTGGACCGACGTACTCGCACGCACACGCGTCGCGGCTCGTCCCGGGGGGACGACGCACGGGTGCATCCAGACGAAGTCACGAACGCTCCCACCATCACAGGATCCGAACGCCATGACGTCACGCCGCAAATTCCTTCAGCAGACGGCCACTTCCGGCCTCGCCGCCGCCGCGCTCGCCGCGTTTCCGCCGAGCATCCGCCGCGCGCTCGCCATTCCCGCGTTTCACGAAACGGGGACCATCAAGGACGTCAAGCACGTCGTGCTGCTGATGATGGAGAACCGCGCATTCGACAGCTACTTCGGCACGTTCAAGGGCGTGCGCGGCTACGGCGACCGCTTCGCGGTGCCGTCGCCGAACGGCCGCGACGTGTTCTACCAGACGTACACCAAGGCGACGCCCGCCACGACCTGCACGCCGTATCATCTCGACGCGAGCCAGGGCAACGCGCAGCGCGCGGGCGGCACGCCGCACGCGTGGGCCGATGCGCAGGCCGCATGGGATCACGGCCGGATGAACCGCTGGCCCGACGCGAAAACGCCGCTGTCAATGGGCTATTACGACGCCGCGGAAGTGCCGTTCCAGCGCGCGCTCGCCGATGCGTTCACGCTGTGCGACCACTACCACTGCGGGATGCACACCGGCACGATCGCGAACCGCCTGTTCTACTGGAGCGGCACCAACGGCCCGAACGGCATCAGCCCGGCCGACGGCAGCCGCGTGAAGATCGCCGCGCTGAACAACCAGTTCAACGGCGGCAACGACATCGGCCCGTCGAGCCAGGGCTGGACCTGGACGACCTATGCCGACCGGCTGCAGCAGGCCGGCGTGAACTGGAAGGTCTACCAGAGCCTGATCGACAATTTCGGCTGCAACGAGATGATGAGCTTCCGCCACTGGCGCGCGGCGATCGAGCAGATGCCGGCCGCGCGCCGGCCTGCGTACGTCGCGTCGACGGACATCACGCAGCCCGTGACGGCGGCCGGCGCGTTCTACGATCCGGCGATCGACGATCCGCTGAGCCCGCTCGCGAAGGGCTTCGGCAACACGATGCCGTACGGCTTTCTCGAAACGTTGCGCGACGACATCCGCAACGGCAAGCTGCCGGAAGTGTCGTGGATCATCCCGCCGTCCGCGTACAGCGAACACCCGGGACCGTCGAGCCCCGCGCAGGGCGGCTGGTACGTGCAGGCCGTGCTCGATGCGCTGACGGCGAACCCGGAGGTGTGGAGCAAGACGGTGCTGCTGGTCAACTTCGACGAGAACGACGGCTTCTTCGACCACATGCCGTCGCCGGCCATGCCGTCGCGCAACGCCGACGGCACGCTCGCGGGCGGCCACACGCTGCGGGACGCCGACGTCGCCGTCGAGTACCACGACTTCGCGCCGGCCACGTCGAGCCAGCCGGCGGCGGACGGCCGCCCGTACGGCCCCGGTCCGCGCGTGCCGATGTGGGTCGTGTCGCCGTGGAGCCGCGGCGGCTGGGTCAATTCGCAGGTGTTCGACCATACGTCGACACTGCTCTTCCTCGAGAAGCGCTTCGGCGTTGCCGAACCGCAGATCAGCGCGTATCGCCGCGCGGTGTGCGGCGACCTGACGAGCGCGTTCAACTTCCGCTCGCCGAACAACGAACCGCTGCCGACGCTCGCGGGCCATACGACGAAAAGCCAGGTCGACGCGCTGAGCGCCGCGCAGCAGGCCGCGCCGAAGATCGTGCCGCCGGCCGCGCCGGCGCTGCCCGCGCAGGCCACCGGCGTGCGCCCGTCGCGCGCGTTGCCGTACGAGCTGCATGCGAGCGCGCGCACCGATGCCGCCACCGGCACGGTCACGCTGAAGTTCGCGAACACGGGCCGCGCCGCCGCTGTGTTTCACGTCTATGACAAGCTGCACCTCGAGCGCCTGCCGCGGCGCTACGTCGTCGAGCCGGGCAAGACACTGCACGGCGACTGGGCCGCGCGCGCCGACAACAGCGGCAAATATGACCTGTGGGTGCTCGGCCCGAACGGCTATCACCGCCGCTTCACCGGCGACCTGAGCCGCCTGGCCGGCGCCCGCGCGCCTCGTCCGGAAGTGCGCGTCGGTTATGCGGGCGCGAGCGGCAACCTCCACCTGCGGCTGCGCAACGACGGCGGCGGCACGGTGCGCTTCACGGTGAAGTCGAACCAGGTCTACGGGCCGCTGCCCGGCCGCGGCGCGAACGACGATCGCGGTCACGGCCACGGCAACGAGGACGGCAACAACCAGGGCCACTATTACGGCAATGGCAACGGCACGGGCACCACGTGGACTGTCACGGTGCGCGCCGGCGACCAGTCCGAGCTGCACTGGAAGCTCGACTCGACCGGCCACTGGTACGACTTCATCGTCACAGCCGACAGCGACGCGAGCTTCTCGCGGCGCGTGGCCGGCCGCGTCGAAACGGGCCGCCACTCGGTCAGCGACCCGGCGATGGGGCTGGCCGACCGCTTCTGACGCCGCCGCGGCGATGCGGCGACGCGTGTTGCACCGCGTGTCGCCGCCCGCGCCGGCGCGGCCGGGAACGCCGGTCAGGCGCCGGCCCCGGCCGCGCGCGATCCGGCTGAAACGCCCGCCCGGCGCGGGTCAAACATCAGAAGGATGTGCGGTACAACCCTCATTTCACCCCAACGAAAATGCTCCGTGTTGCGGCCCGTTCGCGTTAAACTGCGGCAAGCTGTATTCAACAAACACATCTTCGCCGTTACGGCACCCACGACACGAGGATAGGTTCGATGCGCACAACCGGCTCATCCGGGGCAATGACCCTGCTCACCGAACACGACGCGGCCGACGGTCGCCAACTGCGGTCGCTCCGGCTCGAAGCAACCGGCGACGGCAAGAGCGTGTTGCTGATCGAGATCGACGAACGCAAGCCCGGCATCCACCGCGAGGTCCGCTACGAGATCACGCCGGCCGAACTGATCGCGGCGATCCGCTCGCACGGCGCCGAGCTGCCCGGCGAAAACCATGGCGCCGCGTCGCTTGCCCGCACTCCCTCCTGATTTCGCACGGTGAGCCGCGCGCAACGCGCCGGCTCACCGGCATTCCCCTGCCGCCGTCAGGCGCTTTGCGTCATTCCCGCCGCTGTCTTGAAAATGGCCGATAATCGGCCCATCTGCGTTTCCTGCCCACGCATTTCCTTCTCGGCCAGCCGTCATGCTCCTCCGTGACCTCGTCGCCCAGTACGGGCCGCTTCTCGTGTTCGCCAACGTGCTCGCGGCGGCCATCGGCCTGCCGGTGCCCGCGATGCCGACGCTCGTGCTGTTCGGGGCGATGTCCGCGATGCATCCGGCGATGATCGGCTCGCAGCTCGTGACGGTAGTCGCGCTGTCGGTGCTCGGCGCACTGATCGGCGACACCGTCTGGTACGTCGCCGGGCGGCGTTACGGCGGCACGACGCTGAAGACGATCTGCCGGCTGTCGCTGTCGCGCGATACCTGCGTGCGCAAGACCGAGCGCTTCTTCGGCCGCTACGGCGTGCGCGTGCTCGCCGTCGCGCGCTTCATCCCCGGGCTGTCGCTCGTGTCGGTGCCGATGGCCGGCGCGCTCGGCACACGCTATCGCACGTTCGCCGGCTACGACGCGCTCGGCGCCGCGGTGTGGACCATCGTCGGGCTGGTGGCCGGAATCGTGTTCTACCGGCAGATCGACTGGCTGTTCGCCGGCGCGAGCCACCTCGGCCGCGCGGTGCTGCTGGTCATCGTCGCGCTGCTGGCGATCTATGCGGCCGTGCGCTGGATGCGCCGCCGCGCGCTGATCCGCCAGCTCGCGAACGCACGGATCGGCGTCGACGAACTCGACCTGCTGCTGCGCGACGCCACCGCGCCGGTGGTGCTCGACGTGCGCTCGCCCGAGCACCGCAAGCTCGACCCGTTCACGATTCCCGGTGCGCAGTTCGCCGACGAGCGGCAGATCGGCGACATCGCCGCGCGCTATCCGCTCACGCAGAAGTTCGTCGTGTTCTGCTCGTGTCCGAACGAAGTGACGGCCGCGCTGATGGCGAAGCGCCTGCTCGACGCAGGCTTCACCGATGCGCTCGCGCTGCGCGGCGGCCTCGACGCATGGCGCGATACGGGCCGCCAGCTCACGTCGCTCGCGGAAGAGATACCCGCCGCGAACGATCCGGTCGCGGGGCTGCACAAGCCGGCCTGATCGCACTGCTCGCAGGCCGGCCGCGCGATGCGGGGGACTGGCGCCCCCCTTCGATCAGAACGCGTGCAGCGGCAGGTTCACGACCAGACGGTACTCGGTGTTGGTCGCATCCGAGTAGTGCGCCGAGCCGTTGTGCCACATCGCGATGAACGTGACCTTCGTGTCCTTCAGCTTGCCGCTCTGGAACGTGTACGACGGGATGAAGCCGAACTCGTGGTGACGGCCCTGCACCGGCGCGCCGTTGCTCCAGTAGATGCTCGACTTGCTCGGGTCGTTCGCCGCGCCCGCGCTGCCGTCCGCACCCCAGCCCGTCACGCCCCAGACCATTGCCTTAAAGCCCGGCAGGCCCGCTTCCTTGCCGTAGAACGTGTAACGCAGCTGCAGCGACTTTTCGTGCGGCGCGTTGTAGTCGACGTCCATCGAGTTGGTCAGGAAGATGCCGTTCGTTTCGTTCAGATAATCGAAGAACTGGTCGCCGAGCACCTGCTGGAAGCCGAGCAGCAGCTCGTGCGGGCCGTGCTGCGCGGCCACCGACAGGCTGTATGCGTTGTTGTCGATCTTGCCCTGCAGTGCATCGCCCGTGTCGTGCGTCGAATAGACGTTGCCGAAGCCCGTCCACTTGATCGTCTGCGGGCTGCCGATGCTGTGCTTCACCGAGGCGTAGTACTGGTGCCACACGTCGTCGGCCTGGTTCGCGTACAGCGCGACTTCGCCGTTCGGCGAGTAATCCCACGTGCCGCCGACATACGACAGGCGATTGATGCGCGTGCCGCCGTATTGCGTCGTCAGGTTGGTGAGCGTCGTATGACCGCGCGCGTCGGTCTTCGTGAAGCTGCCGGCCTCGAGCATCACGTTCTTGAATTCATTGCTGACGATCGTCGCACCGAGGAACGTCGGCGGCAGAGCACGGTTGTCGTGCTGCTCCATGAACGGGTTGTCGACGGCCTGCAGACCGTACTTGACCACCGTGTTCGAGATGCGCGCCTTGATGTCGTAGATGCCGGGGTAGGCCCACGCGAGCTGGTTGCCGCCGCCGCCGCCCTTCGCGATGTGCACCATGCTGCCGGCGCCCTGGCCGCCGTCGAGCTTCAGTGCCGCATACAGCGACGCGTCGAAGCCGATACCGATCAGGCCCGTCGTATAACCCGACTCGAAGTTCGCCATCGCGCCCTGGACCCACGCGTGGCGATGCGGGCCGCCCTTGCTGTCGAGCACGTCCGCATAGTTGCGGAACAGGAAGTCGAGATGGCTGTCGGCGATGAAGCCCTTCGACTTCGACTGGGCCGACGGTTCGTCGGGCGGCGTGACGGCCTGGGTCGCCTCGGCGTTGATGACGGCGTTCGGGGTCGTTGCCTGCGCAACGGCCGTGCCCGTGCCGGCGGCCGGCGCGGCCTGCGCGACCGTCAGCGGCGCGGGGGCTGCGTCGTCGGCGTGCGCGACGCCCGTCAGCGAGACGCCGGCGAGTGCCGGCAGTCCCCATGCAAGCAGCATCTTCGATGCCGTCCCGATCGTCTTCTGCTTTTTCATCGTGATTCTCGTCTTGTGTTGATATCGTCCACGCCGGTTGCGATCCGCTCCCGGCCCCCCGGCGTGCCCGGCTAAGGACGCGCCTGTACCCGCGGCGCGAAGATCGTTCGCGCCGTACCTACCCCTGTTGACCTGCCTGGTTTTATTTGATGCGTTACTTCAAATCACGCCGCGCCCGCGCGGATGCACGCGACACGCGCCGCCGACCCCTGCCGTACTTCCGGCAGCGGCACGTCCTGCGCGCACGCGTCGATCGCGACCGGGCAGCGCGTGCGGAACGCGCAGCCCGACGGCGGGTTGAGCGGCGAGGGCATCTCGCCCGCCAGCAGCATCGGACGGCGAGCACGCTCGCGCGCCGGCTCCGGCGTCGGCGCCGCATCGAGCAGCGCCTTCGTGTACGGGTGCTGCGGCACGCCGTACACGTCATGCCGCGTGCCGAACTCCATCACGCGGCCGAGATACATCACGAGCACACGCTGGCTGATCGCCTTCACCACGGCGAGATCGTGTGCAACGAACAGATAGGACAACGACAGTTCGCGCTGCAGGTCACGCAGGAGGTTTACGATCTGCGCCTGGATCGACACGTCGAGCGCCGAGACAGGTTCGTCGCAGATCACGAGCTTCGGCTCGCCGATCAGCGCGCGTGCGATGCCGACCCGCTGGCACTGCCCGCCGGAGAATTCGTGCGGATAACGCAGCAGGTGATGCGCGTTCAGGCCGACGCGTTCGAGCATCGAGACCACGCGACGGCGCACTTCGGTGCGGCCGAGGCCGGCCTGGTGCGTGACGAGCGGCTCGGCGACGACCTGCTCGATCGTCATGCGCGGATCGAGCGATGCGAGCGGATCCTGGAAGATCATCTGCACTTCGCGCCGCATCGCGTTACCGCGCAGGTGATCGGGCGCGACGGCTTCGCCGCGCCATTTCACGGTGCCGGCCGTCATCGGCACGAGGCCGATCAGCGCGCGCGCGAGCGTCGACTTCCCGCAGCCCGATTCGCCGACGAGCCCGACCGTCTCGCCGCGCTTCACGTCGAACGACACACCGTCGACCGCGCGCAGCGTGCCCTTCGGCGACCACGGATAGCCGCCGAGCGGCACGCGGAAATGCACCTTCAGATCGTCGACGGACAGCAGCGTGTCGTCCGTCGCGCCGGCATTGCGGCTTTCATTGACGCTCATCGCAGACCTCCCGCCAGATCGGCCACCGGGCGGTGGCATGCGCGCACCGCGCCCACGGCGCCATAAGTTTCGAGCGCGGGGCGCGCGACGCCGCAGCGTTCTTCCGCATACGTGCAGCGCTTTGCGAACGCGCAGCCGGCCGGCGCGGTGCCGGGCATCGGCGGGTTGCCGGGAATCGCGACGAGCGGCGCGTCGTCCGCGTCGGTCAGGCGCGGCAGCGCGTTGAGCAGGCCGATCGTGTAAGGATGCGACGGCGCCGCGAAGATCGAATCGGCCGGCGCGTATTCGACGGTGCGGCCCGCATACATGACCATCACGTCGTCCGCGAGGCCGGCGACCACGCCCATGTCGTGCGTGATCAGCACGATCGCGGTGCCGCGCTCGCGGTTCAACTCGCGCAGCAGGTCGATGATCTGCGCCTGCACGGTCACGTCGAGCGCGGTGGTCGGCTCGTCGGCGATCAGGATTTCCGGCTCGGACAGCAGCGCCATCGCGATCATCACGCGCTGGCGCATGCCGCCCGAGAACTCGTGCGGATACATGCGGATGCGGCGCGCCGCGTCGGGAATGCGCACCGATTCGAGCGCCTCGATCGCGCGCTTGGTCGCTTCCTTGCGCGACAGCTTGCGATGCAGCTGCAGCGTCTCGGTCATCTGCCGCTCGATCGTCAGGAACGGATTGAGCGACGTCATCGGATCCTGGAAGATCATCGCGATCCGGTCGCCGCGCACCGCGTTCAGCGCGCGCGTATCCATCTCGAGCAGGTTGTCGCCGCGGTAGCGCGCGGTGCCGGTCGTCGTGCCGTTGCCGGCCAGCAGGCCGAGCAGCGCCATCACGGTCTGGCTCTTGCCGGAGCCCGATTCGCCGACGATGCCGAGCGTCTTGCCGGCTTCGAGCGAGAACGACACGCCGCTCACGGCGTCGATCGGCGGCGCGTCCTTGCGCGTGAAGCGCACGCCGAGGTTGTCGACTTCGAGTAGTGCACCCATCTCAGCGATCCTTCGGGTCGAGCGCGTCACGCAGGCCGTCGCCAACGAAGTTCACGCAGTAGAGCGTCACGCACAGCATGACGGCCGGGGCCAGCAGCAGCCACGGCATCGATTCCAGTTTCTGCGCGCCGTCCTGAATCAGCACGCCCCAGCTCGTCATCGGTTCCTGCACGCCGAGGCCGAGGAACGACAGCACCGATTCGGTCAGCACGATGTTCGGCACCGAAACAGTTGCATACACAACGACGACGCCAAGCAGGTTCGGCACGACGTGGCGCAGCACGATCGACGCCGGCGTCACGCCAATCGCGCGCGCCGCATCGACGAACTCGCGGCTTCGCAGCGACAGCGTCTGGCCGCGTACGACACGCGCCATGTCGATCCACGAGAACGCGCTGATGGTCAGCACGACCAGCATGAACGAGCGGCCGAACAGGGTCATCATCAGGATCGCGATCAGCAGGTACGGGATCGCGTACATCATGTCGACGATGCGCATCATCACGGAGTCGACGCGGCCGCCCGCGAAGCCCGCGGTCGCGCCCCACGCGACGCCGAACAGGCCCGACACGAGCGTGCCGAGCAGGCCGACCTCGATCGACACGCGGCCGCCGATCAGCGTGCGCACGAGCAGGTCGCGGCCGAGCTCGTCGGTGCCGAACCAGTGCTGGTTCGTCCACGTCGGCGGGAGACTGATCGAGCCCCAGTCGCTTGCGGCGGGATCGGCCGCGAGCACCCACGGGCCGACGAAGCACGTGATCGTGATCAGTGCGAGCAGCACGAGGCTGAACACGGCCGCGCGGTTGTGAAGGAAACGCGCCATCGCAAGCGCGAGCGGCGAGCGCGAACGCGGCGGCGAGTCGGTCTGCACGGGCAGGCCGACGACGGGAGTAGTCGGAGTCATCGCAGTGCCTCGCTCAATAACGGATGCGCGGATCGAGCCACGCGTACGCGAGGTCGACCAGCAGGTTGAACAGCACCGCGCAGACGGTCGTCAGCACGACGAGGCCGAGCACCAGCGTGTAGTCGCGGTTGATCGCGCCGTTCACGACGAGCTGCCCGAGCCCAGGCAGCGCGAACACCGATTCGGTGACGACGGCTGCGGTGATCGACGAGATGCAGACCGTGCCGAACAGCGAAACGACCGGCATCAGCGCAGGCTTCAGCGCGTGGCGCAGCACGATCGTCGAGCCCGGCAGGCCTTTCGCGCGCGCGGTGCGGATGTAGTTGCTCGACAGCGTCTCGATCATCGAGCCGCGCATCACCCGCGCGAGCAGCGACATGTTGATGAAGGTCAGCAGCACGATCGGCAGCAGCCGGTACTGCCAGCCGCCGTCACCCCAGCCGCCCGCCGGCAGCCAGCCGTTGCCGGCCGAGGTTTTCAGCAGGATCGCGAAGATCCACACGAGCACCGGGCCGAGCACGAACGGCGGCACGACGTTGCCGATGTTGCCGATCAGCATCACGATGCGGTCGACGAAGCTGTCGCGGCGCACGGCCGCGACTGTGCCGAGCAGCACGCCGAGCCCGATCGAGATCGGGATCGACACGCCGCCTACGCCGAGACTCACCGGCAGCGCCTTGCGCACGAGATCGTTCACGGACCAGTCGACATAGCGAAACGACGGACCGAGATCGCCGTGCAGCAGCGCGTCGAGATACAGCAGGTACTGCTTCCACAGCGGCTGGTCGAGGTGGTACTTCGCGTTCAGGTTCGCGAGCGTTGCCGCGGAAAGCTGCTTCTCCGTATCGAACGGGCCGCCGGGCGTGAAGTGCAGCAGCAGGTAGCAGACGGTGACGACCGCGAGAATCGTCGGCACCGCCCACAACGTGCGTCTCAGTGCGTAGGCCAGCATGATCGCTCCGCTCAGTGCTTGATCAGGTACATGTCCTGCGAAGCACGCATGTCGATCACGTTCTTCAGCGAGTAGCCGCCCACATAGGGCTTCACGAGACGGTCGGCCGAGTACTGGAACAGCGGCACCATCGGCGTGTCGTTCAGCGCGAGGTCGTGTGCCTGCGTGAGCAGCGCGGCACGCGCCTTGTCGTCGAGCTTCTGGTTGCCTTCGTCGACGAGTGCGTCGGCCTGCTTGTTGCAGTAGCCGACGGTGTTCTGCGCGCTGCCGCAACGCAGCAGGTCGAAGAACGTCATCGCGTCGTTGTAGTCGGCGAACCAGCCGTCGCGCGCGATCTGCACCTTGCCGTCATGCCGCTCCTTCATCAGCACCTTGAACTCGACGTTCTCGAGCTTGGTGTTGATGCCGAGCTTCGTGCGCCATTCCGACGCGGCGAACAGCGCGACCTTCTTGTGCAGGTCGTTGGTGTTGTAGGTCAGCGTGAACGACAGCGGCTTCGCATCCGAGTAGCCGGCCTGCTTCAGCAGGTTCTTCGCCGTCTCGACGCGCTTGGCCATCGGCCACGACGCCCAGTCCGGCATGAACGGCTGCACGCCCTTCGTGCCGTTCGGCATCAGCCCGTACATCGGCTTCTCGCCGGCCTGCGTGAGCTTCGAGGTCAGCACCTCGCGATCGAGCACCATCGACAGCGCCTGGCGCACGCGCTTGTCCTTCAGCGCCGGATCGCTGTTGTTCAGGTAGTAGTAGTACGTCGCGAGTTGCAGGCCCTGGCGCAGTTCGCCGCCGAACTGCTTGCTGACCTGCTGGAAGATCCCCGACGGAATCGAGTAGCTGTAGTCGATCTGGCCGGCCTGGTACATGCGCATCGCGGTCTCGTCGCTTTCGATCGGCAGGTACGTGACCTTGTTGATCACGACCTTCGGCGCGTTCCAGTATTTCGCGTCCTTCGAGATCACGATGCGGTTGTTCGGCTGCCAGTCGACCAGCTGGAACGGGCCGTTGCTGACGATGTTGCCCGGGCGCGTCCACGCGTCGCCGAGCTTCGTCACCGTGTCCTTGTTCACCGGCGCGAGCGGCACCATCGCGGTCAGCTCCGGGAAGAACGCGACGGGCACGTCGGTCGTCACCTCGAGCGTGTACGGGTCGACGGCGCGCACGCCGAGCGTCGACGGCGCAGCCTTGCCGGCGATGATGTCCTTCGAGTTCTTCACGAACTCGACGAGGATCGTGTATTTCGAGCCCGTCTTCGGATCGACGAGGCGCTGCCACGCATAGACGAAATCGGCGGCCGTCACCGGTTGGCCGTTGCTCCACTTCGCGTCGTGGCGAAGCTTGAAGATCCACGTCTGCGGCGTCTTGCGCTCCCACGACAGCGCGACGCCCGGCACGACCTGGCCGGCCGCATCGATGCGGGCGAGCCCTTCGAACAGGTCGAGGCCGATCGTGTTGCCGGTCCACGATTCGATGTGCGCGGGGTCGAGCGACTCGACCTCGGCAGGCACCTGTCGCGTCAGGTCCTGCTGAGGAGCGAGCGCGACGTTCGACGGAACGGTAACGGCGTGGGCGACGGGCGTCGTCAGGGCGAGCGCGGCCAGCACGGCCGACATGGCATGCAAGGATTTCATCGTGGCAGTCTTGAGAAAGTGGGTTCGGTGAGCGTCGCGCGGCGAATGCCGCGGATTACGCGTGAGACGCTGACGGGTGCAGCGATCGAGGAGGCCCGTGATTCCCGTATTTCATCTTAGTATTCCTTACGTTTCTTTCGACAGGCATCCCGTCTTGGAAACGAAGGAATACCTGTGCGTTAGAACAGCCTCGGCGTACCGACCCAGACCACCACCGACTCGATCTTCGCGGTGTTGACCCAGCTGTGCGGGACCGTCGACTGATAGTGCGAACTGTCGCCGGCCTGCAGGACGAACGTCTTGCCTTCCAGCGTCAGAGACACTTCCCCTTCAATCACATACAGGAACTCTTCTCCTGCATGTGTCGTCACTTCCGACCGCTTCTGCCCCGGCGGCAACCTCACGAGGATCGCCTCGAGCTGTCGCCCTTCGGATACGTTCGTCAGCCGCGCGAACAGGTTCGCCGAATCGGCAAACCCGAAGAAGCGCAACTGCTCGCCTCGGCAGACCGAGCGTTCCTCGCTCGGCGTATCCACGAAGTACTGCACCGTCACACCGAGCGCGTGCGCGATACCGGCCAGCGACGTCAGTGACGGCGACGCGAGCCCGCGCTCGACTTGAGACAGAAACGGCTTCGAAATCCCCGCGGCGGTAGCGGTGTCGTCGAGCGTGCGCTTGAGTCGTTGGCGCAACGCGCGAATCTTGCTGCCCAGTACGGCGGCAGCGTCTGCTGACCGCGAGTTTTCAGTGGGGGGAACCATAGCAGGCCGAAAAGTGATCGTCAAAAAATGTTTGATGGAAAATAACTAAGTTAGATCGATATAGCTTAGTCTTCAGGTTCGCACACGCCTTCGGTGTTGAGCCCGGCGCACTAAACAGGGCACGAAGCGAGCGAAACGACGCGCTATCTTGCCAGACTCGCCGGCTTCACAGGCAAGCTGCAAGCGGCTCTCCGGGAATCTTCGGAGGGCCCGCCCAGAAGTTTACAAATAGATGATGAGACGAATCTTCCTGAAAGTTGCTGCCATATCGGGAGTTTCCCTTAGTGGCGCATACCGGACGCACCGGACCGGCGAACGTTACCATCCGCGCGCCGGTCGGGGCCGTTCCCCGCCTCATCGGGCGGTGTTCGCTCCCGGCCCGGGCTAACCGCCCGACTGTTCCATCGCCGATGCCAAGCCTACCCGGCCCATTGTGCACAGGCGCCAGTTAGACCCAAGACGACGCGTGATCCGTGCCGTCCGTTTCAACCGAGATTGATGATGCATTCACCTGTTTCACAAACCCGATCGTTCACGACGGTCTTCCTCATCGAAATGTGGGAGCGCTTCGGCTACTACGGCATGGCCGCGCTCCTGGTCCTCTTCATGGTCGACCGGCTCGGTTTCACCGACAGCCATGCGAACCTGACCTGGGGTGCGTTCACCGCGCTCGTCTATGCGGCACCGTCGATCGGCGGCTGGATCGGCGACAAGGTGCTCGGCGCCCGCCGCACGATGATCATCGGCGCGGCCGTGCTGTGCGCCGGCTACCTGATGCTCGCGGTACCGAACGATCACCTGACGTACATGTACGCGTCGCTCGGCGTGATCGTCGTCGGCAACGGCCTGTTCAAGGCCAACGCGGCGAACCTCGTGCGCCGCATCTATGAAGGCGACGATGCGCGCATCGACAGCGCGTTCACGATCTACTACATGGCGGTCAACATCGGCTCGACGGTGTCGATGCTCGCGACGCCGTGGATCAAGGATCACTGGGGCTGGCACGCCGCGTTCGCGGTCTGCTGCGGCGGCATGCTGCTCGCGATCCTCAACTTCATGCTGATGCACCGCACGCTCGCGCATGTCGGCTCGCAGCCGGACGAACAGCCGATCCGCTGGAAGCGCCTCGGCGCGGTCGCGGCAGGCGGCGTCGCGCTCGCGCTGATCACGCTGTACGTGCTGCAGCACAAGCAGCTCGCGGTCGCCAGCGTGTGGACGGCAGCGTTCGCGATCCTCGCGATCTTCGCGTACATGATCGCGAAGTCGGAGCGCTCGGAACGCGCGGGCCTGATCGCGGCGCTCGTGCTGATCGGCCAGGTGATCCTGTTCTTCATCTTCTACGTGCAGATGTCGACGTCGCTGACGCTGTTCGCGCTGCGCAACGTCGATCCGCGCTTCATCCTGTTCGGCACGACGCTGTTCACGTGGAGCGCCGCGCAGTTCCAGGCGCTGAACCCGATCTGGATCATGCTGCTGAGCCCGGTGCTCGTGTGGGTCTACAACGCCGTCGCGAAGGGCGGCCGCGACCTGCCGGTCGCCGCGAAGTACGCGCTCGGCTTCGGCGCGGTCGCCGCGGGCTACCTGGTGTTCACGATCAGCGGCCGCTACGCGGTCGACGGCCGCGTGTCGTCGTGGTTCATGGTGTGGGGCTACGGCCTCTACTCGCTCGGCGAACTGCTGGTGAGCGGCCTCGGCCTCGCGATGATCGCCCGCTACGTGCCGGCGCGCATGAGCGGCTTCATGATGGGTGCGTATTTCGTCGCGACGGGCGTGTCGCAGTATCTCGGCAGCGTCGTCGCGAACTTCGCGCAGATGCCGTCGCACGAGCTGCCGGCCACCGAATCGCTGCCGCTCTACCTGTCGCTGTTCGAGAAGCTCGGCTGGCTCGCCGCGATCGGCATGCTGCTCGCGCTGCTGCTGCTGCCGCTGATGAACCGCCTGTCGCGCCAGCATCAGCGCTGTGCGGAAGAGCGCCGCGAGGAGGCGCTGCAGGCGCAGGCCGTCACCGCGGCCCAGTAAGTACTATCCCTTGGCGTGCGGCATGCACGCCACATTCCCCTGCCGGTTGCGCGATCGCGTCCTACACTGGTGGAAACGCATCCGATCCGTCGCGATGCGCACTGGCGGGAGAAGATCATGAAAAGCAAGACCACGCGGCTGCTGAGGATACTGTCGGACATCCGGCACGCTCAGCGCTGCACCGCGATTCGCGCCGCCCGCGCCGCAGCCGAAGCCGACGCGGTACTCGCGGAGCACGACGACCCGGCGCCGGACGACCGCGACGACGCCGAATCCGACGACGCAACCGCCGTTCCCCGCTCCCGTATCGGCTCACCTCACTGACGCCGTGCGGCACGTTGCGTGCCGCACGCGCCTCTTCCCGCGCCGCTCATGCGGCCGCACTACGCCACCGCGCGATCCACGTTCCCGAACCGGCCACGGCCATCATCAGCCCGAGCGCGCATGCGTCGGCCACGAGGCCCACGCCGACGTGCCGCAGATCGGCGCCGTGCGCGACCGGGTGCAGCAGCGAATCGATGACGAGCGAAATCGCCGCGCCCGCGACGAAGCAGATCAGCCCGCGCTGGCCGATCGCGACGACGGGTTGCACGCCCTGCGCGATCCGCGCGATCCAGCCGTAGCGCACGCAATCGGCCATCAGCCACGCGACGGCCGCGAAGCTCACGACGCGCGGCAGCGCGAGATCGCGCTTGAGCACGCCTTCGGGCAGCGGCAGCCCGGAGAACAGCTTGTAGCTCGCACAGCCGAGCACGACCGCGCACGCGACGCCGGTCGCCGCGGCACCCCACCGCCCGAGCGCGATGCGCCGGTAGAACGGCTGGCAGCGCGCGAGCACGCCGGCGACGAACATCAGTTGCCATGCAAACGGGTTGAAGCTCCAGCGGAAGCCGTCGGTATCCAGCAGTTCGGGGCCGAGCCAGCCCGCCGCCAGCCACGACGCGACGCCGAGCGCGACCAGCAGCCACGGATGGCGGCGCGCGAACGGCACGAGCACCGGCGACGCGAGCGCGAACAGCACGTACATCGGCAGTACCGACGCGAGATACGGCTGGCGCTGGAACGTCAGCAATTCGGCGAGGCCCGTGAGCGGCGAAGCAAGCATCACGCTGACGTCGTCGAGCGCGAGGTTCGGCGCATCGATCCCGTAGTGATCGAGCACGGCCGACACGACGAGCATCAGCGTCGACGTCGCGAGAAACGCGCGGTAGATCTGCATCGCGCGGCGCACGAACCGGCGCTGTGCGGCACGCGCGCCGTGCCGTTCGGCGATCGCGCCGTACGCGCTCGCGGTCGCGAAGCCGCCGAGAAAGACGAACACCTCGGCCGCGTCGCACAGCGCGAACGCGTGCAGCGTCACGCGCGACAGCACGCTCGCGCCGATGTGATCGACGACGATCATCAACAGCACGAGCCCGCGGAAGAAATCGACTTCGATCAGGCGGCCGCTGCGCGACGGCTGAACCGCGGCGGAAGACGGCATGCTCAACGACATGAGCGCACCTGCGCAACGGCGGCGCGACAGGCGCCGGGGAATGGATCGGGAATGAGAAGGCGAGCGCGATCAGCGGCGATGCGCGTATGCCCGCATCGCGCCAACCCGGCCGGCCAGGCACGGAGATGACCGTTCATTGGAAAGCTGCATACGAAGGGAAGTCGGTCAGGCCAGTCTAATGGCCGATCCGGGGAGACCCTAAGTAACAAAATGCAACCGAATCTTCTGTTCGATTACAAGCGTGAGACCGGCGACATGAAGCGGGCAGCGCCGCCAGAATCACGCCAGCGCGTCGCCAGTTTGCGGTCAGTATCGATGTGTTCGATCACGGTTCGACCGCTGTTCGATCGACCAGCGACACACGATGCGTGGCGCGATCCGCGCGGCCGCCGCACCGCAATCGAGATCGAAACTTATCCGCGTGCGGGCAAGCGCCGCATCAGCATTGCGCTGTGCCACGCGGTCAGCGCGACGGCGACCCAGATGTGCCCGTATGTCGCGAGCTTCGCGACGCTCAGCGTCTCGCCGAGCAGCAGCAGCGACACCGCGACGAGCAGCACGGGCTCGACGTAGCCGAGTATCCCGAACAGCGCCATCGGCAGCATCCGGCTCGCCTTCAGGTAGCTCGCGAGCGCGAGCGTGCTGAGCACGCCGAGCCCCGGCAACAGCGCGGCCCACAGCACCGGATTGCTCGCGACGCGCGTCGTGCTTGCCGCGACCATCGCGAACGCGACCGGGCACAGCAGCACGATCTCGATCGCGAACGCGGCCAGCGAATCCGCGTTGATCCGGCGGCGCAGCACGAAATACGGCGGATAGCCGAGCGCGACGACGAGCGTCGGCCACGCGAACGCGCGCGTCGCCCATACTTCGTGCACGACGCCGAGCGCGGCGCACGCGACCGCCGCCCATTGCAGCGGGTCGAGGCGTTCGTGATAGTAGAAGCGGCCGACGAGCACCATCGTCAGCGGCAGCAAGAAATAGCCGAGCGACACCTCGAGCATGCGGCCGTGCAGCGGCGCCCACAGGAACAGCCACAACTGCAGGCCGAGCAGCGCCGCGCTCGCGGGCAGCGCAATCAGCAGACGCCAGTCGCGCACGCTGCGCCGCGCGAGGTCGACGAGCGCGGGCCAGCGGTCGCGCAACGCGATCAGCGCGAGCGCGCCCGGCGCGGTCCACAGTACGCGCCACGCGAAGATGTCGAGCCCGGTGAGCGGCGCGAGCAGCTTCGCGTAAACCGACATCAGCGCGAACAGCGTCGATGCCGTCACCGACAGCATGAGGCCGCGCCCGGCTTCCGGATACCCCGTCATGGTTGTCGTGCGCCTGTTACTGCTGCTGGAAACGCTCGAAGCGCCTTTCGGTCCGGCGTTCCTCGAACGTCACCTCGGTCACGCGCGCGGCCGGCGGCCCGTGGCGCAGCCACGCGAGCATCCGGTCGATCTGCGCGCCGGGGCCCTGGATCATCGCCTCGACGCTGCCGTCCTCGAGATTCGCGACCCAGCCGCGCAGCTTCAGCGCATGCGCCTCGCGCACCGTCGCATGACGGAAGCCGACGCCCTGCACGACGCCGCGCACCCGCACGTAGTAGGTCTCGATCCGTTCGTCCAGTTCATTGCGGCTCATCGCGTCGCCCTCCCGTTGCATTCAAGCCCGGCATTGTAGTCGGGTCGGCCGCTTCGCACACGCGTGCGGCGGACCGGCCGCACGCCGCCAGGGAAGCACGGCCCGCCCGGCGCCGGCGTTGCGTCGCCGCGCGCGCCGACCACGTACAATCTCGCCGACGCTCAACCGCCGCGCCGCTCGCGCGCGGCCCTGAAGGAAACGCATGACTGATACCTCCCGCGATCTCGTTCTCGTCACCGGCGCGTCCGGTTTCGTCGGCTCGGCCGTCGCGCGCATCGCGCAGCAGAAAGGCTATGCGGTGCGCGTGCTCGTGCGCCCGACCAGCCCGCTCACGAACGTCGCGGATCTCGACGCCGAGATCGTCACCGGCGACATGCGCGACGAGGCGTCGATGCGCGCCGCGCTGCGCGGCGTGCGCTACCTGCTGCACGTGGCGGCCGACTACCGGCTGTGGGCGCCCGATCCCGACGAGATCGAGCGCGCGAACCTCGAAGGCGCGGTCGCGACAATGCGCGCGGCACGCGCCGAAGGCGTCGAGCGGATCGTCTACACGAGCAGCGTCGCGACGCTGAAGGTCACGAGCGCGGGCGACCCGTCCGACGAAAACCGGCCGCTCACGCCCGAGCAGGCGATCGGCGTCTACAAGCGCAGCAAGGTGCTCGCGGAACGCGCGGTCGAGCGGATGATCGCCGACGAAGGGCTGCCGGCCGTGATCGTCAACCCGTCGACGCCGATCGGCCCGCGCGACGTGAAGCCGACGCCGACCGGCCGCATCATCGTCGAAGCCGCGCTCGGCAAGATCCCCGCGTTCGTCGACACGGGGCTGAACCTCGTGCACGTCGACGACGTCGCGCACGGTCACTTCCTCGCGCTCGAGCGCGGCCGGATCGGCGAGCGCTACATCCTCGGCGGCGAGAACCTGCCGCTGCAGCAGATGCTGGCCGACATCGCGCAGATGACGGGCCGCAAGGCGCCGACGATCGCGCTGCCGCGCTGGCCGCTGTACCCGCTCGCGGTCGGTGCCGAAGCGGTCGCGAAGTTCACGAAGAAAGAGCCGTTCGTCACCGTGGACGGGCTGCGGATGTCGAAGAACAAGATGTATTTCACGTCCGCGAAGGCCGAGCGCGAGCTCGGCTACCGTGCGCGCCCGTACCGCGAAGGGCTGCGCGATGCGCTCGACTGGTTCGGCTCGGCGGGGTACCTGAAATAACACAAAGCGGCGCGCGGCGCGCCGCCTTGCGCACTTTGTTACACGTCGCGCGCGGACCGGCACCGGCGCAGCGGTTAAAATCGCGGGTCTTACGCAGAGAAGACACGCATGAACCTGAACGATCAGATCGATTCGCTCAACGCGGGCGTCGATCAGCTCCTCCACGATCACCACGCCGCGCAGCAGGCGGCCCGCAGCGCGGAAGCCTTCGCGCGCGCCGCAGCAGCGGAAGCCCAGGCCGCGGCGCAACGTCACGCCGCCGCGGAAGCCGAAGCGCAGGCCGCAGCGCAGCGCCACACGGCGGCAGCCGCCGAGGCCGAAGCCGCGCAGCAGCGCCACGCGGAAGCCACCGCCGCCGCCGAAGCCGCCGCCCACCGTCATACGGATGCCGCCGCGCAAGCCGAGGCCGCCGTGCTGCGCCATACGGAAGCCACCGCACGGACCGAAGCGCTCGCGCAACGTCATGCGGATGCCGAAGCCGCATCGCAACGACACGCAGCCGCGATCGCCGAAGCCGAGGCCGCCGCGCAACGCCATGACGCCGCCGCGACCGAAGCCGATGCGGCCGCGCAGCGCCATGCGGCAGCGGCCGCCGAAGCCGAGGCCGCCGCGAAGCGTCACGCGCAAGCGACCGCCGAAGCCGAAGCAGCCACGCAGCGCCATACAGCCGCGATCGCCGAGGCCGAAGCGCTCGCGCAGCGTCACGCGGAAGCGATTGCCGAAACGCAGGCCGCCGCGCAGCGTCATGCCGATGCGACCGCCGAGGCCGAAGCCGTCACGCAGCGCCACGCCGAAGCGATCGCGCAGGCCGAAGCCGCCGCGCAACGCCACGCCGACGCCACCGCGCAGGCCGAAGCCCTCACGCAGCGCCATACCGAAGCGATCGCGCAGGCCGAAGCCGCCGCACAGCACCACGCGAAGGCCGTCGCCGACGCCGAAGCGCTGGTCGAGGCCGTCGTCAACGAAGCCGCGACGAACGCGGTTGCCGCTCCGGCCGTTGCCGCCGAAACCGTCGAACCGGCACCGGCGGACACGCCGGCGGCGGAACCGGCTGTGAACGCATCCGCGCCGGCTGCGGCCGATACGACAGCCGACGCCGGAACCGCGATCGTCGCGCCGGCGCAAGCCGAAGCCGCGACCGAAGCCGAAGCCGAAGCCGAAACCGAAGCCGCCGCCGCCCCGGCCGACAAGGCGACGCTGCACGTGGCGCGGCCGTCGCAGAACGAGATCGCGCTGACCATCAACGGCGAATCGATCACGCTGAATCCGGACCAGCTCGGCCAGCTGATCGAGGAACTGGCGCATGCGCGCGCGTCGATGCAGCCGGAACCGCCGCAGGGCATCCCGCCTGGCTGGCGTTTCGTGTCGACGAAGAACCCGATGATGGCCGTGCAGAAGCAGTCGAACGGCGACCGCCTGCTGGTCGCCCGCCACACCGGCTTCGGCTGGGTGCCGTTCACGTTCTCGCCCGACGTGGTGATCCAGATGTACATGATGCTGACCCAGCGGTAAGCACCGGCAGCCAGCACCGCCGAAAACGACACAGCCCGACCGGTTTCCACCGATCGGGCTGTTTGCTTTCCGGCTGCCGGAACGGCAGCGTCCCGGGACGCGCGCCAACGGCGCGCGAAACGCTCAGCGCTCCACCGGCGCCTGCACGCGCGCCTTCCACTGGCCGCCCTTGCCGCGCCAGTAGCGCCACGCGGACGCGAACGTCGCGCCGACGTAGAACAGCGCGACGAGCGGCAGCGCGGGCGCCCACAGCGGCGAGCGCCGGTAGTAGCGCAGCATCGGCGCATACGCGGCGCACATCGACGCCCACGCGAGCCACGCCGGCCACGCGCGCGCGCCGTACGCGAGCGCCGCGACGGGCGGCACAAGGTAGATGACCGCCATCCCGAGCAGCGTGCCGGCCAGCAGCAGCGGCGAATAGTGCAGCTGCGTGAACGCGGTGCGCGCGATCATGTTCCAGATGTCGCGCCAGCTGTCGTACGGGCGCAGCGACACGCTGCGGTCGGCCAGGTCGAGCCGGATCGGATGGCGGCCGCTGCCGCGATGCTTGATCTGCGCGGCGAGGCTGCAGTCGTCGATCAGCGCACCGCGGATCGACTCGATGCCGCCCGCTTCCTCGAGTGCGGTGCGCTTCACGAGCATGCAGCCGCCCGCGGCGCCGGCCGTCTTGTTGCGCGGGTTGTTGATCCACGAGAACGGGTAGAGCTTCGCGAAGAAGAACACGAACGCCGGGATCAGCGCCTTTTCCCAGAACGAATCGCAGCGCAGCCGCACCATCAGCGACACGAGATCGCGGTGCTCGGCCTGCGCGCGCGTGACGAGCTGCGCGACGGCATCGGGCGGGTGGCCGATATCGGCATCCGTCAGCAGCAGGTAGTCGGCCGGCAGGCCGAGCGTCTGCACCGCGGCGATCCCCTGCGACTGCGCCCACACCTTGCCCGACCAGCCGGCCGGCAGCGGCTTCGCGGCCAGCACCGTCAGCCGGTCGGCGCGGTTGATCGCGAGCGCCGCCGCACGGGCCGCGTCGGCGGTGCCGTCGTCGCTGTGGTCGTCGACGATGATCAGATGAAAGTCGCCCGGATAATCCTGCTCGAGCAGCGAAGTCGCCGCGCGGGCGATCACGTCGGCCTCGTTGCGCGCCGGCACGACCGCGACGACGGCCGGCCAGCCCGCGTCGGCCGCCGCACCGCGCGCGTCGGGCGCCAGCGGTCGCGCCGGCACCGCGCGCCAGAAGCCGCCGCGCGCGACGAGCAGCACGATCCAGATCATCAGCGACAGGCCGGACACCAGGAAAGCGATCACCAGCATCATCGGCGCGCCTCCGGCCGGACGCCGGCGTTTTGAATGGGGGTCAGGAACAAAACGCCCGAAACCGCTCGGGCGGCCGGGCAATACGCGTAAGAATCGACGGTCATCGAATGGCCTTGAAATGAGCGCGACGCCGGGCAGCCGGAGCGGCCGCCCGCGAAACCGCGTAGTTTACTGGGTTCCGCGCGCGCCAGCGCCGACGCGGCTCTCACGCAATTGCAACACGGAAGATACGGCACCAGAGCAAGGACTGCCCGATAGGGTTAAAATGCGCGATTAATTCGGGGTTCCGGGGCCTGGTCTGGCCGGTTCGTTCCTGCCTTCATAACTTCAAGCCGGGGCGATCGAGTTGGTGCCAGCTCTTCGAACCCCGGCGTCTGTCGTCGGAGTTCGCTCACTTATGCGAGTCATCCTTGCCCAGCCCCGCGGCTTTTGTGCGGGGGTTGTCCGTGCGATCGAGATCGTCGATCGCGCGCTGCAACAGCACGGCGCGCCGGTCTATGTGCGTCATGAGATCGTTCATAACCGGCATGTCGTCGAAAACCTGCGTAATAAAGGGGCACGATTCGTTGAGGAACTCGACGAGGTGCCGCACGGCGCTGTCGCGATCTTCAGCGCGCACGGTGTCGCCCAGACGGTCGAGCGCGACGCGGAAACGCGCGGGCTCGACGTGCTCGACGCGACCTGCCCGCTCGTCACGAAGGTGCACGTGCAGGGCCGCCAGTATGTCGCGGCGGGCCGCCGGCTGATCCTGATCGGCCACGCGGGCCACCCGGAAGTCGAGGGTACGATCGGCCAGATTCCGGCCGAGGTGATCCTCGTGCAGAGCGAAGCCGAAGTCGCGACGCTGACGCTGCCCGTCGATACGCCGGTCGCGTACATCACGCAGACCACGCTGTCGGTCGACGATACGCGCGGCATCATCGAAGCGCTGCAGCGCCGGTTCACCGACCTGGTCGGCCCGGACACGCGCGACATCTGCTATGCCACCCAGAATCGCCAGGCCGCCGTGCGCGAGCTGAGCGAACAGGTTGACGTGCTGCTCGTCGTCGGCGCGACGAACAGCTCGAACTCGAACCGCCTGCGCGAGATCGGCACCGAAAGCGGTGTGCCGAGCTATCTCGTCGCCGACGGCTCGGAAGTGAAAGCCGAATGGTTTGCGGGCGTGCAGACGGTCGGCCTGACCGCCGGCGCGTCGGCGCCCGAAGAGATGGTCGAGGATGTAATCGGCGCGCTGCGCGCGCTGGGGCCCGTCGATGTCGCGACGATGGCGGGCCGTGAGGAAAAAGTCGAATTCAAGCTGCCGGCGAAGCTCACGCAAGCTGTCGCCCGCGAAGTTTAAGGAGGACATCCCTTGTCTATTCCGCTGCTCCAGCAAGTCCGTGTCGGCGCGTATATCGTGCGCCAGCACCTGTCCGGCAACAAACGCTATCCGCTCGCGCTGATGCTCGAGCCGCTGTTCCGCTGCAACCTCGCGTGCAACGGCTGCGGCAAGATCGATTATCCGGACCCGATCCTGAACCAGCGCCTGTCCGTCGAGGAATGCCTGCAGGCCGTCGACGAGTGCGGCGCGCCCGTCGTGTCGATCGCCGGCGGCGAACCGCTGCTCCACAAGGAGATGCCGGAAATCGTCAAGGGCATCATGAAGCGCAAGAAATTCGTGTACCTGTGCACGAACGCGCTGCTGATGGAAAAGAAGATGGACGACTACGCGCCGAGCCCGTATTTCGTCTGGTCGGTCCACCTCGACGGCGACCAGCAGGCGCACGATCACTCGGTGTCGCAGGAAGGCGTGTACGACAAGGCCGTCGCGGCGATCAAGGAAGCGAAGCGCCGCGGCTTCCGCGTGAACATCAACTGCACGCTGTTCAACGATGCGGTGCCCGAGCGCGTGGCGAAGTTCTTCGACACGCTGGGGCCAATCGGCGTCGACGGCATCACGGTGTCGCCGGGCTACGCGTACGAGCGCGCGCCGGATCAGCAGCACTTCCTGAACCGCGACAAGACGAAGAACCTGTTCCGCGAAATCCTGAAGCGCGGCGAAGGCGGCAAGCGCTGGTCGTTCAGCCAGTCGTCGCTGTTCCTCGACTTCCTGGCCGGCAACCAGACGTACAAGTGCACGCCGTGGGGCAACCCGGCGCGTACGGTGTTCGGCTGGCAGAAGCCGTGCTACCTGGTCGGCGAAGGTTACGTGAAGACCTTCAAGGAACTGATGGAAACGACCGAGTGGGACAACTACGGCGTCGGCAACTACGAGAAGTGCGCTGACTGCATGGTCCACTGCGGCTTCGAGGCAACGGCCGTGATGGACACGATCGCGCACCCGCTGAAAGCGCTGCGCGTGAGCACGAAGGGCATCAAGACCGACGGCCCGTTCGCACCGGACATCTCGATCGCGAAGCAGCGCCCGGCCGAGTACGTATTCTCGCGCCACGTCGAGATCAAGCTCGAGGAAATCCAGCGCGCCGGCAAGGGCAAGCTGCAGAAGCCGGCGAAGCCGGCAACGGCGGCTTAAGCTTAAGCGCATTTCGCCGCGCGGCGGCCGTGCCTCCGCGCCGGCGGGCATGAATGAAGCGCCACGGAGTTCGCTCCGTGGCGCTTTTGTTTTGGGCCGCTGGATTGCGCCCGCACCACGTTGTCGCGGCGACCGCGCAATCGCCGACGTCGCGCGATTGCATCGGCCGCGCCGGTGCGGCCGGCCCTGTCTCCTCCATCCTCCCTGCAAAACTGGCGCGCGGCACTACGCAACCAGCGATGCGGCCGCGTTCATACGCATCTTCTCCGCCGCGCTCGCGACGAGCGCCGGCTGGCCGCTCGTCGCGAACACGCAGACATGACGCCACAGCTCGGCGAGCCGATGCCGCGTGAGCGTCGCGACGCAGGTGTCGTGCGCCGCAAGCACGCGCTCGAGCACTGCGCATTCGTCGTCGCGCAGCGCCCATGCGCCGCTTTGCGCCGCGCGCGCCACGCCCGCATCGAGCGCACGCTCCGCGTCGACGCACAGGTCGATGTCCGCGCCCCCGCACACCGCATCGTCGATCGCCAGGAACACCAGATAGACGCTCGTGCGCAACCGCATCAGCAGCGCCTCGTTGCCATGCTCGCCGCGCAGCGCGACGAGCGCCATGTGGCATTTCAGCGAGATGTCGCGTGCATGCGCGGGCGGCAGCGGCAGCAGCCATTCGCGGGTCAGCGGCACGCGGCGACGGTTTTTCCGGGTGGCCTTCATGATTCGCGCTCGCCCTCGGCAGCATCGCTCGACGCGAAATCCGACCACGCGGCACGACACGCGGTCGTGCCGCGCCCCGCAGTGCGGTTGTCCTTCGCGCGGCGCCGCGCGACGTGCCCGTCGTTGCGTCGCGGCGTCGCTCGCACATCCGGCAACCGGCGCGGTGCCGACGCGCGCGCGACGTGGGCGGATCGAAGCTGGCAAGCCATGCTCGTCTGCCGCATCAGAACGTGTTCTCGCCTTTCAGGTAGTACGCGGTCTTCACGAAGAACGCCTTGACCGGATGGCCGCCCTGCACGTCGCGCGCGGCGCGCGCTTCCATCGCGGCCCGCTCTTCGCGCGACCGGTCGGGCACCGGATTGCGGACACGTTCGAGCGCACGCGGCATCGCGAGCGGATAGTTCTGGTTGCCGGCCGTCGTCGCGCGATAGCCGGCACGAGTCATCTGCATCAGTTGCGCGTCGGTTTCGGCGCGCGCCGCCGACCAGCTCAGCCGCGCGGCATTCGACTGCCAGTCGGAGCCGGCCGACTGCGCAAAGCTGACGGCGGGCAGCGCAACGAGTGCGCAGGAAAGAACAGCAACGGGAACGAGGGATCGCATGGTGGCCTCCAGATGGTTGTCCCCGCATCGATCGCGATCGTCGATGCGTTGAAACCATCGTATGTCGCGCCGCATTCCGCTTGAATAGCCGATTTCGCAATTGATATTTTCAGCCTTGCATTCGGCATGCGATCTGCGTCATTCCCCCATCCCGCCGAAACGGAATTTCTTTATTTCATTCAACTGCCTGATTGCATTTTTCCGGTTGCCTCAAAGCACGCTCGCACCGCTTTTTCAATTTCCGAAATGACGTGTTGCCTGTGCGATTGCGGCTAGCGCAAGTGCCGACAAGGCTACCGGCGTGATATCGCGCATGCGGATACCACCAGCCCGGTTTCGTCGGATCAAACGGTTCTTCTGATACAGGACAAATCATCCGCTTCGGATTGCCGGACCGTGACACGACGCATACGGCAAGGACGCGCGATAATCACGCATCGGCCGTTTCGCACGGCGCTTCATGCATTCCCCTTTTTTATCGAATCCTTCCATGGCTGCCCTCGACACCACCGCCATCGACAGTTGGCACGCGCACGTCTATTTCGATGCGGCCAGCCGCGACGCGGCCTGGGCGTTTCGCCAGGTCGTCGACGAACGGTTCGGCGCGGTCATCGAACTCGGCCGGTTTCACGAACGCCTCGTCGGCCCGCATCCGGCCTGGTCGTACCAGATCGCATTCGACGCCGCACGATTCCACGACATCGTGCCGTGGCTCGTGCTGAACCACGGCACGCTCGATATCTTCCTGCATCCGAATACCGGCGACGACCTGCGCGACCATCGCGATTGCGCGGTGTGGATCGGCAAATCCTATGTGCTGAATCTCGACGCGCTGGCCGGATAAGGTCTGACGCGCGGCCGCCTTCAACCAGGGCCGCATCCACGTTTCGGGCCGACGTGAAACGTCTCGCGGCGTCGCGCTCATACAGTGGGTTCCGTTATCGACACTTCAGGGAACCCGCCATGACACACACCGACGCCGATGCCCGGCGCATCCATGCAGGCTGGCACGCCGCCGTCGTCGCTCGCGATCTCGATGCACTGATGTCGCTGTACGCGGACGACGCGGTGCTCGAAACGCCGCTCGTCGTCGTCACGCTGCCCGCGCACGGCTCCGGCGTGCTGCACGGCAAGGCCGCGATCGGCGAATTCTTCGCGGCCGGCCTGCGCAATCCGGGCAACCGGCTAGGGCGCTGGTACCGGACCGGGCTGTTCTTCTCGAACGGCCGCCAGCTCACATGGGAATATCCGCGCGAAACGCCGGAAGGCGACCAGGTCGATCTCGTCGAGGTGATGGATCTGCGCGACGGGCTGATCGCGCATCATCGCGTGTACTGGGGATGGGTCGGCTTTCTCGCGCTGCAAGCCGCGACGCCGGCGCCCGACCGCGCCTGACGGCCGCCGGCGAGCGGGCCGCGGCCATGACCGCCGCGCGCCGACAGCGCATTCCCCGGACGCGCCCGTGGCGCGTCGTCACCGGCTCGACGCCGCATTGCGCTTACGCGACATACATCGCGACACTGACGAACTGGCAAAGGCTGCCGGCCAGCACGAAAAGGTGCCAGATACCGTGCCCGTGACGGATGCGTTCGTCGTTGATGAAGAAGTAAATCCCGGCGCTGTAGATCACGCCGCCGGCCACGAGCCACGCGGTGCCCACCGGCGGCAGCGCATGGATCAGCGGGCGGACCGCGACGAGCGCGAGCCAGCCCATCAGCACGTACAGGATCATCGACAGCATGCGCGTGCGCCGCCCGAGCGTCAGTTCCTGCACGATGCCCAGCACGGCGAGCCCCCAGCTCACACCGAACAGCGACCAGCCCCACGGACCGCGCAACGTGACCAGCGTAAACGGCGTGTAGCTGCCAGCAATCAGCAGGTAGATCGCCGAATGGTCGCATTTCTGCAGGATCGCTTTCAGGCGCGGGTTGCGTACGCTGTGGTACAGCGTCGAGATCGCGTAGAGCAGGATCAGCATCGCGCCGTACACGCTGAAGCTCACCACCTTGTACGGGTCGCCTTCGAGCGCGCCCATCGTCACGAGCGCCACGAGGCCCGCCACCGACAGCACCGCGCCGACGAGATGGGAAATGCTGTTGAAACGCTCACCGACATGCACGACGTGTTCTCCTGCGAGTCCACCGGGAAAAATGAGTTCTATGATACCGGCCACCGGACGTTGCCGTGCTGCGCGCCGGCAAACGACGCAGCGATACCCGCGACAGGCGTGCCGTCTGCCCCGCCAAAGAAAAAGCGCCGCGAAATCCATCGCGGCGCTTCCTTGTAAATCACCGAACCGTTTCACCGGCCCGGTTCAGCAGCACTTCCCTGCTCCCGACCCGTACCGCGCATTCTGACGCTCGCGGAAAAATTCCTCGTACGTCATCGGCTCGCGGTCCGGATGGGTTTCGCGCATGTGCGCGACGTAGGTGTCGTAGTCGGGCAGGCCGACCATCAGCCGCAACGCCTGCCCGAGGTAACGCCCCGCGCTGCGCAGGTCGCTGCCGAGATCGCTGAACATCGCGGCCTCCCCTTAACGTCCGCTGCCGAGCGCCTGCGCGGCCGGCATCGCTTCGTACGGCGTCTCGCGCACGGTCGGCTTCGACTCGCGGCGCGCGCGCAGCACGGCGATCACGCCGTACACCGCGATGCAGATGACGACGAAGATGAACAGCCCGGCCAGCGCCGCATCGATGTAGTCGTTGAAGATGATCCGCTTCATCTGCGCGATCGACTTGGCCGGCGCGAGCACCTTGCCTTCGTCCACCGCGGCCTGCAGCTTCGCGGCGTGCGCGAGGAAGCTGACCTTCGGGTTCGCGTCGAAAATCTTCTGCCAACCGGCCGTCAGCGTGCAGATCAGCAGCCATGCCGTCGGCACGATCGTCACCCATGCATAGCGCTCGCGCTTCATCTTGAACAGCACGACGGTGCCGAGCACCAGCGCGATCGCGGCGAGCATCTGGTTCGAGATGCCGAACAGCGGCCACAGCGTGTTGATGCCGCCGAGCGGATCGACCACGCCCTGGTACAGGAAGTAGCCCCACGCGGCCACGCACAGCCCGGTGGCGACCAGGTTCGCGGGCAGCGACTCGGTGCGCTTGAGCGCCGGGTGGAACGTGCCGAGCAGATCCTGCAGCATGAAGCGGCCCGCGCGCGTGCCGGCGTCGACGGCCGTCAGGATGAACAGCGCCTCGAACAGGATCGCGAAGTGATACCAGAACGCCATCATCGCTTCGCCGCCGATCACCTGGTGCAGGATGTGCGCCATGCCGACAGCCAGCGTCGGCGCACCGCCCGCGCGCGCGATGATCGTCGTTTCGCCGACGGCCTTCGCGGTCTGCGTGAGCATGTCGGGCGTCAGCACGAAGCCCCACTGCGTGACGGTGTTCGCGACGGCTTCCGGCGTCGAGCCGAGCACAGCGGCCGGCGCGTTCATCGCGAAGTAGATGCCCGGCTCGATCACGCACGCGGCGACCAGCGCCATGATCGCGACGAACGATTCCATCAGCATCGCGCCGTAACCGATGAAGCGCGCGTTGGTTTCGTTGTCGATCAGCTTCGGCGTCGTGCCCGAAGAAATCAGCGCGTGGAAGCCCGACACCGCGCCGCACGCGATCGTGATGAACAGGAACGGGAACAGGTTGCCCGACCACACCGGGCCCGTGCCGTCGACGAACTTCGTCAGCGCGGGCATCTTCAGTTCCGGCGCGACGACCAGGATGCCGATCGCGAGGCCCAGGATCGTGCCGATCTTCAGGAACGTCGACAGGTAGTCGCGCGGCGCGAGCAGCAGCCACACCGGCAGCACCGATGCGACGAAGCCATAGCCGATCAGGATCCACGTGAGCTGCGTGCCGCTGAACGTGAACCACGCAGCGAGCGCGGGCGAATCGTGCACGGTCTGGCCGAACGCGATCGACGCCATCAGCAGCACGAAGCCGATGATCGACACTTCGCCGATGCGGCCCGGACGGATGTAGCGCGTATAGACGCCCATGAACAGCGCGATCGGAATCGTCGCGGCGACGGTGAACGTGCCCCACGGCGAATTGGTCAGCGCCTTCACGACGATCAGCGCGAGCACCGCGAGGATGATCACCATGATCAGGAACGCGCCGAACAGCGCGATCACGCCGGGCACCGTGCCGAGCTCCATCTTGACGAGATCGCCGAGCGAGCGGCCGTCGCGGCGCGTCGAGATGAACAGCACGATGAAGTCCTGCACCGCGCCGGCGAACACGACGCCGGCCAGGATCCACAGCATGCCGGGCGTGTAGCCCATCTGCGCGGCGAGCACGGGCCCGACGAGCGGCCCCGCGCCGGCGATCGCGGCGAAGTGATGGCCGAACAGCACGTACTTGTTGGTCGGCACGTAGTCGAGGCCGTCGTTGTACTTGACCGCCGGCGTCATCCGCAGCCCGTCGAGCTGCATGACCTTGCTGGCGATGAAACGGCTGTAGAAGCGATACGCGATCAGATACACGCAGACAGCGGCGATCACGATCCAGAGGGCACTCACGCGCTCGCCGTGCGCGAGTGCGATCGTTCCGAACGAGAACGCGCCGAGCAGCGCGACCGCGATCCAGAGCAGGGTACTGGAAGCCCGATTCATGGCGTCTCCTGGTCTCCAATGTGGTTTTGATGGCATGCGGCGAAGTGGCCGCACACGCGTGACGTCAATGCGTCGTGCCGCAGTCTTGCAAAGGCCGCGGCAATGGGCCGTAGTATTCCGTGCGACAGGGGCGGCTTACAAGCGGATAACTACGTATGCGGGGCTACGTAAAATTACGTAGACGTACGCACCGTCCGCGATTGATCGCGCCCGGCAAGCCACGTACAGTGTTCGCGTGCCTCGATTCCGGAACCGCCATGCCGATCCGATTTCAGAAGATGAACGCGAATGGCGACGACTTCGTCGTCGTCGACCTGCGCGGCCAGGATCAGGCTCAAGCACACGCGATCGACCGCGACCTCGTCCGGCGCATGGGCGACCGGCATCGCGGCATCGGCTTCAACCAGCTCACGGTGATGTCGGACTGCGACGACGCAGCCGCCCGCGTCGCATTCTGGAATCCCGACGGCTCGATGCTCGATACCTGCGGCAGCGCGACGCGCGGCGTTGCGTGGAAGGTGATGCGGGAAACCGGCGCGGCGTCGGTCGTGCTGCGCACCAACCGCGGGCGCCTGCTCTGTTCGCACGATGCGCACGGGCTGATCACGGTGGAGATGGGCACACCGCGCATCGGCTGGCAGGACGTGCCCGTCGCCGAAGCCGTCGACACGCTCGCCCTTCCGCTGCCCGGCGCACCGGCCGCGTGCAGCATGGGCAATCCGCACTGCACGTTCTTCGTCGACGATCTCGGTACGGTCGATGTCGAAACGCTCGGCCCGGCAATCGAAACGCATCCGCTGTTTCCGCTGAAGACCAACGTGCACTTCGTTCAGGTCGTCAGCCGCTCGCATATCCGCCTGCGCATCTGGGAGCGCGGCGGCGGCGTGCCGCTTGGTTCGGGCTCGTGTTCGTGCGGCGCGGCGGTCAACGGCATCCGGCGCGGGCTGCTCGACCACACGGTGCGGGTGGAATGCGACGGCGGCGACGTCGCCGTTCAATGGGACGGCACCGGCAGCGTGTTCCTGAGCGGGCCGATCGCGTTCGGTTTCGACGGGGTGTGGGTGGACGGGAAGATGCCGGCAAGCTGAGCACCGGCATTGGCGATATTCGCGGCGTGGTGCGAATCACGATACCGATTCGCGCCGGATGCACGGCGGCAACGCAGCCGCATCGTCATCGATCGTCGACGCGATCCGTTCGCCGCCATGATGTGGCGCCCGGCCTCCGACGATCGCGCCGACGCGCGGAGCCATTCACGGCCCGCGGTCGGCCGGGCCCGGCGCAGCGTGCGCCGGGCCGCATCGATCAGTGCTTGTCGTCGAGCTTCTTCGGCTTCGGCGGCGACGGCACCTTCGCGTACTGGAACGCCGGCGTCGCCTTCAGCGCATCCTTCGTTGCGCCCGGCAGGTAGATGTTGCCGTTGCGCACGTCGAGCGACGCGATCGGCACCGCGACGTCGTGCGCGGCCACGCCGAGGAAGCCGCCGGCCGACACGATCGCCGCCGACACCGAACCGTCCGGCGCGACGATCAGGTCGCGCACGGTGCCGACCTTCTGGTTCGCGTCGTTGTAAACGGTCTTGCCGAGTACGCTCTTCTTCACGCTCCAGCCTTCGAGCAGTGCCTGCGATTGCTCGACGGTCACGCTGAGCGGCTGCGCGCCGGCGATCTGCGCGTGTGCGCTGACGCTCGATGCGAGGACGGTTGCTGCGATGAGGGTTTTGTAGAACGCCATGTTTTTATGCACTCCGGTGAATTGTTGTCGATATCGGCGGCCGGCCTCGCCGCCTCCGTGCGCGCGACACATCGCACCGGCGCCATGTTAGCGCCACTCGCGAGATGCTGCATCGGACGTGATGACGCAGCACGCATATCGGCGCCGCCCCTGTCACGCATTCCGCGAATACACCCTGCGATGCCGCACCGCCTCCGCCAGCACATCGAGCACCGGCTCCGTCTGCGTCCAGCTCAGGCACGCATCGGTAATCGACACGCCGTACTGCAACGGCACACCCGGCTTCAGATCCTGCCGCCCGGCCTCGAGATGGCTCTCGACCATCACGCCGACGATCCGGTGCTCGCCCTGCGACAGTTGCCGCGCGAGATCCTGCGCGACGTCGATCTGCCGCTCGTGCGACTTGTTCGAGTTCGCATGCGAGCAGTCGACCATCACCTGCTCGCGCAGCCCGGCCTTGCGCAGCACCGCGCAGCACGCCTCGACATGCGCGGCGTCGTAGTTCGGGCCGCTCTTGCCGCCGCGCAGGATCACATGCGCATCGTCGTTGCCGCGCGTCTCGAAGATCGCGGCCATCCCCATCTTCGTCATCCCCATGAACGCATGGCTCGCGGCCGCGGCGACGATCGCGTCCGACGCGACCTGCACGCCGCCGTCGGTGCCGTTCTTGAAGCCGATCGGGCAGCTCAGCCCCGACGCGAGCTGGCGGTGGCTCTGGCTCTCGGTCGTGCGCGCGCCGATCGCGCCCCACGCGATCAGGTCGGCGATGTACTGCGGGCTCAGCAGGTCGAGGAATTCGGTCGCGGCCGGCAGGCCGAGCGCGTTGACGTCGAGCAGCAGTTGCCGCGCGGCGCGCAGCCCTTCGTTGATGCGGAAGCTGCCGTCCAGGCGCGGATCGTTGATGTAGCCCTTCCAGCCGACCGTCGTGCGCGGCTTCTCGAAGTAGACGCGCATCGTGATCAGCAGGTCGTCCTTCAGCGCATCGGCCGCAACTTTCAGGCGGCGCGCGTAGTCGAGCGCCTGGTCGTGATCGTGGATCGAGCACGGGCCGACGACGAGCAGCAGCCGGTCGTCGCGGCCGTGCAGGATGCCGCCGATCGCGCGGCGCGTATCCTCGACGAGCGTCTGCGTGGCGGCCGGCACCGGCAATTCGTCGAGCAGCAGCGCCGGCGAAATCAGCGGGCGCACGGCGCCGATGCGGACATCGTCGATGCGCGTGGTGTCCTGCGTCGCGTCGGCGCTGCCTACCTCGCGATCATGGGAAGGATTGTCGAGGTTCTGCATGGTGATTCTCCGGGGGACGTCTGGAATGATGTGCAGGCTCGATTATGGCACCCGGGAGAGGCGGCAGCCGGTCGCGGCGGGGGAATGCGGGTGACTGCGGTCAGGTAAATGCGACAGACGGCCAAACGCGGGACAAAAAAGGGCGATCCGCAGCGGATCGCCCTGCCCTTCACCGCGTCACCCGGCGCGTCTAGTGCGGCGTCTCGGGCGCCAGCGAATTGCTCGGTAGCAGCGCCGTCAGCCAGCAATTGCTCGGCGCGGCTTTCCCGTTGAAGCGGTCGTAGAGCCACGGCAGCATGCCGGCCACCCAGGGCACGATCGCGCCCACATGTTCGAGCGGATACTCGGTGTACGTGACCGGCGTGCCGCTCGCGCAGAACTTCTGCGCCAGCGCGCGCACGTCGTACGCAAGCATCACGCCGTCGCCCACCTGGCTGCCGAACGTGCCGTCGAGCGCGCCCGCCGTGCCCTGGCCGATAAACATTGGAATGGTCGGCGACGCGGCCAGCCCCGCATTCACCTTGTTCGCGTACGTCACATACACCGGAATGCTGTTGATGTCGTTCGCGTATTGCGGCTTGAACAGCGTCGCCCAATGCAGGCCCGTGTACTTCGGCAGGATGTATCCGAGCGACTGGCTCTGGATGTCCTTGAACACGGCAACGCCGGTGTCGCTGAGATAGGGCGTCAGGTCGAAGCCGTAGCCGCGCGACAGCCCGGCGAGCGCGGCCGCGGCGACGCCGCCCCAGACGATGCTGCCGTCCACATAGCGCAGATTGTGCGCGGGGTCGACCAGCACGCCGCCTTCCGCCGCGCCGACGAGTTGCCGGTTGATGTCGGGCGCATAGCTCGGCGCGAGTTGCGCGGCCCAGTTCGTCGCGATCGCACCGCCGGAATAGCCGATCATCGCGACCTTGCTCGACGGATTCAGGCCGGTCGACGGCGTGTTGAGCGCCGCGCGGATCGAATCGAGCGTCGTCATCCCGTATTCGGGGCCGGCGGCAAAGTCCGCCGTCTGGCCTTCCGTATCGGGCACGATGATGTTGTAGCCCAGCAGCAGCAGTGTCGACAGCGGAACCGATTCCGCGCTGTAGAACAACGTGCCCACGTTGATGACCTTGCTGACGTCGCGGTCGCCGGCGATCACCTGCGACGGTTCATCGTACGGGTTCAGCGAATCGTAGGCCGACTGGTACGAGATGGCCTGGCCGTTGCTGACCTGACTCCGGATCACGGACGTCACGTTGACGACCGGCTGGTTCCGCGCGTTGCTGGTGCGATACAGCAGCTGCTGCGCGGTCAGCGCGGTCGGAATGCCGGCCACGTGATAGGTGACGTTGCGCGTCTTCAGCACCGTGCCCGGTGGAATCGATGCCAATGGCGTGGTGCCGGCGTACGTATAGAACGGATCGGACACGGTCGGCGCACCGGCGCTGGCCGGCGGTGCGGCGAAGGCCAGTGCAGCGGACACGGCGGCCGCGGCAATCATCAAACGTCTGGAGGACATGGGTGGAGGCCCCTTGGATAACCTGCTTTCATCGAAGGAAGTTCGGCGGTGTTGCAGACCATCGCGATTGCCGATTCACAACCGTTTCCGTGCCATCGACTGTCTCCTTTAAATGAATGATCCGGTTTGTTCGGAATCTGTAATTTTAGTAGGACTACAAACCGGATGAATTGAAGCACAACGAGAACGCGTTCGATGTGCGTTTTCCGTTGTTTGAAGGTAAACGTCTAAATCCGCCGCAATGCGATGCGGGCGCCCCAGCCGTTCGGCCGACTGTCCGCACCCGGACGAAGTGCCGTACGATCACGGCTGTCCGTTACCGAAGCGGCCCGTCGTGCGATGCGGGCCGCGCGGCGCACCGCCTGCCTGTGACCGATCGTTTCCTGCCCAACCGACACGCCATGATGACCGTATCCGAACTGCTCCGTGCCATCCGCCAACCCTATATCGACCTGCTCGCGAAAGCGGCAGCGCAACCGGCGGTGATCGTCGAACCGGCCTACCGGCAGGCCGACGGCGCGCTGGCCACCGAAGGGCCGCTCGCGCTGCCGTGCCGGGCCGACACGATCCCGGCCGAAGGCGACGCGGCCGGCCAGCCGTCGATGGTCGATTCGACCTCGCAACTGGATTTCGAACCGTTCGCGTTCGATCTCGAAACGGCGGCCGTATCGATCCGCCCGTTCGTGTGGGACTGGGCCGCGATCGAGGCCGACGGTCTCGACGAAAGCGCGGCGGTCGACGCGTTCAAGACATGGTTCTTCGCGTGGTTCGATGTGGACGACGAGAACACACCGGCCGAAGACGGGCTGCATGGCATCGTTCACTACCTGTCGGAACCGGTTCGCACGGAACAGGGGTGGCGCGTCGATGCGGATCTCGGTTCCGCGCCCGAGACGGCCGTCGAGGATCTGCTGTTCCGGCTCGTCGATGCGGGGGCTACGCGGATCAGTGTCGGTTGAAAGGCCGCTTTATCTCTTGCACACCACCATCATGAAAAAAGCGCTTGCCGCGGTACTGCTCTGTATTTCGTTGCCGGCGCTCGCCAAGGTTTCCACCGAAGTGTTCTGCTTCACATCGGATGGCGACAAACCCGTGCGCTTCGAGATGCGCACCTACTACGACGATGCGGTCAATTGGACGGGCGGCATGGTCCGGTACGCGAAATCGAAAACGGCCCTCCCGCTGGTGATCGAACACGAAGAGGACGAAGTGCTCGCCGAGGACCGTCCGCACCAGTTCACGACGACCTGGGTCGAAATGGTCGACGGCAAGATCAACGGGAGATACGAAATGATGTCCCAGGGCGCCAACATCTATTCGATGACCTACACCAATGCGCGCACCGGCAAGAAAACCGCGTTCGGCAGGGTGCTGGATGTCGACGCATCCGCACAAGCCGGGTGCCACTGGTGATGCGCCCGCTGATCCGGATCGCGTGGGTGCTGATCGCGCTGCGCGCGGGTGGGTCGGATGCCGCGCCGCGCACGGTCTACGAGGGAACGCTGCAAGGCGCCGGCGCCGTCGTGATGGAACTCGACAACTTCCCGGCCGCGGACGGCAATCTCTCCGGCCGCTATTTCTATGCGCAGTTCGGCGTCGATATCCCGCTGCACGGCACGCCCGCGCAATTGGTCGAACCGCTCGTGCGCACGCAGTTGCCGGACGACGCGCGCGACTCGTCGGCATTCCGCGAGCATGCCGATTTCGAGCATGTCGCGGCAACCTGGCGCGGCACGCGGGACCAGGACGGCTATCGCGGCCGCTGGACCGATGCGCGCTCCGGCAAGACACGCACCTTCACGTTGCGCCGCGTCGCCGAATACGATCCCGACGCGATAGCGCCCGGCGCCGTCGAAGCCATCACCGATCTCTCCGCAGGCGGCGTCGGCAGCGGCATCGCGCGCGGCGCGGACATCGACATGAAGCACGCGCCTTATGCCACGCTGAAGCTCGCAGGGCACGCGCGGCCGGTTGGCACCGAGATCGGCGACGGCACGGTCGCGTACCGGATGTGGAGCGACCCGCGCACGGTGCTCGCGTATCCGCGGCTGAGCCGCCATCCCGATCCAGCCGTGATGGCGCGGGTCAATCATTTGCTGGAACAGCGGCACTGGCAGATGAATCTCGCCGCGCTCGAATGCGCATCGACGCGCTATACCGACGACGGGCCGGCAGCCGGGACGCTCGGCGGCTACGACGACGAGCACGTGACAGTCACATGGCTGTCGCGTGCGGCATTGGGCATCGTGGAATCGGGCAGCACGTTCTGCGGCGGCGCGTACCCGAACAATCACTACGATCCGGTCACGTTCGACCTGCTGCGCGGCGCGTATCTCGACTGGAATCGCGCGATCGATGCAGCTTCGTCGGGCAAGGACGGCAACATGGAAACGAGCGCCGCACTGACGCGCTTCATCGCGCAGCGGCGTGACAAGGCCGAGCCGGGCGAACGGCCGACAGACGGCGAAGGCAATTCGCTGTCGTGCGCCGACGTGTTTCCCCAGTATCTTGCGTTCGAACTCGATGCGCCCGGCAAACTGTCGTTCGCCGTGTCCGGTATCAACCACGCGGAGGGCGCGTGTCTCGGGCCGCAGCTCGACGCGCCGTTTGCGGCGCTCGCACCGATCCTGAGGTCTGGCGGTGCGCGTTATCTCGTACCGGGCGTCAAGCTGAAGTAACGCGGCGGTGCGTGCGGTATCCGCATCCGCATCGCGTATCGACCCGGCCGCGCAGTAACGACGCCGAGCGATGCGCACGCACCGCAGTCATGGCGTCAGGACGCGTCGCCCGGCGCGTCGACGTCGATGCCGAGTTCGCTGGCCATCCGCTGAACCAGCGCATTCAGTCGCGCCACTTCATCCGCGAGGCGCTTCTGCTCGGCCTTCAGCGCCTCGAATTCGGAAGGCGGCACGGAATCCGCACCACCGGCATCCGCACTCGCGAAGTCGGCCACGTTCACCTCGCCGCACATCAGGTGCATCCAGCGGTTCTCGCGCGCGCCCGGCGCACGCGGCAGCCGGACGACGAGCGCCTGCGCGCGCGCCGCGAGTTCGTCGAGAAACGCCTCGACCGACGAGATATCCGCAAAGCCGTGCAGGCGCGCGCTGTTCAAGCGCAGCTCGGCGGCCGTCTGCGGGCCTCGCAGCAGCAGAATGGTCAGCAGCGCGATCGCCTGGCTCGGGATGCCGAGCACGCGGTTCATGTTGTGCTCGAAACGCGGCACGCGGCTGCTGCTGCCTTCCATCACGAGGCTCAGGTGCTTCAGCCCGTCGAGCGCGGTCGTGACTTCGTCCTCGCTGACGTTCATCACCGGCGAGCGCGCGGTTTTCTGGTTGCAGCCCGCGGTCAGCGCATTCAGCGACAGCGGGTAGGTGTCCGGCACCGTGTGCTGTTTCTCGACCAGCACACCGAGAATGCGGGCCTCGAGAGGCGTGAGTTCGCGAAGGGCGCGTGGCGTGGGCGTATCCGGCGTGGTGTTCATGGTGGCTTCGCAGCGTGCAGCAGGTGAGGGGAAACGGTCGCGGCCCGTCCGGTATCGCAAACGGGCGAGCCATATGATAGCTCGCGGCGCATGGCCCAGCGCTGCTCGCCGTGCCGGCGCGCGCACTTGCCGCAGTCGCTTTCGTCCAACGTATCGGCCTCGCGATGCCGCGCGAATTCGCATGCGCGCGGCACTTGCGAATTCGCGCTCCACAAGCCGCAGCATGCGGCACATGCAGGCGGGATCATGCCCGCGTTTGCGCGACCCGCATGCCGGCGCTACGATATGCGCTCACGCGACCATCCGCGGCGCCGCGCGCAACCGCCTCTGCACATCAATACCACGCATCACCGGCCCAACACGCACTGCCGCCGCGCATGCGCGCCGCTCGTCGACACCGTTCACCTTTTCACCCAATCACCCGTTCGCCACCATGACTGCATCCTCAACCTCGCCGCACGTGCGCGCCATCGTCACCGGACACACGCGCGGTCTCGGCGCATCGCTCGCCGAACAACTGCTGCAGGAAGGCATCGCCGTGCTCGGCGTGTCGCGCAGCCGCCATCCATCGCTCGCGTCGCAAGCCGGCGACCGCTTCGCCGAAGTCGAACTCGACCTGTCGGACACGTCGGCCGTCGCGACCTGGCTGGCCGGCGACACGCTGCGCAGCTTCGTCGACGGCGCGTCGATCGTGCTGCTGTTCAACAACGCGGGGATCGTCGATCCGATCGGCCCGCTCGCCGCGCAGGACCCGGCGATCGTCGCGCGCGCGGTCGGCCTGAACGTCGCGGCGCCGCTGATGCTGTCGGCCGCGCTCGCGCAGGCGGCATCCGCCACGACCGAATGCCGGATCCTGCACCTGTCGAGCGGCGCGGCGCGCAATGCGTACGCGGGCTGGAGCATCTACTGCGCGACCAAGGCCGCACTCGATCACCATGCTCGCGCGGTCGCACTCGATGCGAACCGAGCGCTGCGGATCTGCAGCGTCGCGCCGGGTGTCGTCGATACGGGCATGCAGGCGACGATCCGCTCGACCAGCGAAGACAACTTCCCGATGCGCGAGAAGTTCGACCAGTTGAAGTCGAGCGGCGCGCTCGCGACGCCCGAGGCGGCCGCACGTCAACTGATCGGCTATGCGTTGAGCGATGCGTTCGGCTCCACGCCGACGGCCGACGTGCGGGATTTGTGATCCGCGTCACCGCGATCCGGCCGGCCACGCATGCCGCACGCGACGCCGCATCCCGGATGCGGACCAGCGTTGCTGACGGCATGCCCGGACAGCGCTCGAATTGCGCACGCCGGCTTGGGCGAGCTCGGTTTGCGAGTGCCCGATTTGCGCATGGCCAAGTCCATAGCACGCCTGCGGAAAGGCGATAGAATCGCTCCCGTATTTCACCCTCAAGGATCCCCCGATGGTCACCCGGACCACCGCACCGTTCCAGCAGATCAAGACGCTCGTTCGCCAGAACGTCGAATCGGGGGACTGGCGCCCCGGGGACCGCATTCCGTCCGAGCTCGATCTCGCCGCGCAGTTCGGCGTCGCGCGCATGACGGTCAACCGCGCGCTGCGCGAACTGACCGAGGAAGGCGTGCTGAAGCGCATCGCGGGCGTCGGCACCTTCGTCGCCGAGGCGAAGCCGCAGTCGAACCTGTTGATGATTGCGCATATCCGCGACGAAATCCGCGCGCGCGGGCACGAATACCGCTGCCGCGTGCTGAGCCGGTCGAGCGAGCCCGCGTCGTTCGACGTCGCGGCCGCGTTCGGCCTGCCGGTCAACACGCCGGTCTTTCATGTGGTGTGCGTGCACGAGGAAAACGGCCGCCCGATCCAGCTCGAGGATCGCTACGTGAACCCGGCCGCCGCGCCCGGTTTCATCGACCAGGATTTCCAGACCGAGCCGCCGTCCGAGTACCTGTACAACAACGTGTCGCACTCCGAACTGGAAATCGAGCACGTCGTCGACGCATCGTTGCCGACCGGCGAACAAGCACGACTGCTCGACATGCGCGCCGACGAGCCGTGCCTCACGCTCACGCGCCGCACCTGGACGGACGGGCTGCCCGTCACGTTCGTGCACTTCCTGCACCCGGGCAACCGCTACCGGCTCGGCTCGCGCTTCAAGCCGGGCGCCGGGCGCCACCCGACCTGAACCTTCGTCACACGCAGACACGCACAAAAACGCGCGGCGGCCGTTTCGTCAGGAAACGGCCGCCGCGCTCGTTACATGCGCCGGTCAGATCGCGCCGACCTGCCCCGCGCCGCGCGACCACACGACCGGAAACAGCGGGTGTTCGAGCGGCGCGCCGTCGGGCAGTTGCGCCGCGAGCCCGGGGAAATCGGGCGACGTTTTCCAGCGGCGCGGCGCGTGACGGATGTCGTCGCCGACGAAGCGGATCGAGAACGCGCGCCGGCGGTTCTGCGTACCGCCCGACGCATGCAGCGTGAGCATCCGGAAGCACACCATGTCGCCTGGCTCGAGCGCCCAGTGGCGGATCGGGAACGCCGCGCGATCGGCTTCGATGTCGGGCAAGTCCGCGAGGCTGCCTTCCGGAAACCACTTCGCCTCCTTGTCCATGAACGTGCGCGGCATCAGCCACGGCCCGCGATGCGAGCCCGCGACGAATTCCAGCGTCGATTCGAGCGGCACCGGATCGACCGGAATCCACATGCTGACGTTGTCGTCGCCTTCGATGTTGTAGTACGGCTGGTCCTGGTGCCACGGCGTGCGCTGCCGCGTGCCGGGTTCCTTCACGAGCAGGTGGTCATGATGCAGCCGCACGTGCTCCGTGCCCATCAGCGCGGCAGCCACCGACGGCGCCGGCGAGCGCACGATGAAGTCGCGGTATGCGTCGTTGTGCTGCCAGTTGCAGAAATCCTCGAAGAACCAGCCCGGATCGTCGAGCCGGCTCGCGACTTTCGCGCGCTCGCTCGGCTGCGCGAGATTCGCGTCGATGCCGGCCCGGAGCGCGGCCACTTCGTCGGGCGAAAAGATGCCCTTGATGCAGACCGCGCCTTCCTCGCGGAACGCGGCGATCAGTTCGGGCGTCACGGCTTGCGCGACGCGGTCCTGGATACTCGTCATGGTTTGCCTGTCGATTGAATGAATCACGGGGTCACGGTGCGGCGCTCACGGCTTCGCGCCGTAGATGTCGAAGTCGAAGTATTTCGCGGCGATCTTCTGGTACGTGCCGTTCGCGCGGATCGCGGCGATCGCGCCGTTCAGCCGCTTCTTCATGTCGGCATCGCCCTTTCGCAGCCCCATCGCGACGCCGTAGCCGGTGATCCGCGCGTCGGTCACGTCGGGGCCCGCGAACGCGTAGCCTTTGCCGCGCGGCGTCTTCAGGAACGAGTAGCCGGCCTGCGTCTTGTCCTGGAAGGTCGCGTCAAGGCGGCCGTTGACGAGATCCTGGTACACCTGGTCCTGGTTCTGGTACGAGACGATCGTCACGCCCTTGGTCGCCCATTCGGCCTTCGCGTACGCCTCCTGCGTCGTGCCCTGGTCGATCCCGATGCGCTTGCCCGCGAGCGACGCCGCGGTCGGCAGCAGTTTCGAGCCGACCGGCGCGACGAGCGCGCCCGGCGACGCATACAGCTTGTTCGAGAAGTCGATCTGCTTGAGCCGCTCGTCGGTGGCCGTCATCGCGGACATGATCACGTCGAACTTGCGCGCGCGCAGCGCCGGAATCATCCCGTCGAAGCCCTGCTCGACCCACACGCACTTCGCGCGCAGTTCCTCGCAGATCGCATTGCGCAGGTCGATGTCGAAGCCGGCGAGCGAGCCGTCGGGCTGCTTCGCCTCGTACGGCGGATACGTGGGATCGATGCCCCAGCGGATCGTCGACGTGTCCTGCGCGAACGACACGAGCGGCGCGAACGCCAGCGCGGTAACGAGGAGCTTTGCAGTGCGGTTCATGGCGTGTCCTTGAAGGTCTCGACGCGGCGGGCGAGCGCCGGCGTCCGGTGGATGGCACCGCGCCGGGAGGCCGACGCGGTGCGGTGCGCGAAAGACGGGACTTCGTTGAAGCTGCGATGCAGTCTAGACTGCTCAATTTTCGAGCGCAAGCGGGAACACGCGGGGACGAGGCGGGGTGAGGCCGGGCGGGGGCGAAAAGGAAGGGATGGCGCTTGAAATACGGCTTTTTGGCGGGATTTCCGCGGTTTTTTTGTGTTTACCCTGCGCGACGCACGCCTGCCACAGAGCGCGTTTTTCCGGATATCTGCGGTGTGACGATGTCTATACAGGCGATCGATGCGGAGCCTCGTCCGATGCGGCTTCGGCGGCATTGGTAATGCGACCTATACCGCATCAGAAATTGCTCGGAGGCAATAGCTCATCCGAGCATGTAAGATATATTTTACATTTGAGGGCGCTGAACGTGCGCCGGGAGGTCGACATGCAACTCTATGAAATCGGTCAGGCCGTTGCAAAACGAAGGGCGGAACTCGACCTCACACAGGCCCAGCTTGCCAAGCTCGCCGGGCTGTCTCGGTTCACCGTCAACCAGCTCGAAGCCGGCAAGGTCAAGGATCTCGGCATCAACAAGCTGATCCCGTTGCTCAGCGTGCTCGGCATCGAACTCCTGGCGCTGCCACGACAGGCTCACAACGGCCTCTACAAAGCCGTTGTGAGCGCGAACGTCAGCTACAAGGGCGAATTGACCGAGCGCTTGCTGGCCGACGCGTTGACCACAGGACACATTCCGGAAGGATACGAATCGCAGTTCTCCGTCATCCTCGACGAGGTGCCGCTGCCTGTCGTGGTGAAGGCGGCAGAGGAAGCCGCCGAACGCTCGGGCACCCCGCTCCGGACCATCTGGAAAAACCTCGCAGCTTGGTCGAAGGATCTTCACCTGTATCGGGAGGTATGGGTTTGACCGCAGCACCTTCCCGTCCCGGCTGAAACCTACCGCCCCCCGCCAGCACCCGCCCGATCTCCCCATACCCGCGCCGCCGCGCATGCTGCAACGGCGTCTTGCCGTTCGAATCCACGAGATTGACGTCCGCGTGCCCGGCGAAACCGCGATTGCCCGCGGCGCCCGGCCATGTTAAAAATCGTCGCGCGCATTAGGAAATGAAATGTTCGAATCCGAAAAAGTGCATAAATGAATAGACCTCTGTTCGACCTCGACCTGCTGCGCGCGCTCGTGATGGTCGCCGACTGCGGCAGCTTCACGACCGCCTCCGCGCGCCTGCACTCGACGCAGTCGACGGTCAGCCAGAAGGTGCGCCGGCTCGAGGAAATCGCCGGGCACCGCCTGCTCGACCGCGGCACGCGCGACGTGCGGCCGACCGACGCGGGCGTGACGGTGCTCAGCTATGCGCGGCGCATGCTCGCGCTGAACGACGAGATGCTGGAAGCGCTGTCGGGTGCGACGGTCGCACTGACGATCCGGCTCGGCGTGCCCGACGATTTCGCGGCGGGCCGCACGACCCATGCGCTCGCCGCGTTCAATCGCGCGCATCCGCAGGTCAAGCTCGAAGTGACCTGCGGGCTGAGCCGCAATATCAGCGCGGCATACGACCGCGGCGAACTCGACCTCGTGCTGATCAAGCAGCGGCGCGACAGCCGCGAGGCCGTCGTGCGCTGGCCCGAGAAGCTGCGCTGGATCGACAGCGCGAAGCATCCGTCGATCGATCTCGACCCGGTGCCGATCGTCGTGTTTCCGCCGCGCGGGCTCTATCGCGACGACATGATCAAGGCGATCGAGGAGCGCGGCCGCCGCTGGCGGATCAGCTTCACGACGTCGAGCCTGAGCGGCATCCAGGCCGCCGTCGCGGACGGGCTCGGCATCAGCGTGCTGCCGGCGCGCGTGGTGACCGACGAGCACACCGTGCTGACCGCGAAGCAGGGTTTCGCGCCGATCGAGCACATGGACATCGCCATCCTGCATCGGCCGACGGCCGACCCGATGGTCAGCGTGCTGACGAAGACGCTCGCGGCGATGCTGGAGCACGAGGAATAGTCGCGCGGCGAGGTTCGTTCAGGAACGAGGAAGGGGGCTGCACGCTCCGGACAACTCAGAACATCGTGTTCCCGTTCGCGGCCTGTTCGGGCACCGGCTGGTTGACGTCCCAGTGCTCGACGATCTTGCCGTTCTCGAGCCGGAAGATGTCCATGATCGCGCTGCCGCGCGTGCCGGGTTCGCGCACCGCGTGCACGTGCAGGATCACGTAGTCGCCGTCGACGAACGAGCGTTTGATCTCGCTGTGCGATTGCGGATACTTGTCGCGCAGAAACGCGACGAACTTGCGGAAGCCGTCGCGGCCGTCGGCCGCGTTCGGGTTGTGCTGCACGTAGCGCTCGCCGACATACGCAAGCGCGGCGTCCGCGTCTTTCTCGTTCAAGCCTTTTTCGTAGAACGCGAGCACCGTCCGTCGATTGGCTTCCTGCTGCGCGTCGTTCGGGCCGGCCGCCACCGCATGCGCGACAGTCACGGCGAACAGGACCGCCGCCATCCATCGTGCGGCCCGTGCCGCTGTCGTGCGTTGCATCGTCGTCTCCCGGGAAATCCGGCTGAAAACCGGATCATACCGGCGCGACGCTACGCTCAGACCAGCGCGCCGTTGCGCGCGACGATCTTCCCCGACGACACGACGAGACGCCGCACCGGCCGCGCGACGACCGCCTCGGCGAACGTCAGCGCATCGACAAGCACGACATCCGCACGGCTGCCCGGCTGCAGCCCGTAGTCGGCGAAACCGCAACCGCGCGCGGCACTGTGCGTCACGCAGTCGAGCGCGACTTCGAGCGCGTCGTCGCGGCGGAAATCGTTGCGCATGCCGATCAGCATCGCGCGTTCGAGCATGTCGGGCGAGCCGTACGGCGTCCACGTGTCGCGCACGCCGTCGTTGCCGCCGATGACGGTCACGCCCGCCGCGCAGCACGCGGCCACCGGCGGCACCGGCACATCCGCGGGCGCGGTCGTGACGATCGCGACGCCAAGTTCGGCCATCCGCGCGAGCAGTGCATCGCGCTCGCGTTCGGCGATATCGCCAAGACAGAACCCGTGGCTGATCGCGACCTTCCCGTGCATGCCGTGCGCGGCCGTGCGCTGCAGGATCAGGTCGAGCGAGTACGCGCCCATCGACGCACGCTCGTGCAGGTGGATGTCGAGCCCGCGGCCGTGGCGCCCGGCGATCGCGAACAGCACGTCCACCGCCTCGACCGGATCGCCTTCGATCGCGCACGGGTCGAGCCCGCCGAGCAGATCGGCGCCCGCGCCGAGCGCGTCGGACAGCAGCGCGTCGGTGCCCGGCCGCTTGAGCACGCCCGATTGCGGAAACGCGACGATCTGGATGTCGACCTGCCCGCGCAGCGTCTCGCGCGTCGCGAGCACGCCGTGCAGGTGCCGCAGCCCGGCCTCGGTATCGACGTCGACGTGCGTGCGGATGCGCGTCGTGCCCGCCGCGAGGAACGCGCGCGCCAGCGCGAGCGATGCGGCGCCCGCGTCATGGCCGCTCGTCGCGCGATAGTGCCGTTCGTTCTCGATGCGGTCGACGAGGCGCGGCCCGACCTGGTTGCGATACCACGGCATCCCCCAGTGCGTCTTGTCGAGGTGCGTGTGGCCTTCGACGAGGCCAGGCAGCGCGAGCGCGCCCGCGCCGTCCTCGATCGCGCAGCCTGCAGGCGCGTCGAGCGACGGGCCGACGCGCGCGATGCGATCGCCTTCGATCAGGATGTCGAGCGCAGCGTCGGCGCTCGTGCGGACATTGCGGATCAGCAGGTTCGTCATGTCGGTTCCGGTGTGGTCGGTCAGCGCGAGGCGGGCACGGCGCGTGCGCGCTGCCCGCGGTCGGGTCGGTCAGCGCGTGAAGCGCAGCGCGGGGGCGAACGGTGCGCCCGTATCGCTTTCGCCGCGGCGGAACACCCAGCGTTCGGCCGGCACGCCCGCGACGGCCGCCGCCGCATTCGGCGCGCGCACCGCGACGAACGTCGCGTCGCAGCCGACCGCGATTCCGTAGTTCTCCTTGTCGATCACGCGCGCGCCGGCGTGCGTCGCCATGTCGAGCGCGACGCCGAGCGCTTCGTCGGTGTAGAAGCCCGACCGATAGCCGACCATCATCGCGCGCTGCAGCATGTCGCCGTTGCCGTACGGCCACCACGCGTCGCGGATGTTGTCGTTGCCCGCGAACACGTGCACGCCCGCGTCGCGCAACTGCCGCACCGGCGGAAACGCGCAGTCGCCCGGCGCGTTCGTCAGGATCGACACACCGGCTTCGGCGAGGGCCGCCGCCGTGCGTTGAACATCGTCGTAGCCTACTTCGCCGAGCGCATACGCATGACTCACGTTCACGCGTCCGCCGAGCCCCGCCGCGCGCGTGCGCGCCGCGATCCGCAGCAGTTGCGCGATGCCCGTTTCGCCCGGCTCGTGCAGGTGGATGTCGACCTTCGCGCCGCGCTTCTCGGCGATGCCGAACACGATGTCGAGCTGGCCGTCCGCATCGCCGTCGAGCGTCGTCGGGTCGATCCCGCCAACCACGTCCGCGCCTTCGCGCATGGCCGCGTCGAGGATGTCGGCGGTGCCCGGGCACGTCACGACGCCGGCCTGCGGAAACGCGACGAGTTCGATGTCGACGATCCCGCGCCATTGCTCGCGCGCGGCCATCACGGCCTGCAGGTTCGACAGGCCGGTCGTCGCGTCGACGTCGACGTGGCTGCGCATCGCGACCGTGCCGAATGCGGCGGCCTGCGCGATCAGTGCGTTCGCGCGCTCGACGATCGGCGGCGCAGCCGCGAGCTGGCGCTTCTCGACCGCGAGCCGCTCGCGCAGCGAGCCGACCGATTCGTGCGGCACCCAGCGATCGCCGACGAAACTCTTGTCGAGGTGGATGTGGCCATCGACGAAGCCGGGCAGCACGACGCGGCCGTCGAGGTCGATCGTCTGTGCACCGGGCGCGGCCGCGCAATCGGTACCGATTGCGGTGAAGCGGCCGTCGCGGACGACGAGGTTGATGGGCTGTCCGCCGGCGTCGACGGCGTTGATGAAAATGCGATCGGTCATGGCTGGGAGTCTGTGGGGCGGTCGCTGCGCGACACCGGCGCGGACAGGGGAAGGCACCGCAGCCGGCGCGGAGCGACCGTTGGCAGGGAATCCGGCCACGATATCGGACGCCATCGCCCGAGGCCAATTAAATGTCGCGATGCCGCGCATTCGATTTCGCGATGGGCGGCGCAGACGCCACGCCAGCAAGGTGCGGCGGCGGGGTCCGATCTCGTCGGAGACGGCCTGTATGCCAACGGCCCGTCGGGGGGCGTCGCGGAAGCCGAGATTTCGGGCGCCGGAATCGAGGGGCCAACCGCCTCAAAAAATACTCCGCAGGACCGCTGTCGATACGCGTAATCGAAGCTGCCGAACGAGCGCCGCCGCCCTTGCCGGCCATTGCGCGACCGCCCCGCGCAAGCCGGCGATTTGCGCGGCAACAGACTTTACACGTTGTTACCCGGCCGCACCGGACACGCATTCGGCCATTCCTTATACTCACGCCGAGTTCGCCACCCGTCCCGGTATCCGTCGGCGAACACGTTGCCGATGCAGGAACCATCATGATGCGCATTCCTTCCACGAAGACCGTTCTGTTCGCCTCGCTCGTCGCCGTGGCGGCGCTTCCGCTGACCGCCTGCGTCGCACCCGGTTATTACGGCGCGCAGCCGGGTTATCCGCAGCAGCAATATGCGACGCCCGCTTATTCGCAGCCCGCGTATTCGCAACCCGGCTACGTGCAGCAGCAGCCGTACGACCAGTACGGCAATCAGCCGCAATACGGGTCGCAGCCGTATGATCAATACGGCAATCAGCAGCAATACGGCAATCAGTACGGCAACGGCTACGGCACGCAGTACGGCACGGTCGCGAACATCCAGCCGGTCAGCGGTTCGGTTGGCCCGGCGGGCGTCGCCGGCACCGTCGTCGGTGCGCTGGTCGGCGGCCTGGTGGGTAACCAGTTCGGCCGCGGCCACGGCCGCGATGCGGCCACCGTGATCGGCGCGCTCGGCGGTGCGGTCGCGGGCAACCAGATCGGCCAGCAGATGGGCGCGGCGCACCCGCCGAGCAGCTACCGGATCGACGTGCAGGTCAGCGACGGCTCGACGCGTTCGTTCGACGTGCAGTCGCCGGGCAACCTGCGGCCGGGCGATCGCGTGCAGATCAACGGCAATCAGTTGTCGCGGTATTGATGCCGATTCAGTGCGCCTGACCTGAGCTGGCGCATCCCGCGCGTTAGATGTCGTGTGCCGGTGCGGCGCGACGGCTCGCTTGCTTCACGTGATCCTCATCCTTCGTGCCGGCGCGACGCGCATGACGCGCCGCCGGCACTTTCGCAGTCCCTCCACATTCGTGTCCGCCTCCGGCCCGACGCGGTGCACGGCCGTTTCACCGCTCGCCTGTATGGATCGACCGCGTCGCAATCACACGCGCTCCGCACCGACCGCGATGCGCGTCGACCGCGCGACGCGATCTGGGGACCAGGGCGCGGCCTGGTCGCACGACGCATCGAACGCCGTCACACGTCATCCGGATTCCGATTAGCATAGCCACGATGCATCGCGCGGCCGCAGCAGCCCGCACCGGCACGTACAGCCCTCTACCGGAATCCCCTCGATGACGATCACGACCCGCCTGCTCGACGCGGCCGACGCCGCCCATTTCCAGACCCTCCGCCTGCGTGCGGTCGACACCGCGCCCACGTCTTTCCTGCCCACGCTCGACGAAGAATCGCAGGTGCCGGTCGACGAATTCGCGACGCGCATCACGCCAAGCCACGAGCGCGCCGTGTTCGGCGCGTTCGACGGCGACACGCTCGTCGGCATCACGGGCGTGCGCCGCGATGCGCGCGCGAAGGTCGCGCACAAGGCGACGATCTGGGGCGTGTTCGTCGATCCGGCGTATCGCGGGCAGGGCATCGCGCAGGCGCTGCTCGAGAGCGCGACCGCTCATGCGGCGCAAGCGTGGCAGTGCAAGCAGTTGATGCTGTGCGTGAACGAGATCAACTGCAGCGCGGAGCGGCTGTATGCGTCGCAGGGGTTCGTCCGGTTCGGCACGGAACCGCGCTCGCTGTTCGTCGACGGCCGTTTCTACGACGAACATCACATGGTCAAGACGCTGGCTTGACGCGTTCAGTCATGCTTGCGTTCGCGTGCATCGACCACCGCACGCGAACGCCCTTCACTTCACCTCACGTCACCGCTTGTCGGTAATCGTCGTGTTGACGATCTGCCCGGCGATCGTCACGTCCGTCAGCGTCAGCGCGCTCACGTTGAACGCATAGATCGGCCCCGGCGACGTGACCGTCGGCGTGCCCGACGCGACCGGCGTACCGAAGTCGCAATTGCTGATCGTCACGCCGGAGATCGGCTGCACGGCCGGCGCGGGCGGCGTGCCGTTGTAGTCGAACGCAGCGGGCCCCTGCGCGACGATCGCCTGGAAACACGACGCGGTCACGCCGTTCAGCGTCACGTTGCTCGCCTTCACGTCCGAGATCGTCACGTTCTGCACGACTGGCGCGCGCGTGCGCACCGCATCGTTCGCGGGCTGGTAATCGCAATCGAACGTGACGATGCCGCCCTGCGCGGCCGACGGGTTGCCGGCCGACGGCGTGACGACGCCGAGCGGCACGCTCGCGTTGACCGGGCTGCCCGCGAGCAGCGCGCTGCCGTAGCCGCCGCCCTTCAGCGTCACGCCGTTCGGCAGTGTGACGCCCTTCACGTGGAAGTCCCTCACGTAGCCGCCGCGATTCATGTTGGTCTTCACGCGAATCGCGATGTTCAGCGGGTTGGTCTGCCAGTTCGCGTTCAGCATCGACAGGTTGGCCGCATAGATCTGCTCGACGCCGCCGCCCATCTCGCTGCCGAGCGTGATGCCGCCGTGCCCGCTGTTCATCGTGCAGTTGCGGATCAGGTGCCGCTTCGCCGGCCCGTATTCGGTGTCGCGATCCTTGCCGGACTTGATCGCGATGCAGTCGTCGCCGGTGTTGAACGTGCAGTCCTCGCACAGCACGTCGGTGCACGCGTCCGGATCGAAGCCGTCGTTGTTCGGGCCGATGCTGTTGGTCGTCACGCCGCGAATCACGACATTGCGGCTCGCGGTCGGGTGGTGCTGCCAGAACGGCGTGTTCTGGGTCTGGTAGTTCGCCATCAGCACGTTCGTGCAGCCGATGAATTCGACCATGCACGGCCGCAGGTAGTGACCGAGGCCGAAGATGCGCTTCTCGACCGGCACGCCGGCCTCGGACAGCGCCGGCAGGTAGTTCTGGTCCTGCTGCCACGGCGTGACCGGCGACGTGAGCAGCGCGTAGAGCGCGTCGGGGATCGCGGGCGCGACGATCCGCAGATCGACGTTGTTCGGATTCGCATAGGCCTGGCTCGGCACCGACGCGCCTGCACCGTACGCGCCCGACGAGCCCTTGTAGGTCCACCAGCAGGCGCTGCCGGCCCCGCTGCCGGAGAACGGCGTCATCGCCTGCCCGTTGAGCACCGACGTCGGGCCTTCGCCCGTCAGCGCGATGTTCGTCGCGTTGCGTGCGTAGACGGGCGCGCCGTAGTTCAGGCAATCGTTCGCCTGCCAGCGGCTGTAGTACAGCCGGCCGTTCGCGCCGCAATCGACCGGGCCGTCCTTCGCGTAGTCGGCCGGGTTCGGGCTGAAGTAGATCGTGCAGTTCGCGCTCAGGTGGAACGTGACGTTGCTCTGCAGCACGATCGGCCCCGCGCAGTACCAGTTGCCGGACGGCACGATCACGCGCCCGCCGCCTTCGCGGCGGCACGCGTCGATCGCCGCGAGAAACGCCGGGCGCGAATCGAACGCGCCGGGCGCGGTCGTCAGTTCGGAACCCGGGCTCACCGGCGATTTCGCGACGTTCGTGTACGGCGACGTTTGCGCGACCGTCGCGCACGGTCGCGCGCCGTAGTGCGTCACGTCGAAGTCGCGCCCGCGCAGCGCGAGCCGCGACACGTGCGCGAGCGATGCGGCGATGCGCGCCGCCGCGCCATGCTCGCCCCAGACGAGGTCGACCGCCGACGCATTGGGCATGTGGCCTCCCGCAAACGCCCGGGTCGCCGCGAGCGGTCCGCCGAGCACGGCGACGCCGGCGAGCGCGCCGCTCCAGCCGATGAATGCGCGGCGCGATACCGGCTTCGACGACGGCGATCGGGCAGACGAAGACGAACGGCGGCTGTTTACGGCCATGGGCACTCCTTCAGTGTATGGGGTATCGACGCGCCGGACGGCGGATCGCTATTTATACGTCGTCGTACTACAACACGCAGTCTAAATGCGATCGAAGCCGCACACGTATTTGTCGTTTACCCTGTTTTTACTGAGCCAATGCCTCTGATGTGTGCGCCCACTCACATCAGAGAATGCACCTCTAGAGATCTGTTGTCGTATGTTTATGCGCAAAAACTTCAACTGAAACGCCCCGGCCGACGACGTCCGCCGGGGCAACGACCTACTCGCCAGCCGCCGCTACCACACCCGTTGCCGGCTCACGCCCGGCCGAAGCGGCCGGTTCGAACATCAGCACCAGATCGCCACGGTAACTCCCGTTGGTCGAGGCTGCCCCACTGACGGCCGGCACATGGGCGCTGACTTTCAGGTTGCGCGTTTCGTCGTAGCCGTCAAAGCCGTCGTGACCGGGCTTGACCAGCGTGAGCGTGCGAGCCGCGCCGGACGCGATTTCCGCATCGCCTGCCTTGCCCGTCAGCACGACCTTCGCGTTGACCATTCAGGCGGCGATGGCTTGCCGGGCTGCCTGCCCCGGCTTGATTCCTAATGCCGCAAACGTTTGCGGATCAATATCGATCCAGCATGCGACCACCAGACGTCCGTCCACCTGCTTCGGCGGGCCTGCGCGGTGCGCGTGTATGCCGATCCGGCGGAACAGCCGCTCCATGCTCGCGAACGTCACGCCGATCAGCTGCCGCGCGCCGAGCTGCGCCGCGCATTCGACCACGGCCGCGAGCATCGGCCGCACGGCCCACTCGGCATTGCCCGACCCGCCTTCGTCGTCGGTCGCCGCGAACCTGGACAGCTCCCAGACGGCCGCCGATTGCGGCAGCGGCATGTCTGCGGCGATCAGGTCGGCGAACAGCGACTGCAGCAGATACGGGCGCGTCGTGGGCAGCAGGCGCGCACATCCGCACACGTCGCCGCCGGCATTTCGCGCGAACACGTACACGGTATCGTCGCGATCGAACTGGTCGCGCTCGAAGCTTTCGTTCGCCGACGGGAGCTCCCAACCGAGTTGTTCGACGAACACGCGGCGCCGGTAGCGCCCGAGATCCGCTGCAAGTTCGTGTGGTAACCGCCCTTCTTCGTGAACGAAGGTCCGCATCTCGTCGCGACCGTTCGACAGCCGCAGCGGCTGCAGCAGCGTGACGTTGATATCGGGGTTCGTCGTACGCACGCGGATCGGCAGCGTCGTGGCGAAGTTCTGCCGCGCACGGTCCGTCGCGTTCAGTTCGACCACGTCGTACCACGCGGAATTGTCCGGCTTCGACACGAACAGGCTGTCGCCGATATGCGCCGTCAGCGTGATCTTCTTGACGACCGCTTGCGGCGACGCCGGGCCTGCGTGAGCAATGCCGGTCAATGCGCCGCACGCAGCGAGTGCGGCAAGATGTTTTCCGATCTTCATTGTGTTGCTCCGCATTCTGGATGATTGAAATCCGATCGCCGAAAAACCGGCCCGCTTCGAGCTCACGATCCCGCCATTGCAGGAAAATCCGATATTCGCTTATCTCGAAATTAACCAGCAAATCCCTGCGGAATTCGAAATGCCCAGCCGCATGCGCGACCGATCGAGTCGACCGGATGCATTCTCAACCGCGTATCAGATTCCCCCGTCAGCCAGCAACGACCGACTCTGACGAACACCTCGCGCCACGGCGTGCAATAACGATAGGCCACGAAAGTCCGGATAAATATCCATGGAAACCTTCACGGCTCTTTTCGACTTCCATTCACCAGTGCCATCTCCAAATCAAATAACACTCGTGCGCAAAACGCCTGCTTTCAGGCGCGGCAATGTCATCGCCAGTCGCAACGGATAGTCGCGCTTCCGTTCGCCTCGGTAATTCCGCCCCTGTTCAGCCCCCTGCCGCCCGCGCTATCGTTTCCTCATCTTCACTGCCCCGGAGCCCCACTTGCCTTCCCGCCACGGAGTCGACCTCATCCGCGCCCGCGCGCTGTTCGATCGCGAGCGCCGTGCGTTCACCGAAGCCATGCCGGCGTCCCGCGCACTGTCCGCGGAAGCGTCCGAGCACCTGCTGTTCGGCGTGCCGTTGCACTGGATGCAGGACTGGTCGACGCCGTTCTCGCTGCACGTGAAGGAAGCGCGCGGCGCGACCTTCACCGACGTCGACGGCCATCGCTATGTGGATTTCTGCCTCGGCGATACAGGCGCGATGTTCGGCCATGCGCCCGAGCCCGTTGCACGCGCGCTCGTCGAGCAGGCCACGCGCGGCTACACGACGATGCTGCCGAGCGAGGACGCCGCGTGGGTCGCGCGCGAGCTCGCGCGCCGCTTCCGGCTGCCGGTCTGGCAGTTCGCGCTGAGCGCGAGCGACGCGAACCGCTTCGTGCTGCGCTGGGCGCGCGCGGCCACCGGCCGCAACACGATCGTCGTGTTCAATGGCTGTTATCACGGCACGGTCGACGATGTGTTCGTCGATCTCGTCGACGGCCGCCCCGTGCAGCGCGACAGCCTGCTCGGGCAGTCGTACGACCTGCTCGCGAACACGCGCGTCGTCGAATTCAACGATCTGGACGCGCTCGAAGCGGCGCTGAAGGACGGCGACGTCGCATGCGTGCTCGCCGAGCCCGCGATGACGAACATCGGCATGGTGCTGCCCGATCCGGGCTTCTGGGATGCGGCGCGCGAACTGACGCGCCGCTACGGCACGCTGCTCGTGATCGACGAGACGCACACGATCAGCAGCGGCCCGGGCGGCTATGCGGTCGCGCACGATCTCGAACCGGACATGCTGGTGGTCGGCAAGCCGATCGCGGGCGGCGTGCCGTGCGCGGTGTACGGTTTCAGCGCCGAATTCGCGGAACGCGCGAAGCAGGCGAAGCTGAACGCGCCGCCCGGCCATTCGGGGATCGGCACGACGCTCAGCGCGAACATGCTCGCGATGCATGCGATGCGCGCGACGCTGGCCGAAGTCGCGACCGACGCCGCGTATGCGCACATGTTCGAACTCGCCGCGCGGCTGGCCGCCGGGCTCGAACAGGCGATCGCGAAACACGGGCTGCCGTGGTGCGTGACGCGCATCGGCGCGCGCACCGAATTCCAGTTCGCGCCCGTGCCGCCGCGCAACGGCACGCTTGCCGGCGCGCAACTCGACAGCGAGCTCGAACACATCGTGCACCTGTACCTGCTGAATCGCGGCGTGCTGATCACGCCGTTCCACAACATGATGCTCGTGTGCCCGCAGACGACGCGCGACGATGTCGACACACTCGTCGCGCAGTTCGACGCGTGCCTGGGCGAGCTGGTGTGATGGGCTGACGCGCGGTGCGGCGCAGCGGCCACGGCCGGCGCACCCACCGCACCGTGCGCTACGCGGCCCGCAACGCCCGCCGCGCCACCTCCGCGAAATAACGCGCGCCGACCGGCAGGATCTCGTCGTTGAAATCGTACGTCGCGTTATGCAGCGGCACGCCGCCTCGATCGGCCGCGTCGCCGTTGCCGATGAACACGAAGTTGCCGGGCACGGCCTGCAGGAACGCGCCGAAATCCTCGGAGATCATCATCGGCTGCACATCGGCGTTCACCGCGCCGGCGCCTGCGATATGCGCGGCGGCCTGCACGGCCGTGTCGACCCACTCCGGGGAATTCACCGTCGGCGCGAACTCGTGCGTGTAGTCGAACGTGCAGGTCGCGCCGTGCGTGCGGCAGATCCCCTCGCTGATCTCGCGCATTCTCGTTTCGAGCAGCGCCTGCACGTCGCGCGAATAGCTGCGCGTGTCGCCCTTGATCGTCACCGTCGACGGCAGCACGTTGCGCAGCCCGTCGGTGATGAACTCCGTGCACGAGATCACGGCCTGCTGGCCCGGATCGAGATTGCGCGACACGATCGTCTGCAGCGCGAGCACGATCTGCGCGCCGATCACGATCGGATCGATGCCCATGTGCGGGCGCGCCGCATGCGTGCCGCGCCCGTCGATCCGGATCGCGAAATTATCCTCGCTCGCCATGATGCCGCCCGCGCGCGTCGAGAACGTACCCGCGCGCATGCCCGGCATGTTGTGCGCGCCGAAGATCGCGTCGACCGGAAAGCGCTCGAACAGCCCGTCGGCCATCATCGCCTTCGCGCCGCGGCCATGCTCCTCGGCCGGCTGGAAGATGAAGCGCACCGTGCCGTCGAAGTCCTTCCGTTCGGCCAGCAGTTGCGCCGCACCGAGCACCATCGACATGTGGCCGTCGTGCCCGCACGCATGCATCTTGCCGGGCGTGCGCGACGCGTGTTCGCGGCCCGGCGCGTGCTCGGCGATGTTCAGCGCGTCCATGTCCGCGCGGATGCCGATCGCGTGCGTGCCGGTGCCGACCGTCAGGTTCGCGACGAGCCCCGTGCCGCCGATGCCGCGATGCACGTCGAGCCCGAGCGTCGTCAGGATGCGCGCGACGTAGTCGGACGTGTTCACCTCTTCGAAACCCGTCTCCGGATGCTGGTGCAGATGGCGGCGCCAGGTCTTCAGTCGCCCCTGCAGCGTGCTTTCTTCCATTGCGTCGATTGTGTCCATTGCGCTTGCCTCGTCGGTCGGTTGGTCGTTCAGGCCGCTACCGCCGCGCGGTTCAGCCAGGCGCGCTGCCGCGCGAGCACGGCGTCGGCCGTGTCGCCGACGCAGCGCCGGTACACGGACGGCGCCGTCGCGCCTTCCGTATTGATCGCCAGCACGCGCGTGCTTGCGTCGAGCCCCGCCTGCCGCGCGAGCGCAGGGTCGCGCATCAGCGCTTCCAGCCCCGCAATGCCGGCCGCGCCCGATTCGCCGGCGACGAGCGGCACGTCGCGTTCGCTGCCGGCCGCGAGGCCGCGCATCGCGCGCACGGCATCTTCATCGTCGATCAGCATGAAGTGGTCGATGCACAGCTCGAGGAAATCCCATGCGAGCGGCGACGCCTCGCCGCACGCGAGCCCGGCCATCACCGAATCGACGCTGCCGGTCGCCTTCGCCGCCCGCCCCGCGAGCGCGCTCTGGTACAGGCAGTCGGCCTGGCGCGGTTCGACGACGATGAAATGCGGCCGCCGCGCGCCATCGCGCTCCCACAGGTAGCTCGCCACACCCGCGGCGAGGCCGCCCACGCCGCCCTGCAGCAACACGTGCGTGAACGGCCTCCCGTCGTGTTGCGCCGCCTGCGCGGCGGCCTCGGCGGCGATCACGCCGTAGCCCTGCATCACGTCGCGGGGAATCGCTTCGTAGCCGTCGTACGACGTATCCGACACGACGTACCAGCCGTTCGCCTGCGCAAGCTGCGCCGCGCATACGACCGACTCGTCGTAGTTCCCCGCGATGCGCACGATCCGCGCGCCGTACGCCGAGATCGCGCGTTCGCGCTCGGCGTCGACATTCGCGTGCAGCACGATCACGCAGCCGCAGCCGATCGCGCGCGCGGCGGCGGCCAGCGCACGGCCGTGATTGCCGTCGGTCGCGCTGATCACCGTCAGGTCGGCCAGCTGCGCTGCGTAGCGGCCGGTGATCAGCCCTTGCGGATCGAGATCGTGGGTGCGCCGCAGGCGCCTCACGAGCCGCACCAGCGCGCTCGGCGCGCCGAGCGCCTTGAAGCTGCCGAGCGGCGAGCGGCACGACTCGTCCTTCACGCTGACGCTCGCGACGCCGAGCCGCGCGGCGAGGTCCGGCAGCGCGCGCAGCGGCGTGCGCGCGCTGCCGACGAGCGGCCAGTGCGACAGCCACGAGCCGCTTTCGTCGGCCGACGCGATGTTCATCACGCGGCGCAGCGCGTCGGGATAGGCGGCGCGCGACGCGCGGGGGTTGGCGATCAGCATGGCGAAAGGCTCCGGAGCAGGACCGTGCCGGCGGTCCGTCGGGTGGGTCGGATCGGGCAAGCGCGGGTTGCGTTCGCCGTCGGTTGGAAAAATAATATTGCGCACGCTGGTCAATAAAATCGCCGAATTGGCCGCCTGAACGCAAAAATTTCTCATTCTTTCGAGGTTTCGCGCACCATCATGACGACCCCACTCGATGCGTTCGATCGCAAGCTGCTGATGGAAATCCAGCGCGACGCGCAGACGCCGCAAAGCGAACTCGGCGCACGCGTGAATCTGTCGACGGCGGCGGTGAACCGGCGTTTGAAGCGTCTCGCGGAAGACGGCGTGATCGAGCGCTATACGGCCGTCGTCGCGCCGGAGAAGGTCGATCATCCGTTGACGATCGTCGTGAACGTCGAGGTCGAGAGCGAGCAGATCGACCAGCTCGACGCGATGAAGCGGACCTTCGAGCGCTGCCCGCAGATCCAGCAGTGCTACTACGTGACGGGGGAATGGGATTTCGTGCTGATCCTCGCCGTGCGCAACATGGATCAGTACAACGCGCTCACGCGCGAGCTGTTCTTCGCGAACAACAACGTGAAGCGGTTCAAGACACTGGTGAGCATGAGCCGCGTGAAGGTCGGGCTCGAGGTACCGGTCGATTCCGGCGAGTGAGTGCGGCGGAGGCGTACGGCCATGAAACGGCCGGCGCGCGACTGCAGGCGCCGGTCGCATCCCATCCACGGCTACGTCAGCGGCAACTGAAGCTCGCCGCCGAATTCACGTCGCCCGAGCCGTTGTAGCGCGCCACCTGCGGATACGGGCACAGCGGGCGCATACGCCCCGTGCCCCACGATGCGGGCACGTCCGCGTTCGGCACCGCGTTCGTCGCATCGCGCGCGGCAGCCACGATCGCGGCGGGCGCCTGCCCCTGCTCGACCCACGCGACGAGCGGCGTCAGCATGTCGAACTGGTCGGCCGCCGGCCCGCCTGCACAGTGGTTCATCCCGGGCACCGGATAGTAGCGCGCGAAGCTCGACGCATCGCCGCCGTTCGCCTGCGCGACCCGCTGGTACCAGTCGCTCGTGTCGTTGGACGAGAACACCGGGTCGCCCGTGCCGTGATAAACGAGCAGCTTCGCGCCGCGCGACTTCAGCGCGGACAGGTTCGTCTCGTCGGGCGGCGTCATGAACGACCACGCGGATTGCGTGTACACGCCGCTGGTCGCGAAGATCGCCGGCGCGTCGTTGTCCATGTCGAAGCCGAGCGCGAAACCGGGCAGGTTCGCGAGCGTGGCGGCGGTTTTCGGCGGCGACATGAATGTGAACGCCATCGCGACCGGATCGAGCGTGATGGAATTCGATTGCTTCCACGCGGCCCAGCCGCCGCCGGCCACGCCCGGATCGTACGGAAAGCTCGCATAGAGCGCCGTGCCTGCGCTGTTGCGCGCACCCGCGAATACGTTCTCGAGCGCGGTTTTCTGCGCGGTCGTCAGGCATGCGCCGGTGCGCGTGCCGTTCGCGCAGGTCGGGACGTCCGTCTCGACGCTGAAGTGCGCCTGGCACGCGGCGACGTCCTGCACCATCCCGTCGGTTACGCCGTCGAGCGCATCGCATTTGTCGAGGATCTTCGCACCGACGAACCGGCGCTCCGTGTCGGTGAAGCCGCTGCGGATATCCGGCAGCCCGTTCGCCCCGGTTGCCGACGCGATCTTCGCGAACTGCTGCGCACCGTACATCTCGCCGATCGCCGCCTTCGGCAAATGGAAGCCCGGATCGCCCGCGATGATGCCGTCGTAATCGCCCGGGTTGCGCACCGCCGTGACCATCGCGTGACGGCCGCCGTTCGAACAGCCGCCGAAGTAGCTGCGGTCGGGCGCCTTCCCGTAGGCGAGACGGATCACCTGCTTGGCCATCGGCGTCAGCGCATCGACGGCGCCATAGCCGTAGTCGATCCGCGCCTGCGGATCGAGGCCGAACAGCGGATTCTGCGCGCCGCTGTGCCCGGAATCCGAGCTGATCACCGCGAAGCCCTGGTTCAGCGCATCGGTCAGCGGCCCGCCGCCGCCGATCTCGCCGGTCGCGGTCACGACGTTGCCGTCGAGGCCGCCATTCGCCTGGTAGAAGAAGCGGCCGTTCCACGCCTTCGGCAAGCGCATCTCGAAGCCGATCGCATAGGTGTTGCCGTCGACCGCGCTCACGCGCTCGTTCATCTTGCCTTCGATCACGCAGTGCTCGGCGATCGGCTTGCCGGCCACCGTCAGCGCGCCGGCAGCCGCGGTCGCAACCGACGTGAACGACGCGTTCGCATACGCGAGCTTCGCGGCGAGCGCGTCGCAGGTCTGCGCCATCGCGGCCGGCGTCGCGGCGCTCAGGTGCGTGGGCGCGGAGTTGACCGAATCGTCGCCGCCGCAACCGGCGAGCATCGCCGCTGACAGCGGCGCAATGCAGAGGAATACAGATTTTCTGTTCAAGATATCTCCCGTTCGTCAGGTTGCCGGATCAGAACATGTGCTTGACGCCGACCATCGCGCCGAGCTGCCCCATCCCCGCGCCGGGCGTCGTGCCGGGGCCGCCGCCGCTGACCGCGTAGCGCGCATGCGCGCTGTTCCACAGATACGAGGATTGCGCATAGACCGACGTGCGCTTCGTCAGCAGATAGGTCGCGCGCAGCGTCGCCATCGTCGCGCGCGTGTCGTGCGCGCTGTTGACGATCCGGTAGCCTTCGCCGTCGACGATGAAGTCCGGCTTGACCGCATACGACGCACCGACGAAGAACAGATCCGAATGCGCGCCGGGCGCGGCCGGCGAACCGGTCGACACGCGCCGCCCGATCCAGCCCGCGCCGATCCGCGCGCCCGCCGCCTGTGCATACGCGCTCACGTGCACGCGCGCGTCCTTGCCCGCGCTGCTCGTGAAGGCGACCGGCGCGACGCCGTCGAAGAAGTTCGCGGCCGCGCCCGTGCCGCCGCGCTGCTCCTCGTACGACGCCGCCGCGCCGAAATACGCGCTGTCGTACTTGAGCATCGCCGACCAGTTGCGGCACTCGACCGCGTGGCCCGGCACCTGCCCCGCGCACGTGCCCTGCCCCGGCGAGTTGCCGGTGCCGGCGCCGTCGCGGCCGAACGAATAGGCAGCGCCGAGCGTCACACCGCGATACGTGCCGATGTAGGTCACCGCGTTGTCGGCGCGGCCGTTCGGCACGTACGCGTCGAACGAGCCGAGCCCGTAGATGTCGGGACCAATGATGTCCGCGCCCTGCAGCGCGAGGTAGGTCATCGTGTACTGGCGGCCGAACGCGAGCGTGCCGAAACCGCCCTTCAGCCCGACGAATGCCTGCCGCCCGAACAGCCGCCCGCCTTGGCCGAGATCGCCACCGCGCACGTTGAAGCCGCTTTCGAGCACGAACACGGCCTGGTAGCCGCCGCCGAGATCCTCGCTGCCGCGCAGGCCCCAGCGCGACGGCATCTCGCCGGTCACGCCCGGCATCCGCACCACGTGATCGCCGGCCGCGTTCGCGTGCGACACGTATTCGACGCCGGTGTCGATGATCCCGTACAGCGTCACGCTCGATTGCGCGTGCGCGCTCGTCGCGGCCAGCGCGCATGCGCCGGCTGCCAGCAAGGCTTTGGTGTGCTTCATGGTTAGTGTCTCCAGACCTGCGTCGATATCGCGCTCTGCCGGCGCTCGTGGGTGAAAGTAAACAAACTCAGTCGTGTGCCTGCGGCCTGCGGATCAGCACCAGCGCCGCGACGGCGGCGACCAGCGTGACGGGGATGCTCGCGCCGATCACGACCGACGCGCTGCGGCCCATCGCGAGCAGCTCGGCCGCCGCGAGCGGGCCGACCACGGAGCCGAGCCGGCCCACCGCGACCGCGGAGCCGACGCCGGTGCCGCGCATCGCGGTCGGGTAGTACATCGCGGCCAGCGCATACAGCACCGACTGGCCGCCGACGACGAACATCCCGGCCGCGAACGCCGCGGCGGACAGCCATACGAGCCCGGGCGCGATCGCGAGCGCGGCGAGCGACAGCACGATCCCCGCGTACATGCCGCCGACGACCCGCGACGGCCGCATCCGGTCCATCGACATGCCGATGCCGAGCACGCCGAGGCCGCTGCCGATGTTGAAGAAGATCTGCACGATCCCGGCCTGGCTGCGCGCGAGCCCCTTCGCCGCCATCAGCGACGGCAGCCAGTTCAGCAGGAAATACAGCACGATCAGCGTGCAGAAATAGCTGAGCCAGAGCGCGAGCGTGGTGCCCGTGCGTGCGCCGCCGAACAGCGTGTGCGCGACGCTCGGGCGCGCGGCGCCCGATGCGCTGACGTCGAGGAACGCGCGCGATTCCGGCAGCAGCGCGAGCAGCAGCGGAGCGAGCAGCAGCGGCCCGATGCCGCCGACGTAGAAGATGTGCCGCCACTCGGTGTCGCCGGCCAGCAGCACGCCGATCAACGACGCGATCACGCCGCCGAACGGAATGCCGCAGTACATCACGGCGACCGCGCTGCTGCGCGAGCGCGCGTCGGCCGCTTCGGACGACAGCGCGATCAGGTTCGGCATCGCGCCGCCGAGGCCGAGGCCGGTCAGCGCACGCACGACGACCAGCATCGCGAAGCTCGACACGTGCGCGGTCGCGATCGACAGCAGCCCGAACAGGCAGACCGACGCGATCAGCACGTGCTTGCGGCCGATCCGGTCGGCGAGCCACCCGCCGAGCATCGCGCCCGGCAGCAGGCCGAACGTGCCGGCGCTGAACGCGAGCCCCATCTGCGAAACCGTGAGCCCGAACTCGTGAGCCATGCGCGGCGCGGCGACGCCGACCGACTGCAGGTCGAGCCCCTCGAGCAGCGCGATCGCGAAACACAGACCGAGCGTCGTCGCGACGGCCGGCCTCTCGGCAACGGAAGTGTCCATGTCGTCTCCAAACCTTGTACTGCGCGTCATGCCGAAACGCATGCGCGGTGTCTTTGTCGTGATCGGACCATGCGTCATACATTATCAGGTAGCCTGATTCATTGTCCGAAATAAAATCCGCGCGACCAGCCGGTCGTGCGGACCGTCATCCCATCGAAGGACGGAATGATTTAATAACAGGTAACCTGATATTTCAAGTGTGCGGTGTGCCGGTGTTAACCCGCAACGCGCGCGGAAGCCGGCCGGGCAAGGCCGTGCGGAACGACGAATGAAACGAAAGTGTGGTTCAGTCGCGCAGGTTGCGCACGAACAGTTCGAGCGTGCGTTGGACCTGCGCGGCGTCGGCGGCGGTGAGGTCGTCGCCAAGCATTCGGCGCTCGAGCGGCCGCAGCACCCGTTCGCATTCGCGCAGGATCGCCGAACCTTCGTCGGTCAGGCGCAGCAGGATCACGCGGCCATGATTCGGATCGGCCTCGCGCGTGACGAAGCCGCGGGCCGCCATCGCGACCATCACCTCGTTCGCGGATTGCGGCGTGATGAACGAGCGCACCGCGAGCTGCGCGTTGGACAGCGCGCCGCGCGCCTCGAGCACCGACAGCGCCGTGTATTGCGCGAGCGTCACGCCGAGCGGTGCGAGCGCATCGCTCATCAGGCGGCGCAGCAGCCGATCGAGATTGCCGATCAAGTAGGTCAGCCGCTGCTGGGCACGCACGGGCGGCCTGGCCTCGGTGGCACGGGCAGCGCGTTTCGCGCCGGCCGGTTTGACGGGTGTCGAACTCATGAAGGTGTCGGGAGGAAGATCGCGGGCCATCTTACCTCACGCGGCCCGCATGGCGGGCACGCCCGCATCGCCCGCATCGCGGCGTCCGGAGCACCGTATACAACACAGACCCGATTCGGCGGTTTCGATCGGGGTTTACCCACTGATCGACCAGGAACGCGCTGCCGTGCTGACCGCGTGCCGCACCGCCGCCGCATGGCGGTGCGGCACGACGCTCGACATCAGTGCGCCGCACCGGCGACGATCACGCCCGCATCGGCCGCGTCGCGCGCATACATCGCCTCGATCAGCGCCGCGCGCTGCGTCAGCACCGCACGCTGGTTGATCGAACCCTTGTCGGTGATTTCGCCGAGATCGAGCGACGGCGGCGTATCGAGCAGGCACAGCCGCGTGATGAACGTCGCGCTGCCGGTCGCGTCGCGGTTCAACCGCTGCAGCAGGTCCGCAAAAAACGCGCGCACGGCCGGCGCCTGCAGCACGGCGCGCACGTCGGCGTCCGGCCCCGCGCCCGCGAGGCGGCGGCAGTCGTCGATGCGCGGAAAGATCATCGCGCCGACGCCGTCGCGGTTCATTCCGGTCACGACCGCGTCCTGCACATACGGCGCGCCGTTCGACACGATCCGCGCGCGCATCGGCCCGACGCTCACGAAGGTCCCCGTCGACAGCTTGAAATCCTCGGCGATGCGGCCGTCGAACATCAGCCCGATCTCCGGACGCTGCGGGTCGACGAAGCGCACCGCATCGCCGCTGCGGTAATAGCCTTCGTCGTCGAACACCTCGCGCGCGTCGTCGCTGCCCGCGCGCCAGTAGCCGGCCATCACGTTCGGCCCGCGAAAGCGCGCCTCGAGCTTGCCGTCGACCGGCACCAGCTTCGCGTCGCAGCCGGGCGCGGGCAGGCCGATGTAGCCGGCGCCCGACATCGGCCCGGTGGTGAACATGCACGACGGCGCGGCCTCGGTCATCCCGAGGCCGGCCATTATCCGGATCCGCTCGCCGCAGTACGCCAGCGTCACGCGCTCGAGCCGGTCCCATGCCGCCTGCGACAGCCCCGCGCCCGCGAAGAAATACATCTTCACGCGCGAGAAGAAGGTCTCGCGCAGCGCCGCGTCCGTTTCAAGCGCGGCGGTCAGTTCCTCCCAGCCTTTCGGCACGTTGAAGTACACCGTCGGCGCGATCTCGCGCAGGTTGCGCAGCGTCTCGTCGAACTTGCCGGCGACCGGCTTGCCGTCGTCGATATACAGCGTGCCGCCGTTGTACAGCGCAATCCCCACGTTGTGGCTGCCGCCGAACGTGTGGTTCCACGGCAGCCAGTCGACCAGCACCGGCGGCTCGATGCCGAATTGCGGAAACGTTTCGAGCAGCATCTGCTGGTTGCTGCACAGCATCCGGTGCGTGGTCGGCACCGCCTTCGGCAGCCGCGTCGAACCGGACGTGAACAGGAACTTGGCGATCGTATCGCCCGTGATCGCATCGTGCGCGGCGTCGACGCTGCCCGGCACGGTGTCGAGCAGCGACGCGAGGCGCGTGACGCCGCGCATCCCGTCCGCCGCCGACACGACCACGCGCTCGACGTCGGGCGGCACCGTCGCATCGAGCGCGGCACGGAACGCGTCGCCGTCGGCGGCAAACACGAGCCCCGGCGTCAGCAGCGCCAGCGCATGGCGAAGCTTGCCGTAGTCGCTCGACACGAGCGAATACGCAGGCGACAGCGGCGCATACGGAATGCCGGCCCATAGCGCGCCGAACGCGACCTGCAGGTGTTCGAGATCGTTGCCGGACAGGATCGCGACCGGCCGCTCGGCCGACAGCCCGCGATCGAGCAGTGCCTGGCCGATCGCGCGTGCGCGTTCGAGCATCTGCGCATAGCTGACGCCGATCCATGCGCCGTCGGGGCCGCGCCGCGCGACGAGCCAGCGGTCCGGGTGCGCTTGCGCGCCGCTGACGAGCCGGTCGGTCAGCCGGCGCGGATATGCGCCGAGCGCGGTCGATGCACGCAGGGTCCAGCAGCCGTCGCGTTGCGCGATGTCGGGCGGCGCCGCGCCGATCGCGACGGGGCGGTAGCCGGCGGGGGCCGGCTGCGCGGCGGCGATGCCGCGCAGTTGGGTCGGATCCGCATCCAAGGTCTGTCTCCAGTCGGTTCCGCCGGCGCGCTTGCAGCGCGCGGCGGGAACTTCATTGTGTCGTTGTCGTAGCCGCTGCGCGGCGGCCCGCTCAGATCGGGTAGTGGCGCGGCGCGGTCTGCACGGTGATCCAGCGCAGGTCGGTGAATTCGGCAATCGACGCCTTGCTGCCGAACCGGCCGTAGCCGCTCGCCTTCACGCCGCCGAACGGCATCTGCGCCTCGTCGTGCACGGTCGGGCCGTTGATATGGCAGATGCCCGACTCGATCCGTTTCGCGACCTGCATCGCGCGCGCGATGTCGCGGCTGAACACCGCGGCCGACAGCCCGTATTCGCTGTCGTTCGCGGCCGCCAGCGCCGCTTCGTCGCCATCGACGCGCTGCACGGTCACGACCGGCCCGAACGATTCGTCCGCATAGAGCTTCATGTCGCGCGTGACGCCGTCGACGATCGTCGGCTGCATCACCGCGCCGTCGACTTCGCAGCCGAGCGGCAACGCCGCGCCGTGCGCGCGTGCGTCGGCGACCAGCGCCGCGATGCGCTGCGCGGCCGACGCGCTTTCCAGCGTGCCGAGCACGACGCCCGGTGCGGCCGGGTTGCCGGCCTTCAGCGTACGCGCCTTCGCGACGAGCCGCTCGACGAACGCATCGGCGACTTTCCGGTCGACGATCACGCGCTCGGTCGACATGCAGATCTGGCCCTGGTTGAAGAACGCGCCGAACGCGACCGCGTCGACCGCCGCATCGAGATCCGCGTCGTCGAGCACGAGCACCGGCGCCTTGCCGCCGAGTTCGAGCAGCGCCGGCTTCAGGTGCTGCGCGGCGAGCGTCGCGACGATCCGGCCGACGCGCGTCGACCCGGTAAAGTTGACGCGCCGCACCGCCGGGTTCGCGATCAGCCGTTCGACGATCGCCGGTGCGTCCTGCGGCGCATGCGTGATCACGTTGACAACGCCATCGCCGAGCCCCGCGTCGTGCAGCACGCTGCCGATCAGCCGGTGCACGCCCGGGCAGCCTTCGGACGCCTTCAGCACGACCGTGTTGCCGCACGCGAGCGGCATCGCGAGCGCGCGGGTCGCGAGGATCACCGGCGCGTTCCACGGCGCGATGCCGAGCACGACGCCGCACGGCTGGCGCACGGCCATCGCGAGGTTGCCCGGCACGTCGGACGGGATCACCGCGCCGGCGATCTGCGTCGTCATCGCGGCGGCCTCGCGCAGCATGTTCGCCGCGAGCATCACGTTGAAGCCGTACCAGTTCGCCATCGCGCCGGTTTCCGCACGGCCGGTCTCGATGAATTCGCCGGCGCGCGCGTCCATCCGGTCGGCCGCCGCGAGCAGCCGCCGGCGGCGCTCGGTCGGCACGAGCGCGGCCCACGCCGGAAACGCGCGCGCGGCCGCCGCGACCGCGGCATCCGCATCGGCGAGCGTCGCCGCGGCGGCGCGCGACGCCACCTGTCCCGTCGCCGGATCGATCCGGTCGAACGTGCCGCCATCCGACGCGCCGCGCGACACGCCGTCGATCAACAAACTCACTTCGTGCATTTCGCTGTCTCCGCTCAGTCCCGTTGCATGCCGCGTCGCGCGTCAGCGCTTGTACGCCTGCAGGCCCGGCTTGATGCTCTTGTCGTCGAGGAACTGCTTGAGGCCCTGCTCGCGGCCGCCTTCCGGATCGCGGTAGTTCGCCTGGTCGAGCTTCGCGTACAGGTAATCCTCGTTCTGCTCCCACGTCAGTTCGCGGCAGCGCTTGAAGCCGTGCTTCGCATTGCGGATCACGACCGGATTCTTGTCCAGCAGCTTCGCGGCGAGTGCAAGCACTTCGTCGCGCAGCTGCGCACGCGGCACGCTCTTGTTGACGAGCCCCATCTTCGCGGCCTGCGGCCCGGTGAAGGTGTCGCCGGTCATGATGTAGTACAGCGCCTCGCGATGCCCGACTGTGTCCGCCATCGCCTTGCTGACGAGGTTGCCCGGCGGGATGCCCCAGTTGATCTCCGACAGGCCGAACACGGCTTCGTCGGCCGCGATCGCGAGATCGCACGCGACGAGCGGCGAGAAACCGCCGCCGAAGCACCAGCCGTTGACCATCGCGATCGTCGGCTTCGAATACATGCGCAGCAGCTGCCACTGCCAGCGGCTCGCGTCGCGGCGGATCTTTTCCTGCAGGATCTCCGGGCCCGCGTCCACTTCGCGGAAATACTCCTTCAGGTCCATCCCGGCCGTCCATGCGTCGCCCTCGCCGGTCAGCACGAGCACCTGCGCTTCGGCGTCGAGCTCGACCGCTTCCAGCACGTCGATCATCTCCGTGTTCAGTGTCGGGCTCATCGCGTTGCGCTTGTCCGGACGGTTCAGCGTGACCCACGCGATCCCGCCCTCGACCGCGACCTTCACCGTTTTCCAGCGACCTTCGTAACTCATCTTCGTTCTCCAATGACAGTGCCGCCCTGCGCGACTCGACGCCAATTTACTATCAGGTAGCCTGATATGTAAAGTAGAATGGGAGCGGCTCGGGACAAACCCCTAAACGGGCGCGAACGCGCGGTTTCGCGCCGCGCGGCGCCTGCGCTTCACGACATGAGGAGACACGCTTGGACATCCGCAACCTGATCGCCATCGACACGCACGTGCATGCCGAAGTGTCGTGCTGCCAGCCGCCCGACCTGTTCGCGAAGGCATTCGACGACGCGGCCGACAAGTACTTCGGCACGGTGCTAAAGCAGGGCCGCCGGCCGACGATTCCGGAGACGATCGCGTATTACCGCGAGCGCCGCATCGGCTTCGTGATGTTCACCGTCGACTGCGAGACGAACATCGGCCGGCGCCGCATTCCGAACGAGGAGATCGCGCAATTCGCGCAGGACAATGCCGACGTCATGATCGCGTTCGCGAGCATCGATCCGCACAAGGGCCGCTTCGGCGCACGCGAGGCACGCCGACTGATCGAAGAACACGGCGTAAAGGGCTTCAAGTTCCACCCGACGATGCAGGGGTGCTTTCCGAACGACCGGCTCGCGTATCCGATCTACGAGGTAATCGCCGAACACGGGCTGCCGGCCGTGTTCCACAGCGGCCATTCGGGGATGGGATCGGGCATGCGCGGCGGCGGCGGGCTGCGTCTGAAGTATTCCGAACCGATTCACCTCGACGACGTCGCGGCCGACTTTCCGGACATGAAGATCGTGATCGCGCACCCGTCGTGGCCGTGGCAGGAGCAGGCGCTGTCGATCGCGCTGCACAAGCCGAACGTCTACATCGATCTGTCGGGATGGTCGCCGAAGTATTTCTCGCCTGAGCTGATCAAGTATGCGAACACGCTGCTCAGGCACAAGGTGCTGTTCGCGTCGGATTTTCCGCTGATACGGCCGGATCGCTGGCTGGAAGATTTCCACGGCGCCGGGTTCCGGCCCGACGTGCATCCGCTGATCCTGAAGGACAACGCAGTGGCGTTGCTGGGGTTGGGGCTCGACGCGCCGCGCGCGTGACACGCCGAGCGGTGAATGCGCCGAGCGCCGCGTGGCGGCTGGCGCGGTCACGCGCCGATGCCGCGTCCGCCGGCCGCACCGTGGCGCTCAGGTTGCGCGCGTCGGCATGAACCGCGCGGTCGGCAGCCCCGCGTGCCGCGTCTGCGCGACGAACACGCCGCCCGCATGCGCGTCGCTGGCCAGCGCGTCGTCGCTCAACCCGACGCGCGCGCTCGTCACGTACAGGCGGCCTTCGCCGTCGAGCGCCGCGCAGCTCGGCTGCGCGGTCGGCACGTCGACGCGCTCCGTCTCGACGCCATCCGGCCCATAGCGCACGACGCGCCTGCCGCCCCACTGCGCGTTCCACAGGCCGCCGTCGCGATCAATCGTCGAACCGTCCGGGTCGCCGTTCGCATCGGTCAGGCGCGCGAACGGCCGCACGTTCGCGACGTCGCCGCCCGCGCGGTAATCGCAGACGAAAATCTCGCGCACCAGCGAATCGCAGAAATACATCTTCAAACCGTCCGGCGAGAACGCGATGCTGTTCGCGATCGCCGCCGCCGGCAACGCGAGCCGTTCGAGCGTAAGGTCGGCATTGAGCCGATAGAAGCCACCAACCGCACGCGGCGGCTCGCCGCCTTCGTCCTTCATCCCGAACACGAACGCGCCGAACGGATCGCAGCGGCCATCGTTCAGCCGCGTCGGCAGATCGGATTCGACGTCGACGATCCGCGTGAACGCACCGCTGCGCAGGTCGAAGAACGCGAGATGCGTCGCGAGCCCGACGAGCAGCACGTCCGGATCGCCGGTCAGCGCGAAACACGCGAGCCGCTCGGGCATCGGCCAGTGCGCGAGGTCCGAACCGTCCGCGCGGCATCGCCACAACCGCGCGCCTTCGATGTCCGTCCAGTACAGCGCGTGCGTCGCATCGCACCACGTCGCGCCTTCGCCGAGCGCGTTGCGGCTGTCGGCCAGCAGCGTCGCCGACGCGGCCGGATGAGTCTGTTGCATGCCGTCTCCCGATATCTGTCGCATGGATCCATCGCTTTCGCGGGCGACGCGCTACCGGTCAGATCTTCATCGCGCGCCGCTGGTTGCGACGATACTGGTCGAACAGCACCGCGAGCAACAGAATTCCGCCGCGTATCAGATATTGGTAAAACGTCGGCACGTTCAGCAGGCTCATCGCATCCTGCACGGAGCCCATGATCAGCACACCCACCAGCACGCCGGAAATCGTCGCGACGCCGCCCGTCAGCGACACGCCGCCGAGCACGCATGCGGAGATCACGCCGAGTTCGAGGCCGACCGACGTCTTCGGGTCGCCGAGGCTCATCCGCGACGCGAGCATCACGCCGGCAAAGCCCGTCACGAGCCCCTGCAGCACGAATACGGTGATCTTGATGCGCATCACCGGCAGCCCCGCGAGCAGCGCGGCCTCGCCGTTGCCGCCGACGGCCAGCACGTTCTTGCCGAACACCGTCTTGCGCAGCAGGAAGCCGAACACGACGAAGCCGATGATGTTGCTCCAGATCGGATACGAAATGCCGAGGAACGAGCCGGACCCGAGTTCGAAGAAGCGTTCCTCGGAGATCATCACCGCGTCGCCGTTCGACGTGATGAACGCCAGCCCGCGCACGACTTCCATCATCGCGAGCGTGACGATCAGCGAATTGATCCGGTAGCGCGCGATCAGCACGCCGTTCACGAGCCCGACCGCGCCGCCCGCGAGCACGCCGGCCACGATGCCGAACAGCACGCTGTGCGTCGCGGTGATCAGCGTCGACGCGACGACGCCCGAGAACGCGACGATCGACGCGACCGACAGGTCGACCTCGCCGAGCGCGAGCACGAACATCATCGTCACCGCGATCGAGCCGATCAGCGTGACCGACAGCAGCAGGCCCTGGATGTTGCGCGGCGTGAGGAAGTCCGGCACCGTCAGCGACAGCGTCGCGAACAGCACGAGAAACACCATCACGATGCCGGAGCGGTTGATCAGCTGCCACACGCCGCCGCGCGCCCTCGTGGGCGCGGCAGCGGCATCGGGGGACGGGGAAGTACGTTGGGGTTGCATTGCCTGACTCATATCTTTTGCATTCCGGTTGAACAGCAAGCCGCTAGCGCGGCAGCGCGAGCTTGATCAGCGCATCGGGCGTCGCCTGCGCCTTCTCCACTTCGCCCGCGATCCGTCCTTCCTTCATCACGATGATCCGGTCCGACACGCCGATCACTTCGGCCAGATCGCTCGACACGAGGATCACCGTGCGGCCCGCTTCCGCGAGTTCGTAGAACAGGTTGTAGATTTCCGCGCGCGCGCCGACGTCGATGCCGCGCGTCGGCTCGTCCATCAGGAACACGTCGATGCGCTCGGCCAGCCAGCGCGCCAGCACGACCTTCTGCTGGTTGCCGCCGGACAGCGCGCCGATCGGCGTATCGCCGTCGCGGGTCTTGATCGCGAGCCGCTCGATGTAGCGTTGCGCGAGCTCGCGCTCGCGCCGCTCGTCGAGCAGCATGCGCGCCGGGCTGAAATGCCGGCGCGCGCTGATGTTCAGGTTGTCGGCCACCGACGCGATCGCGACGATGCCTTCCTGCTTGCGGTCTTCCGGGCACAGCGCGATGCCGGCGCGCACCGCGTCGCGCGGGCTGGCAAACGCGACGCGCCGCCCGCCCAGCTCGACGTGCCCGGCGCTCGGGCGCGCCGCGCCGTACAGCAGCTTCATCAGCTCCGAACGGCCCGCGCCGACGAGCCCGAAAAAGCCGACGATCTCGCCGCGTCGCGCGGTGAACGACACGGGCTCGGACAGCCCGGGGCCCGCCAGCCCCTTTGCCTCGACCAGCACGTCGCCGGCCGCGCGCGGCCGGTAGCCGTACACGTCCTCGATCGAGCGGCCGACCATGCAGCCGATCAGCCGGTCGCGGTCGAGATCGGCGACCGAATCGAACGTGTCGATCCGGCGGCCGTCGCGAAACACGGTCACGCGGTCGCACAGTTCGTAGACTTCCTCCATCCGGTGCGTGACGTAGATGATCGCGCGGCCTTCCGCGCGCAGCGCGCGGATGATCCGGAACAGCTGCGTGGTCTCGCGAGCGGACAGCGAGCTCGTCGGTTCGTCGAACGCGATCACGCGCGCGTCGCGCATCAGTGCCTTGCCGATCTCGATCATCTGGCGCTGGCCGATCGACAGATACTTCACCGGAATGCCCGGATCGATATGCTCGCCGAGCCGCTCCAGCGCATCGAGCGCACGCGCGGCGAGCGCGCGCTCGTCGACCACGCCGAGCCGGCTCGGCAACTGCCCGAGCATCAGGTTCTCGGCGACCGTCAGCTCGGGCACCAGATGCAGCTCCTGGTAGATGATCGCGATGCCGGCTTCGAGCGCGGCGCGCGTCGACGCGAAGCGCTGCACCGTGCCGTTCAGCGTCAGCGTGCCGGCCTGCGGCTGGTTCACGCCGGACAGCACTTTCAGCAGCGTCGATTTCCCCGCGCCGTTCTCGCCCATCAGCCCGTGCACTTCGCCCGCGCGCACCGACAGCGACACGGCGTCGAGCGCACGCACGCCCGGGAACGTCACCGTGATGCCGTCGAGCGCGAGCAGCGGGCCGGCGGCCGCGCCGGCTTCAGCGTCGTCGTGGCGGGACACGGCCGTCATCGTCTGCATCGTCATTGCGTTTTCGCTCCGCGCGCTCAGATGCCGAGCTCGGCGCGCACGGCCTGCCAGTTCGCGCGCGTCATCAGCTTGCCGCTCGTCTGCGTGTCGGCCGCCGGCGTCTTGCCGTTGCGGATCCAGTCGACGAGGTTCTGCGTGCTGTCCTTGCCGTGGTTCGTCGAGCTGACCGCGATCGTCCCGTAGAAGCCGGTCGGCTCCTTCTTCTGGAACTCGGCGAACGCTTCGCCCGCGCCGTTGATGCCGACGCCGATCACGTCGGCCGCCGGGATGTGCAGCTGCTCGGTCGCGCGCACCGCGCCGAGCACGGTTTCCTCGTTCAACGCGTAGATCACCCATTTCTTCACGTTCGGATGCCGCGCGAGCACCGGCGCAGCCGCGCTGAAGCCGCCTTCGTCGTCGGTCGTCTTCTGCGGCGCGTCGAAGATGTTCTCCTTGCGGAAGCCGTTCGCGAGCAGCGCCTGCGTCGCGCCGTCGGTGCGCAGCTTCGCGGTCGGCAGCTCGTAGTTCGTGACCCGCAGCGCGCCGACTTCCTCGGGCTTCCAGCCGCGCCGCTTCATCTCGTCGGCGATCGCCTGGCCGACCTGGTTGCCGATCTTGGTCGCCGACATCCCGAGGTGCGGCACGTTCGCGAGCGGCTTGCCGCTCGAATCGACGAGCTGGTCGTCGACCGTCACGAACTTCATGTTGTAGCGCTTCGCGCGCAAGGCGATCGCCGGGCCGAGGCGCACGTCCGGTGCACAGATCACGAAGCCCTGCGCGCCCTGCGAGCCGAGGTTGTCGATCGCGGCCAGCACCTTCTCGCCGTCGGGCGTGCCGATCTTCACGACCGAGAAATTCTCCTTCTGGCCGAGCGCGGACGCCGCGTTCTGCTCGTTGATGAACCATGCCTGCTCGGGCATCTTCACCAGGAAGCCGATCTTCAGCGGCGCGTCGGCGCGCGCGGCGCCCTGCATGCCGAGCGGCGCGATGCAAAGCGCGGCCAGCAGCGCGCGCAGGGTGTGTCGGCGAATCGTGTGAGTCGTGCGGGTCATGTGGTGTCTCCTGGTATCGATTTGGGTCTTCATCATTTGTCGTGCGCGGTCGCGGCGAAGCGCGCCGGCACGTTCAGCGGCCGAACGCGTCGGTCTGGACGCGCCGGCCGAACAGAAACGCGTCGGCGACGAGCCGCAGCGGCCGCACGTCGACGTCGCTTTCGCCACGCGCGATCAGCGCGCGGAACTGCGCGTAGAGCGCAGGATACTCGCGCTCGGGGCCGATCTCGACCGGCTCGCCGTTAATCGACAATTGCGCGCCGCCGCGGCTGATCGCGAGCACGCCGTCGGCCGTATCGACCGCGATCTCCCATTGCTCGACCGGGCCGTGCCGCCAGTCGAATTCCGCGCGCACGGGCACGCCGTCGGTATCCGCGCAATCGAGTTCGGCCGCGATCGGCGTTTGCACGTCGCTCGGCACGAACAGCGTCGCCTCGCGCAGCACGAGCTCGCGCGGCAGGATCCGCGTGACGATCGACAGTGCGTTGATACCCGGATCGAACACACCGAGGCCGCCGGGCTCCCAGATCCACTGCTGCCCCGGATGCCAGCGCCGCACGTCCTCCTTCCAGCGCACCTGCACCGCGCGGATCGTGCGCGTCGCGAGCCACGCGCGTGCGGGCTCCACCGCGCTCGCGCAGCGCGAATGCCAGGTCGCGAACAGCGTGAGGCCGCGCTCGTGCGCGAGCGCCTCCAGCACGGCCACTTCGCCGAGCGTCGCGCCCGGCGGCTTCTCGAGCATCACGTGCTTACCGGCTTCGAGCGCGGCGCGCGCCTGAGCGTAGCGCACCTGCGGCGGCGCGCACAGCGACACCGCGTCGAGCTCCGGCTCGGCGGCCAGCAACGCGCGCAGGTCCTGATAGTTGCGCACGCCGGTGACTTCCGCGTGGCGGCTCGCGCACGCGGTCAGCGCGAAGCCCGGTTCGGCGGCGATCGCCGGAAGATGCTGGTCGCGCGCGATCTTGCCGATCCCGACGACGCCCAGCGAAACCTGCTTGCTCATCGTGCATTCCTCCTTCGCGAATCGGTCAGTGGGCCCAGCGCAGCACGAGCGGATCGAGCCGGCGCGCGATCGCGAGCAGTTCCGCGCGCGTGTCCGGATGCAGTTCCGGCATCGGATGCCGCGGCCGCTCGCACGCGATCACGCCGCCTTCGCGCATCAGCGCCTTCGCGGTGAGGATCCCGGACTGGCGGTTCTCGTGATTGATCAGCGGCAGCCACGCCTGGTAGCGCGCGTACGCGTCGTCGTGGCGCCCTTCGCGCCATGCTTCGAGGATCGGCCGGATGCCGTCCGGATACGCGCCGCCCGTCATCGCGCCGGTCGCGCCCGCGTGCAGATCGGCAAGCAGCGTGATCGCCTCCTCGCCGTCCCACGGCCCTTCGACCGCATCGCCGCCGAGCCGGATCAGCTCGCGCAGCTTGTTCGCCGCACCGGGCGTCTCGATCTTGAAGTACGCGACCTGCTCGATCTCCCGCGCCATCCGCGCGAGGAACGGCGCCGACAGCGCCGTGCCGCTCGCGGGCGCGTCCTGGATCATGATCGGGATCTCGATCGCGTCGGACACGCGTGCATAGAAATCGAAGATCTGCGCCTCGGGCACGCGGAACGTCGCGCCGTGATACGGCGGCATCGCCATCACCATCGCCGCGCCGAGCTGCTGCGCGCGCAGGCTGCGCGCCGCGCACACCTGCGTGCTGTAGTGCGACGTCGTGACGATCACCGGCACGCGTCCCGCCACGTGGTCGAGGATCGTGCGCGTGAGCACGTCGCGCTCGTCGTCGGTGATCGCGAACTGCTCGGAGAAGTTCGCGAGGATGCACAGCCCGTCCGAGCCCGCGTCGATCATGAAATCGACCGCGCGCTTCTGGCTCGCGAGATCGAGCTCGCCGGTGTCGGAAAACGTCGTCGGGACGACGGGGAAGATGCCGCGATAGCGCGGCGTGCTGCTCGATGTCATGTTCTGGTCCTGCGTCGGTCGAATCGGCGTTCAGCCGGAAAACAAAGCGTTCAGGATTCGCGGGCAAGCGCGCCCGCGGCCGGCTGCGGCGCGCGCAGCGTCGCGCGGACCACGAACGTGATCAGCACCGCGAACAGCAGCGTCGCCGCGAGGAAATACAGGCCGGCCGCGAGGCTGCCGGTCGCCTGCTTGATCAGGCCGATGCCGTACGGCCCGACATAGCCGCCGAGATTCGCGAGCGAATTGATCGCGGCGATGCCGACCGCCGCGCTCGTCCCGGTCAGGAATTCGCCGGGCAGCGCCCATACGACGGCCTGGATCGAGTAAAGCGAGAACGCCGTGAGGCAGATGAACAGGAACTGCAGTGCAGGCTGCCGCACCCATGCGCTCGCGGCCATCGTCAGCGCCGCGGCGGCCGACACGACGACGATGTGCCAGTAGCGTTCGCGCGTGCGATCCGAATGACGCGGCACGACCAGCAGCCCGATCACCGCGAACAGGTACGGCACGGCGGACAGCAGGCCGGTGGCCGCGTCGCCCGCGCCGAACGCGTGGATGATCGTCGGCAGCCACAGCGACAGCCCGTAGATGCACAGCGGGAACGGCAGGAACAGCGCCGCGAGCAGCAGCACGCGCCGGTCGGCCAGCGTGGCGAGCGGATTGCGGTGCGCGTCGGGGCGGTACGTGTCGCGATCGGCGGCGAGCTGGCGCGCGATCCAGCGCCGCTCGTCATCGTTCAGCCAGCGCGCGTGGTCCGGCGCTTCGGGCAGCAGCCGCAGCGTCGGCCACACGAGCAGCACGGCCGGCAGGCCGCTGACGACGAACAGCGTCTGCCAGTTCGACAGCCCGAACAGCCCGTGCGTCGACAGCAGCCAACCCGCGAGCGGCCCCGTCACGATGCCGGCGATCGGCTGCGCGAGCACGAGCAGCCCGATCACGCGCGCGCGGCCGCGCATCGGAAACCACTGCGTGAGGAAATACAGGATGCCCGGATACAGGCCGGCTTCGGCCGCGCCGAGCAGGAAGCGCAACGCATAGAAACTGGCCGGCCCCTGCACGAGCGCCATCGCCATCGTGATCACGCCCCACGTCGCGAGAATGCGCGCGAACCACACACGCGCGCCGAAGCGGCCGAGCGCGAGATTGCTCGGCACCTCGCACAGGAAATAGCCGATGAAGAACAGGCCCGCGCCGAGCCCGTACGCCGCGTCGCTCAGGCCGACGGCCGCGTTCATGTGCAGCTTCGCGAAGCCGACGACCGTGCGGTCGACATAGGCCACCACGTAGATCAATGCAAGAAACGGCACCAGCCTGCGCGTCAGCGTGCGCATCAACTGCCGTTCGTCGACGGCGGCCGACGGGCCGGATTGAGCCGCGGCCGGTGTCGCGGACGGGTGCTGCGTCGTCGTCATCGTGTCTCCATGGGTGGGCTGCGCCGGCGTCGTCGCCGGTCTGCCCTGCTTCACCTGTGCTTCGCTTATCGCTCGCCGCTCAATGCGAATGGCTCGGCACGTCCGCGCCGCGCGTGCCGACCAGGAAATCGAGGTCGCACCCCTCGTCGGCCTGCAGCACGTGATCGATGTACAGCCGCGCGTAGCCGCCCTTGCCGAGCTGGCCGGCCACGCCCGGCGCCGCGGTCGGATCGACGTCCGACAGGCGGCGCTGCAGTTCGTCATCCGTGATGTCGAGATGCAGCGTGCCGGCCTCGCAGTCGAGCTCGATCCAGTCGCCGTTGCGCACCGCCGCGAGCGGCCCGCCGGCGGCGGCCTCCGGCGCGACGTGCAGCACGACCGTGCCGTACGCGGTGCCGCTCATCCGCGCGTCGGAAATCCGCACCATGTCCTTCACGCCCTGGCGCAGCAGCTTCGGCGGCAGCCCCATGTTGCCGACCTCGGCCATGCCCGGATAACCGCGCGGCCCGCAGTTCTTCAGCACGAGCACGGAGCTCGCGTCGACGTCGAGCGCTTCGTCGTTGATCGTGGCCTTGTAGTGTTCGAGGTTCTCGAACACGACCGCGCGGCCGCGATGCTTGAGCAACTCGGGGCTCGCCGCCGACGGCTTCAGCACCGCGCCGCGCGGCGCGAGATTGCCGCGCAGGATGCGGATGCTGCCGTCCGCGATCAGCGGCCGGTCGAGCGGGCGAATCACTTCGTCGTCGTAGTTCGGCGCTTCGCGCACGTTGTCCCACAGCGATTTGCCGTTCACCGTCAACGCGTCCGGGTTCGGCAGCAGCCCGCCTTCGCCGAGCCGGCGCAGCACGGCCGGCAGCCCGCCCGCGTAATAGAACTCCTCCATCAGGAAGCGGCCCGACGGCATCAGGTCGACGATCGTCGGCGTGTCGCGGCCGATGCGCATCCAGTCCTCGAGTTCGAGCGGCACGCCGATGCGGCCCGCGATCGCCTTCAGGTGAATCACCGCATTGGTCGAGCCGCCGATCGCCGCGTTCGCGCGGATCGCGTTCTCGAACGCGGCGCGCGTCAGCACCTTCGACAGCACGAGCCCTTCGAGCGCCATCTCGACGATGCGGATGCCCGACATGTGCGCAAGCACGTAGCGGCGCGAATCGACGGCCGGAATCGCCGCGTTGTGCGGCAGCGTGACGCCGAGCGCCTCGGCCATGCACGCCATCGTCGACGCGGTGCCCATCGTGTTGCAGGTGCCGGCCGAGCGCGACATGCCGGCTTCGGCCGACAGGAAGTGATGCAGGTCGATCTCGCCGGCCTTCAGCGCCTCGTGCAACTGCCACACGGCCGTGCCCGAACCGATGTTCTTGCCTTCCAGCTTGCCGTTCAGCATCGGCCCGCCCGACACGACGATCGCCGGCACGTCGCAGCTCGCCGCGCCCATCAGCAGCGCGGGCGTCGTCTTGTCGCAGCCGGCGAGCAGCACGACCGCGTCGATCGGGTTGCCGCGAATCGCCTCCTCGACGTCCATCGACGCGAGGTTGCGGGTGAGCATCGCCGACGGCCGCAGGTTCGATTCGCCGTTCGAGAACACCGGGAACTCGACCGGGAAGCCGCCCGCCTCGGAAATCCCGCGCTTCACGTGCTCGGCGAGCTTGCGGAAGTGCGCGTTGCACGGCGTCAGTTCGGACCACGTGTTGCAGATGCCGATGACCGGCCGGCCGTCGAACTCGTGATCGGGGATGCCCTGGTTCTTCATCCAGCTCCGGTACATGAAGCCGTTCTTGTCATTCGTGCCGAACCATTGGGTGGAGCGCAGCCTGGGTTTTGTTGCCGACATCGTCAGTCCTGTGGTGACGGGATACCGGCGCAGTCTAGGCAGAATTTTGATAACTCGCTAATGACGTTTTAGGCGATTACGATATCGATTCCGATATCGATATAAACCCGTACGATGACTGACGCCAGCCCGTGGGGAAACCGCAGCCGCCTGAAAACCCGCCAGCTCCTGCTGGTCGTCGCGCTCGCCGACGAAGGCAGCATTCATCGCGCGGCGGCCGCGCTGAACATGACGCAGCCGGCCGCGTCGAAGCTGCTGCGCGAACTCGAGGAATCGATCGGCGCGGTGCTGTTCGAGCGCCTGCCGCGCGGGATGCGGCCGACGCTGTACGGCGACGCGCTGATCCGCCACGCGCGCGCGGCGCTCGGCAGCCTCGACCAGGCGCGCGAGGAACTGGCCGCGCTGAAGGCCGGCCATCTCGGGCATGTGGCGGTGGGCGCGATCACGTCGCCGGGCCTGCGGCTCGTGCCGCCGGCCGTCGCCGCCGTGAAGGGCACGCATGCGGGCCTGCACGTGTCGGTCGAGATCGACACCAGCAACGTGCTGCTCGAACATCTCGCGCAGGACAAGATCGACATCGTGCTCGGCCGGCTCTCCGCCGAACACGACAAGCTGCGGCTGCGCTACGAGCCGCTGATCGGCGAAACGGTGGCGGCGGTCGTGCGGCCCGGCCATCCGCTGCTCGCGCAGGCGCCGCTGTCGCTCGCGGACGTGCAGCGCGCCGCGTGGGTCGTGCCGCCGGCCGGCAGCGTGCTGCGCCATCGCTTCGAACTCGTGTTCCAGCGCGCGAGCCTCGCGCCGCCGGCGAACCTGGTCGAGACGTCTGCGCTGCTGTTCATCACGCAGCTGCTCGAACAGAGCGACATGATCGCGGTGCTGGCCGAAGACGTCGCGCGCTACTACGCGCGACACGGGATCGTCACGGTGCTGCCGCTGGAGATGGATTGCCGGATGGACGATTTCGGGATCATCACGCGCACCGACCGGCTGCATTCGCCAGCCGCCACGGTGATGGCCGACGCGATCCGGGCGGCTGCGCGCGAGGTTTACGGCGTCGCGCTGTGACGCGGCAGCGGGGTGTGTGGCACGCCCACGTTGATTTCTTCGAGCACGAAGCGGGGCGCCATGCCTGCATTGCTTGGGTAGTAGAAAAGCTTCATCGTGCTTTCCATCGCCGACGCGTCACGCGGCTGCAAACTCGATCACCGGTTCGCAGCGGATCGGGAAGTTGACCGAATTCGCGATATAGCACTTCGCATGCGCATCGTGATGCAGGCGTTCCGCCCGCTCGCGATCGTCACCGGCCTGGATGGTCACGCGCGGGCGCAGCACGATTTCGGTGAAGCGCCCGTGCTCGGGGCTGTCGAGCATCGTCCCTTCCGCGTTGTCGACATACGCGAGCACGCGGATACCGGCCTCGGCGCACAGATGCAGGTACCAGAGCTTGTGGCACGCCGATGCCGACGCCAGCAGCAGGTCTTCGGGATTCCAGCGCGACGCGTCGCCGCGGAAGGCCGCATCCGACGAACCGGGAATGTCAGGCTTCGAACCGGCACGGATCACATGATCGCGGCCGTACTCGCGATACCCCGACGTGCCGGTGCCGCGGTTGCCCGTCCACTGCACTGCAACGCGATACTTGTGTTCGCCGGATGCCATCTCGCTCTCCATTGATGTCGGTTGCTTCCACCGGGCTCGATTTCATTTCATGAAGCCCGCCAATGGCCGCCATTTTGGCACCGGAATTCCGTTTGGTATACCATTATTCCAAAATGAAGTGAGGAACACGCAGGCATGGAAGCCAAACTCGACTCCACGGCGGACGCGGTGGCCGCATCGCTGCGGGACATGATCGTCAACGGCGAGCTGGAAGCCGGCGAGCGGCTCGTCGAGCGCGATCTGGCCGACCGGTTCGGCATCAGCCGGATTCCGATGCGCGAGGCCATCCAGCGTCTGGAACGCGAAGGATTGCTGGACATCTTCAGGAATCGCGGCGCCGTCGTGCGCATGCTGAGCGCGTCGGACGTGCAGGAAATCTACGATCTGCGCGCGCTGCTCGAAGGCGATGCGATCTACCGAAGCGTGAAGCGGCTCGACGACGAAACGCTGGCGCGCGCCGAACTCGTTCATCGCCTGCTCGGCGACGCGACCGTACCGCGCCGGCAGGGAGAACTGAACCGCGAATTCCACGCGCTGCTGTATTCGTGCTGCGGCAACGCGCGGCAGTTGAAGACGATCGGCGAACTGCGCAGCCAGGTCGAACGCTACGAGCGCCTGCAGGCCACGCTGCTCGCGGATACGCCCTCGTTCCAGGTCGAGCACGACGACATCCTGACGGCGTGCCGCGAGCGCAATGCGCGCGCCGCCCGTTCGATGACGGTCGCGCATCTCGAATCGGCCAGAAGCATCGTGATGCGGCTCGTCGAAGGCGGTTGAGGCCGGCGCCGCGTTTGCCGTTTTCCACACCGCACGCGGCTGCGCGCCGGGCCGCGCCGATTGCGGCGGCAAACTCGAAGCACTCGGCGCAGCCACGCGCGATATTTACCGCGTCGCACTCTTACTCGGCACGCGGCCAGTCGTACCGCGCACCACCAGCCGCGGCAGCGACGCAGTCCGCACGCGCGAAGCATCGTCGCTGCGGCCGCCCGCCTCGCGCAGCGCGTTGAGCAATTCGACCGCGAGGCCGGCAGCCTCGGCGGTCGGGATCGCGACGGTCGTCAGTGTGGGGCGTGTGTCGCTGGCCAGATGGATGTCGGTAATGCCAACGATCGACAGGTCGTCGGGTACGCGCCTGCCGCGATCGGCCGCCGCATGCATTGCGCCGATCGCCGGCAGGTCGTTGGTGGCGACCAGCGCGGTCAGCCGTGGATGCGCGTCGAGCAGCCGGCCCGCCGCGCGCACGCCGCCTTCGATCGAATCGTGCTCGGCCGCGACGATCGACGCGTCGAGCCCCGCTTCGCGCATCACGTCGACGAAACCATCGTAACGCGCCGCCTGCACGCCGCTCGCCGCCCCGCCGACGATCACGCCGATGCGCTCGTGCCCGAGTTCGAGCAGATGCCGCGTCGCGATCCGCCCCGCCTCGCGGAAATCGACGGCCACGCACGGCAATCCGTCGGGCGGCGCGTCGGGCCGCTCCCACAGGCACAGCACGACCGGCACGCCGCGCCGCGCCACGTCGAGCAGATCCGGCAGATGCAGGTTCGCGTTGGTCACGAGAATGCCTTCGGAAATCGTGCCGGCGATCTGGTCGAGGTACGCGCGCCCCTGCAACGGATCTTCGTTCGTATTGCAGACGATCAGGAACTGCCCGTTGCGGCGCACCGCGCGCTCGACCGCCAGCGCGAACTCCGGATAAAACGGGTTCGCGATGCTCGATACCATCAGCGCGACCGTCGGCGCGCGCCCTTCCGCCAGCGCCCGCGCGGCAAGATGCGGCCGATACCCGAGCGCCTGCACGGCTTCCAGCACCCGCGCACGCGTGGCCTCGCCCACCCGGCCGCGGTCGCGCAGCACGTTCGATACCGTCGCGGCCGTCACGCCGGCGCGGCGCGCAACTTCATCCAGTGTCGCCATCGTTTGCTCACTATATGAGACGTCGATCCAGTATTTGCTTCGATCACCGAAGCGGCGCACTATCGCCGCACACCTTGCCGCCCGACCATCGGGCGCGACTTGGCCGCGATCGGATCGCCTCTTTTTTTGATCGCGATGATTAAGCGCTTAAGCAATCATGACGGCGCATTAGAACATGGAGCGGAGACAATGGCGAGCATCTCGATGCGACGCGTGCAGAAAGCCTATGGCGATCACGCGCCGGTCATTCGCGACGTCGATCTGGAGATCGGCGCGCACGAGTTCTGCGTGTTCCTCGGGCCGTCCGGATGCGGCAAGTCGACGCTGCTGCGCATGATTGCCGGGCTCGAGGACCTGAGCGCGGGCGAGCTGTCGATCGACGGCCGCCGCGTCGACGACGTGCCGGCCGCCGAGCGCGGCGTCGCGATGGTGTTCCAGAGCTACGCGCTGTTTCCGCACATGACGGTCTATGAAAACATGGCGTTCGGGCTGAAGCTCGCGCGCGTGCCGAAAGCCGAGATCGATCGGAAGGTGCGCGATGCCGCACGCATCCTGCAGCTCGACACGCTGCTCGAGCGCAAGCCGAAGGCGCTGTCGGGCGGCCAGCGGCAGCGCGTCGCGATCGGCCGCGCGATCGTGCGCGAGCCGGGCGTATTCCTGTTCGACGAACCGCTGTCGAATCTCGACGCGGCGCTGCGCGGCCAGACCCGCATCGAGATCGCGCGGCTGCACCGGCAGTTCGAACGCGCGAGCGTCGTCTACGTGACGCACGACCAGACCGAAGCGATGACGCTCGCCGACAGGATCGTGCTGCTGCACGCCGGCGCGGATACCGCGCAGCACGGCAGCATCGCGCAGGTCGGCGCGCCGCTCGACCTCTATCACCATCCGGCCAGCCGCTTCGTCGCCGGCTTCATCGGCTCGCCGCGCATGAACTTCCTGCCGGCCGTCGTCACCGCCTCCGATGCCCGCCGCACGACGGTTACCGTCGCGCCTTCCGGCGAAACCTTCACGCTGCCGCGCGACGGCTCCGCGCTCGATGCCGGCGCAGCCGTGACGCTCGGCATTCGCCCCGAGCACCTGACGCTCGGCGCCGCGCGCGACGCGACGACGCTCGTGCGCGACGTCGCGCTCGTCGAACGCCTTGGCGAACAGACCTACGTGCACCTCGACCAGCCCGGCGGCGCGCCGCTGATCGCGAAGGTGCCCGGCGACGCACAGGTGCACAGCGGCGAGCGCGTGCCCGTGCATGCGCCGGCCGCGGCCTGCCATCTCTTCACCGAAGACGGCCGCGCGGTGCCCGCGTGCGCCGACGTCCACGTCCATCACTACGCTTAAGGATCGCGTATGCGCCTCGGAGTCTGCTACTACCCGGAACACTGGCCGGAATCGATGTGGGCGAACGACGCCCGCCGGATGAAAGCGCTCGGCATCGAGCAGGTGCGGATCGCCGAATTCGCATGGAGCCGCATCGAGCCGTCGCCGGGCGAATACGACTGGGGCTGGCTCGACCGCGCGGTCGACGTGCTCGGCGCGGCCGGCCTCGAGATCGTGATGTGCACGCCGACCGCGACGCCGCCGAAATGGCTGGTCGACCGTCATCCCGACATCCTCGCGATCGGCGCGGACGGCCGGCCGCGCGCGTTCGGTTCGCGCCGCCACTACGACTTCTCGTCGCCGACCTATCTCGAAGCGTCGCGCCGGATCTGCACCGCGGTCGCCGAACGCTACGGCCGCCATCCGGCCGTGCGCTACTGGCAGACCGACAACGAGCTGGGTTGCCACCAGACCGTCGTCAGCTACTCGCCGGCCGCGCTCGTGCGCTTTCGCGAATGGCTGAAGGCGCGCTACGGCACGATCGGCGCGCTGAACCGCGCGTGGGGCACCGTGTTCTGGAGCATGGAGTATCGCAACTTCGACGAAGTCGACGCGCCCGTCGGCACCGTAACCGAGGCCCATCCGTCGCATCGCCTCGACTACCGGCGCTTCGCGTCCGACGAGGTCGCACGCTATCACCGGATGCAGGTCGACGTGATCCGCGCGCACTCGCCGGGCCGGCCCGTCGCGCACAACTTCATGCAGTTGTTCACCGAGTTCGATCACTACGAAGTGGCACGCGACCTCGACATCGCGACGTGGGACAGCTATCCGCTCGGCGCGCTCGAGGAGCAATGGTTCGCGCCCGACGTGAAGGCGCGCTGGCTGCGCACCGGCCATCCCGATTTCGCGTCGTTCAATCACGACGTGTATCGCGGCATGTCGAAGCTGCCGTTCTGGGTGATGGAGCAGCAGCCGGGGCCTGTGAACTGGGCGCATTGGAACCCCGCGCCGCTGCCGGGCATGGTGCGCCTGTGGAGCTGGGAGGCGTTCGCGCATGGCGCCGGCTGCGTGTCGTACTTCCGCTGGCGGCAGGCGCCGTTCGCGCAGGAGCAGATGCATGCGGGCCTGCACACGCCGGACGACCGGCTCGACGAGGGCGGCCGCGAAGCGCAACGCGTCGCGCGCGAGATCGCGGCGGTGCACGACGCCGGCGCGGATGCGGACGCTCCGGTGCGCGCGCCCGTCGCGCTGATCTACGACTACGAAGCGAAGTGGCTGTTCGAGGTGCAGCCGCAGGGCGCCGATTTCCACTACCCGCGTTTCGCATTCGAGTACTACTCGGCGCTGCGCTCGCTCGGCCTCGACGTCGACGTGATCTCCGCGCATGCGCCGCTCGACGGCTACCGGCTCGTGGTCGTGCCGCCGCTGCCGATCGTGCCGGACGACTTCGCGGCGCGGCTCGCCGCCTCGGGTGCGCAGGTCGTGTTCGGGCCGCGCACCGGCTCGAAGACCGTCGACCTGCAGATTCCGCCGGCGCTGCCGCCCGGCCCGCTCGCGTCGATCCTGCCGATCCGCGTGTGGCGCGTCGAATCGCTGCGGCCGAACCTGACCGAACGGATCGACGGCACGCTGCGCGACGGCTCGCCGCTCGCGGGCGATGCGCGCCACTGGCGCGACTTCGTCGAGCTGCGCGACGCTACGCGCAGCGTCGTGCGTGCGCGCTTCGCCGACGGTCATCCGGCCTGCGTGTCGCATGGCGCGCTGCACTACTGGGCCGCGCTGTTCGACGACGCGACCACCGCGCGGCTGTTCGCCGATGTCGCGGCCGAAGCAGGCCTCGCGCCCGCGCCGCTCGGCGACGGCGTGCGCGTAAGCCGGCGCGGCGGCCTGACCTACGTATTCAACTATGGAAGCACGCCGCACACGATCGACGCGGTGCCACCGTCCGCGTTCGTGCTCGGCGCCCCGCAAGTCGAGCCGCAAGGCGTCGCCGTGTATCGAAGCCGTTCGTAGCACCCGCACCCGCCACCGGCGCCGCGACGCGCCGGTCACGCACAACGACACACAGGAATGGAGACAACCATGACACATCGCCCCCTTCGCGCCGCCGCCCGGCTCGCCGCGGCCGCCGCCATCGCGTTCGCTTCGTTCGGTGTCGCCGCGCCGGCGAACGCCGGCACGCTGACCATCAACATCGCGTTCAAGGGCGCCAGCCAGCGCGCGGTCTGGCAGGCGACGCTCGACGCGTTCCACAAGGCGCATCCCGACATCGACGTGAAGGCGACCTTCGTCGACGAGGAAGCGTACAAGGTGCAGCTCCCCGCGTGGCTCACGACCGTCGCGCCGGACGTCGTGAACTGGCACGCTGGCGAGCGGATGGCGTACTACGCGAAGCGCGGGCTGTTCGAGGACCTGAGCGGCGACTGGACGAAGAACGGCTGGGGTGCGATGTACGCGTCGACGCGCGACGCGTCGTCGTATAACGGCAAGCAGTACGCGGCGCCGACCGTCTATTACTCGTGGGGGCTGTTCTACCGCAAGGACCTGTTCCGCAAGGTCGGCATCGCCGACGAGCCGAAGACCTGGGACCAGTTTCTCGATGCGTGCAAGAAGCTGAAGGCGGCCGGCATCACGCCGGTCGCGATCGGCGGCCGCGACGCGTGGACACTCGCCGGCTGGTTCGACTATCTCGACCTGCGCGTGAACGGCAACGCATTCCACCAGCAGCTGATGGCCGGCGACGTGCCGTACACCGACCCGCGCGTGAAGAAGGTCTACACGACGTGGAAATCGCTGATCGATGCCGGCTACTTCATCGACAACGCGCTGTCCTACGATCTCGACGGCGCTCAGCCGTTCCTGTTCCAGGGCAAGGCCGCGATGATGCTGATGGGCACCTTCATCGCCGCCGGCTTCCCGCCGAACGTGAAGCCTGAAATGGGCTACTACCGCTTCCCGATCATCGACCCGAAGGTGCCGACCGCCGAGGACGGTCCGGTCGAATCGCTGCACATCCCGACGAAGGCGAAGAACAAGGCCGATGCACACACGTTCCTCACTTTCGTGGAAACCCCCGAGATGGGCGCGAAGCTCGCGGAGGGCCTCGGCTCGCTATCGGCCAACAGCAAGTCGCCCGAGCCGGCCGATCCGATCTCGCGCATCGGCTTCCGGATTCTCGCCGACACGAAGGGCGGCGTCGCGCAGTTCTACGACCGCGACATGACGAAGGAAATGGCCGACGAGGGGATGAAGGGCATGCAGCAGTTCCTGGCCAATCCCGCGCAGCTCGATACGGTGCTCGCACAGCTCGAACAGACCCGCAAGCGGATCTACAAGAAGTGACCGCGTGACCCAGCCGGCGGCCCCGTGCCGCCGCGTCAGTACAGGAGGCTTGCCGTGTCCAGTCCGATCACGTCCACCCCGCCCGCCGGCGCCGCGCCGCCGCCGCGCGGAGCACCCGCCGCCGCGTTGCCCGCGCGCCGCCCGTCGCCTGCCGTGCGGCGGCAACGGCGCGCCGCGTGGCTCTTTCTCGCACCGGCCTGCGCAATGGTTGCCGTCTATGTGATCTGGCCGATCCTGTCGACGCTGTGGCTGAGCCTGTACAACTGGGACGGGATGACCGAGCGCAGCTTCGTCGGGCTCGCGAACTACGCCGAACTGCTGCACGCGCCGACGTTCTACACCGCGCTGCGCAACAACGTGATCTGGCTCGCGCTGTTCATGCTCGCGCCGCCGCTCGGCCTCGCGCTCGCGCTGTACCTGAACCAGGCGGTCGGCGGCATCCGGCTCGTGAAGTCGCTGTTCTTCGCGCCGTTCGTGCTGTCCGGCGTGGTCGTCGGCCTGATCTTCTCGTGGTTCTACGATCCGACCTTCGGGCTGCTCGCGCTGCTCGCCGGGCACGGCATCCCGGTGCTCGGCGACGCGCGCTACGCGACGCTCGGCATCGCATTCGCCGCGCTGTGGCCGCAAACGGCGTACTGCATGATCCTGTACCTGACCGGCCTCACGTCGGTCAACCCGGAACAGATCGAAGCGGCGCGGATGGAAGGCGCGCGCGGCTTCGCGCTGCTGTGGCACGTCGTGCTGCCGCAGCTGCGGCCGACCACCTTCATGGCGATCGTCGTCACGGTGATCGGCGCGCTGCGCAGCTTCGACCTGATCTCGGTGATGACGAGCGGCGGCCCGTTCGAGAGTTCGACCGTGCTCGCGTATTACATGTACGACCAGGCGATCAAGTACTACCGGCTCGGTTATTCCGCGTCGATCGCGGTCGTGCTGTTCGCGATCATGCTCGTCTACATCGTGTTCCAGTTGCGCCGCATGCTGCGCAACGAGCAATAACCCGACCGGTGGCCATCATGTTTCCGACTCCCGTTGCCCAATGGAAACCCGTCTCGCGCCGGCTGTACAAGCTGTCGCTGCCCGTCGCGCTGCTGATCTGGCTGCTGCCGATGATCGCGGTGTTCGTCACGTCGGTGCGCTCGACCGAGGAACTGGTCGAAGGGCACTACTGGGGCTGGCCGCGGCACTTCGCGATGGTCGAGAACTATCGCGACGCGCTGACGACGTCGCCGATGCTGCATTACTTCTGGAACAGCGTGCAGATCACGGTGCCGTCCGTGCTCGGCTCGATCGCGCTCGCGGCGATGGCCGGCTTCGCGCTCGCGACCTACCGGTTTCGCGGCAATACCGCGCTGTTCGGCACGTTCGTCGCCGGCAACTTCGTGCCGGTGCAGGTGCTGATGATCCCGGTGCGCGACCTGTCGCTCCGGCTCGGCGTGTTCAATACCGTCGAAGCGCTGATCCTGTTCCACGTCGCGTTCCAGACCGGCTTCTGCACGCTGTTCCTGCGCAACTTCATCAAGCAGCTGCCGTTCGAGCTGATCGAGGCCGCGCGCATCGAGGGCGCGGGCGAATGGACGGTGTTCTGGCGGATCGTGCTGCCGCTGATCCGGCCCGCGCTCGCGGCGCTCGCGATCCTCGTGTTCACGTTCGTGTGGAACGACTACTTCTGGGCGCTGTGTCTCACGCAAGGCGACGAAGCCGCGCCGATCACCGCGGGCGTCGCGGCGCTGAAGGGGCAATGGACGACGTCGTGGAACCTCGTGTCGGCCGGCTCGATTCTTGCCGCGCTCCCTTCCGTCGCGATGTTCTTCGCGATGCAGAAGCATTTTGTCGCAGGGCTCACGTTCGGCGCGACGAAAGGCTGAACGCGCGCCGCCCGCGCTCACGCATCTCCTCCTCCGCATCGTGAGGTTGCCCGCTTCGGCGGGCTTTTTTCATGCGGCGCGGATTTCGATGGGTGACGCTGAACGACCCCTTTCTGCTATTCGGGACTTGAGAAATGAACTCAAGAAAATCCGGAGAGCTTCCCGGGATCGGAAGCACAAATTGCCAGTATTGCCTCGACCACGATCGGTTTGTTGCGCTACGAATGACCATCCAACGTCGCGTTCGCGGATCGTGTTATCACCATCGAGCCGGCCATGCGCCAGAACTCGCCGCTGGTCAACGTCACGAACGAGAGGAACACACCGCGATCGTAGTCCTGGACGTTTATCACCGTGGCACCGTTCGACTCTTTCCAGCTCACTGCGAAAAGGGCTTTGCCAAGCGGCACGACCTCGATTGCGACGGCTTCGGTTCTGGCGAACTCGCCTTCCTTTATTGAAAAGCTCAGCTCGGTCTCCGACTTGATCGTCAGGTACACCTTGAACGGTGGGTAGGTCACTTCCATTTCCTGCCCAACGGGAAAGCCTTCCATTGTCATGTTCATCTGTTCCTTCCGGGAGATACAGTCGGGCTCGCCGAAAGCGGGTGCAGCTCTCATGTGGCCGCCCGACTGTGAGCGTAATGAGAAGGGAATGTCGTGCCACGGCCGACCTACTTCACGAGTGGTCGAGCGCGTACTGTTTCATTTCCCAAGGAGGCCGGACTCAGGCGGAAACAGGCGTGTTGAGAAGCTGCTGCTCCCAAAAATAGGCGATGCCACTGCCGGCAGCGTGCTGGCTCAATACCTCTGTAAGCGCTGCTGCGGTGTCGGTTCGACCCCAATCGCGTTGCCATTCGGCTGCCAGCGCGAGCCAGGTCATCATGTTCGCGCCCGCTGCGATCATGCGTTGGATCGCGACCTGGTGCGCCTCGACGGAAACCCCGCCAGACGCGTCTGTGATGACCGTCGTGTCCCAGCCTTCGCCGAGTGCCTGGATCACGGGCATCGCCACGCAAACTTCGGTCCACAGACCCGCTATGATCAATTGTTTACGGCCTGTCGCTTTGACAGCGTCCACGACTTTTTTGTCTTCCCACGTGTTGATGAAGGTGCGGTCGATTACGTCCTGGCCGGGAAACACATCCGTGATCTGCGGGAAAAGAAGCCCTCCGCGCGCAGCGATCACGCTTGTGAGGATGGTTGGAACGCCGAAAACTTTGGCCGACTTTGCCAAAGCAGTCGAGGCGTTGACTACAGCCTGAGGGTCGTGGCTGTTCAGATTGGCGAGCTGATACGGCTGATGGTCGATCAGGACGAGGACCGAGTCTTCCGGGCGGAGGAGTGAATTGAGGCCATTTCGAAATGTCATAAAAAACCCTCTGCGTTATTGGAAGCGATGGATGCTTCCTGTTGACGATGCACCGACAAGCGGCCGGCAAGAGGATGTTGGCATTCCCTGAATTGCGACGGTAGACTAGATTTTTGCGATGCTGTGTCGCTTAAAGAGGAACGCCGAAGTGGATATCGAGGAGCTTCAGACGTTTGTCGAGGTCGCCGACTCTGGCGGCGTTTCGCCCGCTGCTCGCCGTTTGGGGGTCTCGAAGTCCATCGTCAGCCGAAGACTTCTGCGGCTTGAATCGGACCTTGGCGTCCAATTGCTCGCCAGGACAACCCGCGGTTCCGCTCTTACCGAGGCGGGCAGCGCCTTTCGGGACTACGCCGCCCGTGTTGTCGCCGAGATCGATGCGGCCAGGGAGACAATCTCACCCTCCGGAGAACTGCGCGGCCGCTTGCGAATCGCAGCGCCGCTCACGTTCGGTCCGACTCATCTCGCACCTGTCCTGGCAGACATGGCGCGGCGACACCCGCTGCTGCATATCCATACGTGTTACAGCGACCGCATGGTCGACCTGGTTGGCGAGGGATACGACTGCGCGATTCGAATTGGCTACCTTCCGGATTCGAATCTCATCGCAAAGTGCGTGGGTCCTATCGATGGAAAACTCGTCGCGAGTCCTGCCTATATCGAGGCGAACGGTGCACCTGAGACACCTGACGAACTACTCGGGCACCAAGCCCTAATGCAAGGGACGGAAAGCTGGCGATTCAAGAATGGCGACAAGACGATTACCGTTCGTCCGCAGGGGCGTTTCAAGGCTGATAACGCGATCGCCATCGTCGCGGCAGCCGTAGCAGGTCTTGGTCTCGCGTGGCTCCCCGACGGTGTGACCGACCCATACGTGGCGTCCGGAGAACTCGTGCCGGTCATGCCTCGTTTTCCACCACCGACGGCCGGTATATACGTTGTGCGCCCGCAAGGGCAAAACCCCTCGGCAAAAATCCAGTTGCTAACGGACTTGCTGATTGAGTGCTTCGACCGACATTCGTAGTGAATCGGCGCCTTTACGACGTCAGATACACAGACGAATTTTGACGGCGTAAAGCCGCTTTTACATTGAAACATCCGCCTCGACAGTGCGACAACAGAGAGGACGGAAGTCTCTAAGCGCCTTCACACTGCTCGATATTCAACCCTCTGAACGTCCGTTACCTAGATTTAAACGACCGCTCGAGTAGCCGCTCGCGATCTGGTGCGATTGGCTGAAACTGGCGGCGCACCCTGACGCTGGCGCATGTAACGGCCGCGAACGCCCGTTGTCCATACGCAGTCTCCCAATCATGAAGCATGGCCACACCGGGGAGCCTCTTTCCGTTCGGCCAGGAGGGTTCAGAAAGTCACCGGATAAGCTATCTGAAAACTCGAGCCCATACCGCCCGAAGGCGTCGCGCACGGTCTTCGAAAAGATATGAGGCGGCCAGTGTCAAGAGACCTGAAATTGCACCCGTCGCGATGTGCTCGACGTAGGGGATACGGTAGTGACTCGTGTGCGAGTAGGCGTCGCCTAGCGTTGTCAGGAACCCAACGACCAGCGCATTGCCGTATCGATGCGCGTAGAGTTTCGCCGCGGGCGTGAAAGTCAAAAGTACAGCCAGGAGTCCGGTAAGCAGACCGGTATGAAATGCAATCGTCCAATGGGCGAGGCTCATGATATTGCCCCAGCTCCCCGGCATGCAGGTCATGCACGCACTGGTCGGCTGCCAGAAACGCTGGATAAACAGTCTGACGCGGTGCTTCCACTCGGTTGACATGATGTATTCCCATCAATGCCGTCGCCACGGCCGACGCCACCACACGTCTCGTTGAAGCAGTTTCCAAACCCTTTAACGATCTTGCCGCCCTCGCCACGGATGGGTTGACTGTTCGCCGCAGAGGCCGAGCAATAACTTGGACATGGGGCAATACTACTCCACGATTAGACGGCCGCTGTTTTGACTGGGACCGGAATTCAACGCTTGCGTTTATCGGTGCGATCTCGTCCATGACGGGCGCCGAACGAGCGCTTCCGCGTGAAGTCGGCGTCCGCCACCCGTTGCGGCCGGTCGACCCAGCGCGACATATAAGCGGCTTTCAAGGGAAAACGCTCACTCGTTCCGAAGATCCGAAAGCTTGTCCCCGCTTGATTGGATCGGTTGCAACAACCGGGAGCCCGGCGCACCGCGTGGCTGATCTGACTCGAGCCCCGCGCCCAGCACGGCTTGAGACCCCAAAAGGCAAGCAATGATCAGAGATCCCCACGCACTTCACCGGTTCCCAGTGCGCTTCGCCGTCGGTTGACTTCCGCCCAAAGCTCATCGCTGTCGTCATTGCGCAGCAGGATCATGCAGTCCAGTTGATCGTCGGTCACGCCGAAGTATTCCAGGATGTCCCGGCGTACCGCATCGACGAACTGAGCGTATTCCGGGGTTGCCTGGGCCTGCGCGTGCAAGGCGTCGTATGCTGCATCGTCCGCGCCGCCGCCGTGCTCATCGATATAGCGCGAAATCCACTGGTCTCGTTCGTGGTCGTAATCGGCCTCGGCTCGCATCGCTTGCACAGCGGTGTAGAAATCCAATTGGGCAAACGCGGCGATCGCCGCCGTTGTCGCCTCGTCGAATGTAGTCGTCATTCCATCCATCAAGTTGGTCATCGCACATCGATTTTATCTTGTGCGAACGCGTCGATGTTCTTTAGCGCTGAAGCGTGTCGAACAACTTGTTGAACGGATCAACCTGTGCCATCAGGCCTTCGTTGAGTCCATCGATTGCATGTTGAAGATCGCTTTCCAGCGCGTCGACCGACGAATAGCTGTATGGGTCGTCAGACTGCTTCCAACTGACATGTTGACGGAGAATGGCATCGTATGTGTCGCTCTTGAACATGACAATGTCGCCGATCACTCTGCGTGTATACGCGTGATAACGGCCGGGCGTTACATATCCTGTTCCGACGCGAATGAACAAGACCGCATCGCTCCCTTGATAGGGCGAGCCGCTTGCGTGCAAGACGAGGTGGCCGTCCGGTTTGATCGTGGGGAGGCCTGGCGATGACGCATCAACCTCTTTTACGGTGAAGCCATGGTTTCGCAGGACCATTTCGATACTGTCGGTGAAGTGCCGATTAAGCCCCGTATCACCTAATTTGGCCGTGACAAGATCATTGAGTGATGTCGGCGAGTCGTTGTCGTTCTTGCTGAGCCCGGCGTTGACAGCGCCCGCGACGGCTCCTGTTGCGAGCGCTCCGACTATGCCAGCACCTGGAATTGGAACCGGGATGTGAATGGGGCCGGACGGTCCGAATGCGATGTAAACCGCCTTGCCCGGATAGACCACCGTCACGGTTTTAACCGCGCCCAGTTGTTCATTATTGACTTCGGACGTCGTATCGCTTGCATGGCCCGAGATAGAAATCAGGAGCATCAAAGCGGCGAAGCTTCTCTTGTTCAGTAACATGTGCGTCCAATCTCCACGCCTGTTCGTCGGCTAGATATTTACAAGACGCACTCGTTAACGGATCTTCGGGGAAAAGCTTGAACGGGGGCCAGCGGACCAAGTACGAGGAGAACGAAGAAGCGTAAGGGCGTTACTCCAATAGCCGATCTCCACGATTCTGCGATTGCACGATCTCGGCCTGACCGACGATTCGGGCCCCCTCAGCAACGTCCAGCATACGACCGATCCAAAGCGTATGCGGATAGGCCTCGGGTGTAACCAGCCAGACTTCGGCCAAGCACTGCTCACCCGTTGTTACGCTGCGTCTCCCGGCGAACTCGTGATGGGCTGACGACCAATAGTCTGGCCGAATTTTGTACACCGGACGGTAGCCCGTCCGTACTTGCTTTAAGGTGCCCTCCCACGTAAGCGCGGTCAGCGTGAACGTCACTAGCAGGTCAGGCTGTCGGATTGGGCGAGTCATGTAGCGGTTGTCGAAAGCGTTCGGACGACAATGAAATTGTCGACGATCCAAACGTCAATGTCGACCGACCGCATGCACGGGCCACGGCTGGCCGGGCATCGAATAGATCATATTGCGACATATTGGATTCCACGACCGCATCGGTGATACAGCGCGCTTGACGCACGTCATCGCGCGAACGCACCTGCGCCCGCTCACGTCCACCCTTCGAGCCGCAACGTCGAGCGCACGAGCCGCTGTTCCTCCTGCTCGATCTCGCGCAGATACTCGACGCACTGGCGGATATGTTCGCTCGCGGCCTTGCGCGCCTGCTCGGGCAGCCGCCCGGTGACCGCGTTGTAGAGCCGCGCATGCTGGCGGTCGATCTGCTTCTTCAGCGGTTCGCGGTGATAGAGGTTGTTCACCGACGCGAACACCGAACTGAGCAGCAGGTCGGTCAGCGACTGCAGCGTGTTGACGAGCACGGGGTTGTGCGACGCCTCGCAGATCGCGAGATGGAACGCGTGATCGAGCTTCGCGCGCGCGGCGGGATCGAGATCCTGCGCGTCGGCCGCCGTCATTTCGTCGTAGCGCCGCCTGATCAGGATGAAATCGGCCGGCGTGCCGCGCAGCGCGGCGAGTCGCGCGGCCTCGGCCTCGAGCATCCCGCGTACCTCGAACAGGTCGTACAGCGTGCGCGGCTGCGAGCCGAGCAGATGCATCATCGGCGTGATTTCGCGCTGCGGGGTCAGGCTCGCGACGAACGAACCCTTGCCGTGCATCGTGTCGATGATCCCGCGCGCGTGCAGCAGCTTCATCCCTTCGCGCACGGCCGTGCGCGACACGCCGAGCTTCTCGGTCAGCCGCCGCTCGGACGGCAGCGCCTGCCCGGCCTTCAGCACGCCGTCGACGATCAGCTTCTCGATCCGTTCGGCGACGACGTCGGCCACGCGCCGTGCCGGCCCCTCTCGATCCTGCATTTCCATACTGGTACGACCACTTTGGACGGATATCGGCGATTTTCTCACAAACCCTTGTCCTGATTCAGTTTTCTGGTTCTCCGCACGGCGGCTTTCGGGTGCCTTCATAAAAACTGGTACGACCACATGGAAGACGTCTGGACAGGCGCGTCTGGCCCGCCAAGAATCCCGTCCATCCGGCGTGTCGCGCATCGCGCGGCCGCCCGCATGGTGGAGACGGAGACTGACCGATGAGTTTCATTTATGACGAACGGATCGACGGCCCGCTGGCGACCGTCGGCCGCGACACGCTCGTCGCCGCGCTGCATGCGGCGGCGCCCGGCCTCGACGTGCTGCACGAACTCGAGGCGCTCAAGCCGTTCGAATGCGACGGCCTCGCCGCGTACCGCACGGTGCCGCTCGCGGTCGTGCTGCCCGACACGGTCGAGCAGGTGCGCGCGGTGCTGCGCGTCGCAGCCGCGCACAGCGTGCCGGTGGTGGCGCGCGGCGCGGGCACGGGGCTGTCGGGCGGCGCGATGCCGCTCGAAAAAGGCATCCTGCTCGTGATGGCGAAGTTCAACCGGATTCTCGACATCGACCCCGACGCCGGCATCGCGCGCGTGCAGCCCGGCGTGCGCAACCTCGCGATCTCGCAGGCGGCCGCGCCGAACGGCCTCTACTACGCGCCCGATCCGTCGTCGCAGATCGCGTGCTCGATCGGTGGCAACGTCGCCGAAAACGCGGGCGGCGTGCATTGCCTGAAATACGGGCTCACGGTGCACAACATCCTGAAGGTCGAGATCCTGACGATCGACGGCGACACGCTCACGCTCGGCGCCGATGCGCTCGATGCACCGGGCTTCGACCTGCTCGCGCTGTTCACCGGCTCCGAAGGCATGCTGGGCATCGTCACGGAAGTGACCGTGAAGCTGCGGCCGTTGCCGCCGTGCGTGAAGGTGCTGATGGCGAGCTTCGACGATGTCGCCGAGGCCGGCGCGGCGGTCGCGCGGATCATCGGCGCGGGCGTGATTCCGGGCGGCCTCGAGATGATGGACAACCTCGCGATCCGCGCGGCCGAGGATTTCATCCACGCGGGCTATCCGGTCGATGCGCAGGCGATCCTGCTGTGCGAGCTCGACGGCGCGGCGAGCGACGTCGACGAGGATGCAGAACGCGTCGCCGCGCTGCTGCGCGACGCGGGCGCAACCGAGATCCGAGTCGCACGCGACGAGGCCGAGCGGCAGCGCTTCTGGGCCGGCCGCAAGAACGCGTTCCCCGCGGTCGGCCGCATGTCGCCCGACTACTACTGCATGGACGGCACGATCCCGCGCCGCGAGCTGCCGCGCGTGCTCGAAGGGATCGCCGCGCTGTCTGCCGAATACGGGCTGCCGGTCGCGAACGTGTTCCATGCGGGCGACGGCAACATGCACCCGCTGATCCTGTTCGACGCGAACCGGCCCGGCGAGCTCGACCGCGCGGAAGCGCTCGGCGGCCGGATCCTCGAGCTGTGCGTCGCGGCGGGCGGCAGCATCACCGGCGAGCACGGCGTCGGGCGCGAGAAGATCAACCAGATGTGCGTGCAGTTCAACGCCGACGAAATCACGTTCTTCCACGCAGTGAAGGCCGCATTCGATCCGCAGAGGCTGCTCAATCCCGGCAAGAACATCCCGACGCTGCACCGTTGCGCCGAATTCGGCGCGATGCACGTCCATCACGGCAAGCTGCCGTTTCCCGAACTGGAGCGCTTCTGATGCGACGCGAAATCGAATCGATCGACGACAGCGCGGCGCTCGTCGCCCAGGTTGACGCCGCGCTCCGCGACCGCCAGCCGCTGCACATCCGCGGCGCCGGCACCAAGGCGTTCCTCGGCCGCCCCGTCGAAGGCCGCACACTCGACGTGCGCACGCATCGCGGCGTCGTCGCGTACGACCCGACCGAGCTCGTCGTCACCGCGCGCGCGGGCACGCCGCTCGCCGATCTCGAAGCGATGCTCGATTCGGCCGGCCAGATGCTGCCGTGCGAACCGCCCGCGTTCGGCGGCGCGGCAACGGTCGGCGGGATGTTCGCGGCGGCGCTGTCGGGGCCGCGCCGCCCGTGGGTCGGCGCGGTGCGCGACTTCGTGCTCGGCTGCCGCGTGATCACCGGCCACGCGAAGCACCTGCGCTTCGGCGGCGAGGTGATGAAGAACGTCGCGGGCTACGACGTGTCGCGGCTACTCGCCGGCAGCTTCGGCTGTCTCGGCGTCGTGACCGAGGTGTCGCTGAAAGTGCTGCCGAAACCGCGCGCGACGTGCGATCTCGCGTTGCCGCTCGCTGCCGGCGAAGCCGTGCAGCGCGTCGCCGCATGGCGGCGCGCGGGGCTGCCGCTCGCGGGCGCGTGCCACGCGGACGGCGTGCTGCGCGTGCGGATCGAAGGCGGCGAGGGCTCGGTGAAGGCTGCGCGCGACACGATCGGCGGCGACCGGATGGACGACATCGGCGACGCGTTCTGGGCACGGCTGCGCGATCTCGCGCTGCCGTTCTTCGACGATCCGCGCCCGCTGTGGCGCGTATCGGTGCCGGCCGCCGCGCCGCTCGACGCGTGGCCCGGTGCGCAACTCGTCGACTGGGGCGGCGCCCAGCGCTGGCTGAAAAGCGATGCCGCGCCAGCCGACGTGCAGCGGCTCGCCGCGCAATGGGGCGGCCACGCGACCTGCTTCACGCCGGGCACGACGCACGAGCCGTTCCAGCCGCTGCCGCGCGCGCTGCTGCGCGTGCATCGGCAACTCAAGACGCAACTCGACCCGCACGCGATTTTCAATCCCGGGCGCCTGTACGCCGACCTCTGACCTTCGAAGCGACCCGCCGATGCAAACCAATCTCAGCGAAGCAAGCAAGGCCCTCGCCCGGGCCGACGAAGCGGAAGCGATCCTGCGCGCGTGCGTGCACTGCGGCTTCTGCAATGCGACCTGCCCGACCTACCAGGTGCTCGGCAACGAGCTCGACGGGCCGCGCGGCCGCATCTACCTGATCAAGCAACTGCTCGAAGGCGAGCCGTGCGGCGAGCGCACGCAGCAGCATCTCGACCGCTGCCTGACCTGCCGCAACTGCGAGACGACCTGCCCGTCCGGCGTGCGCTACCACACGCTGCTCGACATCGGCCGCGCGGAAGCCGAGAAGCGCGCGCAGCGTCCCACGCGCGAGCGCCTGCTGCGCGCGGGGCTGCGTCACGTGGTGCCGCGCCCGGCGACGTTCGCCGCGTTATTGAAGGCCGGCCGCGCGCTGCGCCCGCTGCTGCCCGGCGCGCTGCAGGACAAGATCCCGGCCGCCGTGCCCGCGGCCGCGCCGCGCCCGGCCGTGCGTCACGCGCGGCGCGTGCTGATGCTCGAAGGCTGCGTGCAGCCCGCGCTGTCGCCGAACACCAATGCGGCCGCCGCGCGCGTGCTCGACCGGCTCGGCATCAGCGTGGGCCCGGCGCGCGAGGCCGGCTGCTGCGGCGCGACCGAATATCACCTGAACGCACAGGACGCCGGCCTCGCCCGCGCACGCCGCAACATCGACGCGTGGTGGCCCGCGATCGAAGCCGGCGCGGAAGCGATCGCGCTGACGGCGAGCGGCTGCGGCGCGTTCGTCAAGGAATACGGCGACCTGCTGCGCTCCGACCCCGTCTATGCGGAGAAGGCGCGCCGCGTCAGCGCGCTCGCGCGCGATCTCGCCGAGGTGATCGCGGCCGAGCCGCTCGACGCGCTGGCCGATGCGACGCCACGCCGCGTCGCGGTCCACTGCCCGTGCACGCTGCAGCACGCGCAGCGCCTCGGCGGCGCGGTCGAAAGCATCCTGACGCGGCTCGGCTTCGATCTGACGAATGTCGCCGACGGCCACCTGTGCTGCGGCTCGGCCGGCACGTATTCGCTGACGCAGCCCGCACTCGCGACGCAACTGCGCGACAACCGGCTCGATGCGCTGGAAGCCGCGCGGCCGGACCTGATTGTCACGGCCAACGTCGGCTGCCAGACTCACCTGAACGGCGCGGGCCGCACGCCCGTGCGCCACTGGATCGAACTCGTCGACAACCGACTGATCAACTGACTGGTTCCGGAGGACATCCATGCAGACGAAACCCGAACTCGAACTCGCCGATGCCGACCGCATGCTCGCCGCCGCCCGCGCGGAGGCGGAGCGCCACGGCTGGGCCGTGTCGATCGCCGTCGTCGACGACGGCGGCCACCTGCTCGCGTTCGCGCGGCTGAACGGCGCATCGCCGGCCAGCTCGACTATCGCGCAGGACAAGGCGCGCGCGGCGGCGCTCGGCCGTCGCGAGACGAAGGCTTATGAGGATATGATCAACGGTGGCCGCACCGCGTTTCTCAGCGTGCCGCTGACGGGGTTGCTCGAAGGCGGCGTGCCGGTCACGGTCGGCGGCCGGATTGCGGGCGCGATCGGCGTGTCTGGCGTAAAGTCCGAGCAGGACGCGCAGATCGCCCGCGCCGGCACACAAAGCGTCGCGACATAGGAGGGCCTGTTCACGCTAATAACGGGCTTGCGCTGGACACCAGAAGGGCCGAGCGCAAGGACTGCGACGAAGCGAATACTCGACGTATTCGCAAGGAGCATGACGCAGCGATCGGCCCTTCTGGTGGCCAGCCCCACAAATGATTTTTTCCGATCAGGGGAACGAGCCCGTTATTAGCGTGAACAGGCCCTCTAGCCGCGCGCGCGCATTTTTCCCCGGGAGGATAACGATGATCGACCAAGCAGGACTGCAAGTCGCGCCAGCGCTGAGCCAGTTCATTGAAAACGAAGCACTGCCGGGCACCGGCATCGACAAGGCCGCATTCTGGAGCGGTTTCTCGGCCCTGGTGCACGATCTGGCGCCGCGCAACCGCAAACTGCTCGCGGAACGCGACCGCCTGCAGCAGGAACTCGACACCTGGCACCGCGCGCACCCCGGCCCCGTGCGCGACCACGCCGCTTATCGCGCATTCCTCGAAAAAATCGGCTACCTGGTACCGGTCCCGTCGAACGTCGCGGCAGCCACCGCGAACGTCGACAGCGAAATCGCCACGCAGGCCGGCCCGCAGCTCGTCGTGCCGCTGTCGAACGCGCGTTATGCGCTGAACGCCGCGAACGCCCGCTGGGGCAGCCTGTACGACGCGCTGTACGGCACCGACGCGCTGCCCGAGGACGGCGGCGCCGAACGCACCGCGACCTACAACCCGACGCGCGGCCAGCGCGTGATCGACTACGCGCGCAACGTGCTCGACAACGCGGCACCGCTCGCGAGCGGCTCGCACCGCGAGGCGCTGCGCTACCGCGTGCAGGACGGCCAGCTCGCCGTCGAAACCGCGAAGGGTGTCGTGCATCTCGCACAGCCGGCGCTGTTCGTCGGCTATCAGGGCACGGCCGACGCGCCGTCCGCGATCCTGCTGAAGCACAACGGCCTGCACATCGAGATCCAGATCGACGCGTCGACGCCGATCGGCCGTGCCGATCTCGCAAACGTGAAGGACGTCGTGCTCGAAGCGGCGGTCAGCACGATCATCGACTGCGAGGATTCGGTCGCGGCGGTCGACGCCGACGACAAGGTCCAGCTCTACCGCAACTGGCTCGGCCTGATGCAGGGCACGCTGGTCGAGGAAGTCGCGAAGGGCGGCAAGAGTTTCACGCGTCGCCTGAACGCCGACCGCGACTACACGACGCCCGACGGCGGCACGCTGTCGCTGCACGGCCGCTCGCTGCTGTTCGTTCGCAACGTCGGCCACCTGATGACCAACGGCGCGGTGCTCGACCGCGACGGCAACGAGATTCCGGAAGGGATCCTTGACGGCGTCGTCACGACGCTGTGCGCGCTGCACGACCTGAAGGCGAAGCGCAACTCGCGCACGGGTTCGATCTACATCGTGAAGCCGAAGATGCACGGCCCGGTCGAAGTCGCGTTCGCCGATACGCTGTTCGCGCGCATCGAGGATCTGTACGGCCTGCCGCGCAACACGCTGAAGATGGGCATCATGGACGAGGAGCGCCGCACCAGCGTGAACCTCGCCGCGTGCATCGCGGCCGCCGCCGCGCGGGTCGCGTTCATCAACACCGGCTTCCTCGACCGCACCGGCGACGAGATGCACACGGCGATGGAAGCGGGCCCGATGATCCGCAAGGGCGACATGAAGTCGTCGGCCTGGATCACGTCGTACGAGCGCAACAACGTACTCGCGGGCCTGTCGGCCGGCCTGCGCGGCCGCGCGCAGATCGGCAAGGGCATGTGGGCGATGCCGGACCTGATGCACGCGATGCTCGAGCAGAAGATCGCGCATCCGCGCGCGGGTGCGAACACCGCGTGGGTGCCGTCGCCGACCGCCGCGACGCTGCACGCGCTGCACTACCACCTCGTCGACGTGCAGGCCGTCCAGCAGGAGCTCGAAAAGACGCCGTACGCGAGCGAACGCGACGCGCTGCTCGAAGGCCTGCTGACCGTGCCGGTCGTCGAGCGTGCCGAATGGAGCGAAGACGAGATTCTGCGGGAGGTCGAGAACAACGCGCAGGGCATCCTCGGCTACGTCGTGCGCTGGGTCGAACAGGGCGTCGGCTGCTCGAAGGTGCCGGACATCCACGACGTCGGCCTGATGGAAGACCGCGCGACGCTGCGCATTTCGAGCCAGCACATCGCGAACTGGCTGCGCCACGGCGTGATCACCGAGGCCTTCGTGCTCGACGTGTTCAAGCGGATGGCGCGCGTCGTCGACCAGCAGAACGCCGGCGACTCGAACTATCGCCAGATGGCGCCCGGCTACGACCAGTCGACCGCGTTCAAGGCCGCGTGCGCGCTCGCGCTGCAGGGCACGTCGCAGCCGAGCGGCTATACCGAGCCGCTGCTGCACCGGTTCCGGCTCGCGTTCAAGGCGCAACAGCACGGCGCCTGAGCATGCGCATGCGGGCCCGTCCCGCATGCCGGCTCCGCGAAACGGGCGGCCCTCATCGCCGCCCGTTTTTCATTTTTACGTTCGCGCGGCCGTTGAAACTGTATGTTGAAACCGATAATCGGAACATATCGCGCGATTTCAAGTTTCGCGTGCGCCGGCCGTTAATCCGCCTGAATCGGCGGCCGTACGCGGCACGCTTGCACCCGCCACGCGGCAAAACCTTGCGCAGTAACGCTCTGCCCGATATTTGCAAGCCCGGGATTTCACGGTAATTTGACCCCGATCAACGGGTCGCAACATTTTCCGCGCACGCGAATGCGCGCGTTATACTCCGTTGAATCCGCGCCGCCCGATTCGTCGGATCGTCGAATCGCGGCAGATGCCGCCAATGAATGCATGATTTACCGGTATATCTGATCGCGATTACAGATAATCGGTGTCCATTTTCTCCGCCGGGCGGGAAGAAGGCGCCGGAAGAGGGCCGCGCACCGGATCGCTGCCGACACGTCATACGAACAATCGCATCGGCCCGCCGCCTGGCGACGATGCCCATCGATCCACGGACCATGGCAGAAACCGACTACGCAATGCCCAGCGAATCCGGCCGGACAAGCCGTGTCGCCGCTCATCTGCGCCGGTTCCTGCTGCCGCACCTGATCTTCTATACGGGGCTGCTGATCGCGCTGCTCCTTCTGCTCCTGTGCGGAATCGTGCTGTACGAGGGCCGCATCGACGCGCGCGACCGCTCGCGCACGATGCAGCAGAACCTCGCGCTGATGGCGTCGTGGGACATCGAGCGCAACATCGAGATCTATTCGCTGTCGCTGCAGGCCGTCGTCGAAGGCGCGAACGACCCCGCGGTCATCGCGCTGCCGATGCCGCTGCGCCGCCAGGTGCTGTTCGACCGCGCGACGACGGCCAAGTACCTCGGCGGCATCTACGTGCTCGACGCAAAGGGCGACATCGCGGTCGACGGCAAGGGCGACGTGCCGCGCAAGGCCAACTTCGGCAACGAGCCGTACTTCACCGTGCATCGCGACCGGCCCGACGTCGGCCTGTACGTCAGCCCCCCGTACCATTCGCGGCTGCGCGACGGCTCGCCGAGCATCGCGCTCAGCCGGCGGATCACGAAGCCCGACGGGTCGTTCGGCGGCGTCGCGGTGATGTCGATCCGGCTCGAATATTTCCAGAACCTGTTCTCGCGCCTGTCGCTCGGCGACCGCGGCTCGGTCGCGCTGATCAACACGCGCGGCCTGATGCTCGCGCGCGAACCGTACGACCCGAAGATCGTCGGCCGCGACATCAGCCGCGCCAGCACGTTCCGGCATTTCATGACCGCCAGCGAAGGCAGCTTCGCCGACACCGCGACGATCGACGGCGTGCGGCGCCTGTACGTGTTCCGGCACCTCGATCACCTGCCGCTCATCGTCATGGTCGCGCGCTCGGAAGCGGACACCTACGCCGCGTGGTACGACCGTGCGATTCCGATCGGCTCCGCGATGGTCGCGCTCGCGATCGGCTTCGTCGGCCTGTCGCTGCTGCTCGACGTGCAGCTGCGCAAGCGGCATCGCGCGGAAACCGAGCTGCAGGCGCTCGCGCGGACCGACGGCCTCACGGGCCTCGACAACCGCCGGATGCTCGACGTCACGCTCGCGCGCGAATGGCGCCGCGCCGCGCGCTCGCAGCATGCGCTGTCGCTGCTGTTCATCGACGTCGATTACTTCAAGCGCTACAACGACACGCAGGGCCACCAGGCCGGCGACGACGCGCTCGCCGCGGTCGGCCATTGCATCGGCGGCTGCCTGCGCCGCCCGGCCGACTATGCGGCGCGCTACGGCGGCGAGGAGTTCGTCGTGGTGTTGCCCGACGTCGACACCGACGGCGCGGTGACGATCGCCGAGACGATCCGCACGGGCATCCTCGATCTCGGCATCCGGCACGACGCCGGCACGGCCGGCCGCCTGACGGTGAGCATCGGCGTGACGACGAGCTATCCCGAACTCGACGACAACATGCAAGCCGCGCTGAAGCTCGCCGACGATGCGCTGTATCGCGCGAAGGAAGGCGGGCGCAACCGCATCGTCGTACTGGCGGGCGCGTCCCCCGACAATCTCGAGTCGCGGCGGGCCTGAGCGCGCGGGCACCCGAGCCGCGGCGGGGTGGCCGCCTGGTCGCAGCCACCCACGTGCAAAATCGCCGACAATGTCGGCTCGATACGCCGCCGCGCGGCTGACGCGCCCGGCCGGCCCACGCCTGGCCGGCCGCACCTGGCCGGCCGCACCGGTTCGCGGCCGCTTCACACCACCATGAGACTCAAGGCAAAGATCTTCCTTCTGGCCATCGTGCCGTTCCTGCTCGCGATCGCCGGCATCGGCTTCGGCGTGCGCCAGCAGGCGACGTCGCTCGCACGCACGCAGCACGCGACGATCCAGGCCGCGTACCTGTCGAGCAAGGAAGTCGAGCTGAAGCACTACGTCGAGCTCGCGACGAGCGCGATCATGCCGCTCTACGACGCGAGCGGCCGCAATGCGCGCGACGACGCGCTGCTGCGCACGCAGGCGCTCGCGATGCTGCAGAAGATGGATTTCGGGCCCGACGGCTATTTCTTCGTGTACGACCTGCACGGCAATTCGCTGATGCATCCGCGCGAGCCCGAGCGCGTCGGTCACAACTTCTGGTCGATGCGCGACCCGCAGGGCGCGCTGACGATCCAGAAGCTGATCGGCGCGGCGTCGCACGGCGGCGGCTACGTGCGCTACGCATGGCAGCGGCCGTCGACGGGCCGCGTCGCGCCGAAGCTCGGCTACGTCGTCGCACTCGAACGCTGGGGCTGGATGGTCGGCACGGGCATCTATCTCGACGACGTCGACACCGCGCTGCAGCGCATCGACGCGCGCGCGTCCGCGAACATCGAGCGCACGATGAGCTGGCTCACCGCGATCGCGCTCACCGGCGCGGCGGCGATCGCCGTGTGCGCGCTGGTGCTGAACGTCAGCGAGTCGCGCAGCGCCGACGCGAAGCTCAAGCTGCTCGCGCAGCGCGTCGTCGAATCGCAGGAGCAGGAACGCGCGCGGCTGTCGCGCGAACTGCACGACGGGATCAGCCAGATGATGGTGTCCGCGAAGCTGATGCTCGAATCCGCGCTCGCGCGCTTCGAACGCGGCACGTCGCGCATGCCCGAGGCCGAGCAGGCGCTCGTGTCGGGCGTCGGGCGGCTCGGCGACACGCTGCGCGAAGTGCGGCGCATCTCGCATGCGCTGCGTCCGTCGATGCTCGACGATCTCGGCCTCGCGGCCGCGCTCGAGCAGCTCGTCCGCGAACTCGGTGCCGAAAGCGGCATCGACATCGGCTATACGCAGGTCGCGCACAGCGGCATGCGGCCGCTGCCCGAGGCCGTCAACACCGCGCTGTTCCGGATCGCGCAGGAAGCGCTCAGCAACATCGTGCATCATGCGCAGGCGACGCGCGCGGCCGTCACGCTCGACGTCGGCGCCCAGTCCGTCACGCTGACCATCGCCGACAACGGCTGCGGCTTCGACGCCGAACGCTCGCAGGCCGACGCGCGCCGCGGCATCGGCCTGCGCAACATGCGCGAACGCCTCGACGCACTCGGCGGCATGCTGACGATCACGTCGCAGGTCGGCCACACGATCGTCGCCGCGCGCGTGCCGCTGCGCAGCGCCGCGTGAAGACACGCCCCATAACAGGAGACCTTTCGCATGAGCGCCCCCGACACCGCCCGGCCCGCCGCCCGATTGCTGCTCGTCGACGATCACCCGCTCGTGCGCGACGGCCTGCGGATGCGGCTCGAAGCGGCCGACCTGTCCGTGGTCGGCGAGGCCGGCAACGCCGACGAGGCGCTCGCGCTCGCCGCGTCGCTCGAACCCGATCTCGCGCTGATGGATGTCGGCATGAACGGGATAAACGGCATCACGCTCGCGGGCGTGTTCCACGAGCGCTTTCCCGGCATCCGCGTGCTGATGCTGTCGATGCACGACAACGTCGAATACGTGACGCAGGCCGTGCGTGCCGGCGCGAGCGGCTATCTGCTGAAGGATTCGCCCGCGAGCGAGATCGTCCGCGCGATCGGCGCGGTGCTGGCCGGGCAGACGTTCTTCAGCGAAGGGCTCGCCGCGCGAATGATCCACGCGAGCGCGACCGCGTCGCCGCTCGATCGCCTGACGCCGCGCGAACGCGACATTCTCGATGCGCTGGCCGAGGGGTTGTCGAGCAAGCAGATCGCGCAGCAGACGGGGCTGTCGGTGCGCACGGTCGAAACGCACCGGCTCAACCTGAAGCGCAAGCTCGAGATCGAAGGGCAGGCCGAGCTGATCAAGTTCGCGGTCGAGCATCGGCGGCGGTAGGGTAGCGCGACACCGCGATCCGCAACGAAAAAGGGCGCCCGAGGGCGCCCTTCATGCATCCGGACCGCGAGCCGCGCAGCGGCCGTCAGTTCGTCCGCGAATTGTGCTTCTGCAGATACGCGATCAGCCCGTCGATCCCGCCCGACGCGAGCTGGCTCTTGAACTGGCCCTGGTAGACCTGGATCAGCCACGCGCCCGACATGTCGATGTCGTAGATCTTCCAGTCGTTGCCGACCTTGCCGAGCCGATAGCCGACCGACTGGCTGTCGCCCGGCGTCGTCACCGTCGATTGCACGAGCGCGTCGGCGCCCGATGCGCCGCCGGCCTTGAACGAGAACTTCGCGTCCTGGCTGCCGAGCTGCGCGAGCGACGCGGCGTAGGTGCGCGTCATCAGCAGCCTGAACTGCTTGTACAGCTCCTGCTGCTGTTGCGGCGTCGCCTGCTTCCACGCGTCGCCGACGGCGATGCGGGTCGTGCGCTCGAAGTTGGTCGCGGGCAGGAAGCGCTGCTCGACGACCTGCGTGACCTTCGCCATGTCGCCGCCGCGTGCGGCCGGATCGGCCTTCATCGCGGTAACGGTGCCCTCGACCGCATTGCGGACGATGTCGACCGGCGCGCTCTGCGCGAAAGCGGAAACCGACACGGCGGCAGCCGCGACGAAAGCAAACAGATGACGTTTCATACGATTATTCGCACTCGATGGGAAAAAACGACCGGCTCCTTGCAGCGGCCGGTGCAGCAAAGTATACCGGGCCTGACGCCCGGCTGCCGCGCCGTGACCGACTGTTACCTTTCAGCTGCATTTGTCACAGGCGCGGGCGGCGGCACGGCGAGACGGCGCGGCGCCGATTATGTAAATATCCCCTTACAAAACAGCCGGCCACCGGTATCGATTCCGCCGCCGCGAACAAATCTCCTTCCCGCCCCGAAACCCGCAACGTCACGTCAGTCGCCACGCCGCGCCGGTATACTTGGCTACTTTGCCCTTGCCAGCCGCTCCCCACCGCCACATGGTGACATCTCTCATCGTCCGACTCGTTGCGTGGTCGGTGCGCCGTCCCGTCTGGGTCGTCGTCCTGTCGCTCGTCATCGCTGCCCTCAGCGGTGTCTACGTCGCGCAGCATTTCAAGATCAATACCGACATCAGCAAGCTCGTCGATGCGGAACCGCAATGGGCTGCGCTCGGCCAGGCCGTCGATAAAGCGTTCCCGCAACGCAACGGCACGATCCTCGCGGTCGTCGAGGCGCCAGCGCCCGAATTCGCGAATGCCGCCGCGCATGCGCTGACCGAAGCGCTGCAGAAGCAGGCCGAAGCCGGTCGCATCGGCCAGGTCGCCGAGCCCGGCGGCGGGCCGTTCTTCGAGCACAACGGGCTGCTGTTCCTGGCGCCGCAGGAAGTCTCCGATACGACGACTCAGCTCGCGAGCGCGCGCCCGCTCGTCAACGAACTCGCGAAGAACCCGAGCCTGACCGGGCTCGCGACGACGCTGGCCACCACGCTCGGCCAGCCGCTCCTGACCGGCCAGGTGAAACTGCCGGCGATGGCGAAGCTGCTCGCGCGCAGCGCCGCGACGGTCGACGACGTGCTGGCCGGCAAGCCGGCCGCGTTCTCGTGGCGCGCGCTGGTCGACAGCGATGCCGCGCGGCAGCCCGCGCGCGCATTCGTCACCGTGCAGCCCGTGGTCAACTACGGCGCGCTGAAGGCCGGCGCGGAAACCAGCCAGGTGATTCGCGACGCTGCCCGTTCGCTCGACCTCGAAAAGCGCTACGGTGCGGCCGTGCGCCTGACCGGCGAACAGCCGCTCGCCGACGACGAATTCGCATCGGTCGAGGACGGCGCGGCGCTCAACGGCGCGCTCACGCTGCTCGCCGTGCTCGTCATCCTGTGGCTTGCGCTGCGCTCGAAGCGGATGATCGGCTCGGTGCTCGTCACGCTGTTCGTCGGCCTCGTCGTGACCGCCGCGCTCGGCCTCGCGATGGTCGGCTCGCTGAACATGATCTCGGTCGCGTTCATGGTGCTGTTCGTCGGCCTCGGCGTCGATTTCTCGATCCAGTACGGCGTGAAGTACCGCGAGGAACGCTTCCGCGACCAGCGCATCGATCACGCGCTGATCGGCGCCGCGCACTCGATGGGCATGCCGCTCGCGCTGGCCACGGCGGCCGTCGCGGCGAGCTTCTTCTCGTTCATCCCCACCGCCTATCGCGGCGTGTCCGAACTCGGCCTGATCGCGGGTGTCGGGATGTTCGTCGCACTGCTGACCACGCTCACGCTGCTGCCCGCGCTGCTGCGCCTGTTCGCGCCGCCGGGCGAATCGAAGACGCCGGGCTTCCCGTGGCTCGCGCCGGTCGACGATTTCCTCGATCGCCATCGCAAGCCGATCCTGATCGGCACGCTCGCGGTCGTGATCGGTGCGCTGCCGCTGCTCGCGTTCCTGCGCTTCGACTTCAACCCGCTGCACCTGAAGGATCCGAACAGCGAATCGATGGCGACGCTGCTCGCGCTGAAGGATTCGCCCGAAGCGGCCGTCAACGACGTCACGCTGCTCGCGCCGTCGCTCGCCGAAGCCGATGCGGCCGCGAAGCGTCTCGACGCGCTGCCCGAAGTCGGCCGCACCACCACCCTGTCGACCTTCATCCCCGCCGACCAGCCGGCCAAGCGCGCGGCGATCGCCGCGGCCGCGAGCGACCTGCTGCCCGCGCTGACGCAGCCGGCCGCGCCGCCCGCGACCGACGCGCAGCGCGTCGCCGCACTCAAGCGCGTGTCGGATCTGCTCGGCTACGCGGCGGAAGATCACCCGGGCCCGGGCGCGGCCGCCGCGCAACATCTGTCCGCGTCGCTCGCGAAGCTCGCCGCCACCGACAGCGCGACGCGCGACCGCGCCGAGCGCGCATTCTCCGATACGCTGCGCATCGCGCTGAACCAGCTCGCCGCGCTGCTGCAGCCGCAGGACATCACGCGCGCATCGCTGCCGCCGCCGCTCGTGCGCGACTGGGTCGCGCCGGACGGCCACGCGCTCGTGCAGATCTCACCGAAGGTGCCGAAGGGCGTCGACCCGAACGACGACACGATGCTGCGCCGTTTCGCGCAGACCGTGAAGGCCGCGGAACCGGGCGCGACCGGCGGGCCGATCTCGATCCTGCATTCGGCCGACACGATCATCAACGCGTTCCTGCATGCGGGGGTGTGGTCGATCATTTCGATCACGATCCTGCTGTGGGTCACGCTGCGCCGCTTCGGCGACGTGCTGCGCACGCTGGTGCCGCTGCTCGTGTCGGGTGTCGTGACGCTCGAGATGTGCGTCGTGCTCGGCATGCCGCTCAACTTCGCGAACATCATCGCGCTGCCGCTGATGCTCGGCGTCGGCGTCGCATTCAAGGTGTATTTCGTGATGGCGTGGCGCGCGGGGCAGACGGGATTGCTGCACTCGAGCCTCACGCACGCGGTGCTGTTCAGCGCCGCGACGACGGCGACCGCATTCGGCAGCCTGTGGCTGTCGCACCACCCGGGCACGTCGAGCATGGGCAAGCTGCTCGCGCTGGCACTGACCTGCACGCTGATCGGCGCCGTGGTGTTCCAGCCCGTCCTGATGGGCAAACCGCGCGTCAAACGCGCCAAGAACCAATCGCAAGGAATCAATGAATAAGGTGCGAATCATCGCGGCGACCGTCGCCGCCAGCGCGATGCTGACCGGCTGCGCGACGGGACCGAACCGCAATCCCAACGATCCGCTCGAGCCGATGAACCGGACGATGTACAAGATCAACGACGCCGTCGATTCGAACATCGCCGTGCCGATCGCGAAGGGTTACCAGAAGATCACGCCGACGCCCGTGCGCACCGCGATCAGCAACTTCTTCTCGAACCTAGGCGATCTCGGCAACATGGCGAACAACCTGCTGCAGTTGCGCATCACCGATGCGACGCAGGATCTGATGCGCGTGACGATGAACTCGCTGTTCGGCGTCGCCGGCCTGATCGACATCGCGACGCCGGCCGGGCTGCCGAAGCATCACCAGGATTTCGGCCTGACGCTCGCGCGCTGGGGCGTGCCGTCCGGCCCGTATCTCGTGCTGCCCGTGTTCGGGCCGAGCACGGTCCGCGACGGCGTCGGCCGTGCGGTGGACGTGCGCTTCAACCTGCTCAACTACATCGAGCCGGCTGCGCGCAACCCGATGTACATCGCGCAGTTCATCAGCGCGCGTTCGGACCTGCTCGGCGCGACCGACCTGCTGAAGCAGGCCGCGCTCGATCCGTATTCGTTCGTGCGCGACGCGTACCTGCAGCAGCGCAAGTCGCTGACGTATCGCAGCCAGTCGTCGTCGACCGCGCTGCCGAACTACAGCGAGCCGGGCGAATCGGGCGCCGTGCCGGCCGCGACGCCGGCCGTGCCGGGGCTGCCGAACTACGAGGATCCGGGCGAGTCGGGCGGTGCATCGGGCGCCGCGCCGAACAATGCACCGGCCGCGCCAGGGTTGCCGCAGTACGACGATCCGGGTGCGGACAATGCAATGCCCGCGAGTGCACCTGCTGCGGCACCGGCAGCGGCATCGTCGGGCCCGGCGACGGCACCAGCCGCCGACGGTGCGCCGATCGCCCCGGCGATACCGACCGTGCCGGCGAGCAGTCCGGCCGCGCAGTAACGGCGGCAGCCTCTGATCCGAGGGGCTACACGCCAGCCGTCCAGGATCGGGCCGACGACTTCAACCGGAACAACGTCGGCGAATCGGTTTCAGGCTGCTCATCGTTCGCTCAAAGCCCGCCCTTGTTTGCTACCGGTAGCCCGCCCCGGGGCAATCCCGGCGGCGGGCCGCTATCTGGCAGGTTGAACGCCGCCATCGTCCCAGGACACCGGAACGTCGTCAGCACATCGCTTGTCAGCGGGTTCGCAACAGTTCCCGCGCTCGCAATGTCGAGTACTGCCTGACGACCATCAAAACTGAACGCAACTCGCGTGCGGCCCGGTGTGGCAGCCTCGACCACATGACCTTTCCGGAGCAACCGCATCAGCGCCCACGGCCCGTCCGCCGCGATCGTGGAAGTGTCCGGCCGGATGCGCGGACTCGCCGAGATCTGAGCACGGAAGCCGCCACGCGGTCCCGGCCATGTAACCGTGAATGGCGTGACCGGACCATGTCGATAGAGCGTCACCTGTCCGTCGATGTCGAGCGACAGGCTCATGATCGTTGGGTCGAGCTCAGGGAATCGGATATCAGCCTTCCAACTCGGATTCTTACGATCAGGATCGGAGAAGAAAATGTCGCGGATCGCCTTCGCATGCTCAAATGGCTCGAGGTCCGGGCCCTGAACGGGTTCGGTCGCGCCCGGCAGCGTCCGGTAGCGCCACGGCTTCGCAGCAGTGTCGACGAACGGTGCGAGCGTCTTCATGAAAAAGTCATCGATCACGCCGCCCTGCGCGAACATGCGCGTGAAATCGTCGATACCGACGTCACGCGTGCTATCAGGCGCAAACGGATAATTGCCTTCGATCGTCATGCGACAGGTGTCTGCAACGGCTGCCTGCATCTGGCGCGACAGTAGTTGGCCGATACCCTGGTTCACCCCACGCGAGCCATCGACAGCAAGTTGATGCAAGACTGCTCGAACCGGCGCAGGCATCGTGTCAGCCGTCATCTTGAGCTTCGCAGCGTTCTCACTCACCGGAGGCATGCTGTTGTTCAACAGCGCATTGTCGGAAATCATGAGCGTCTTATAGTAGTCGTTCAACAGAACGGTAACGCCGTCCAGGCCCGTTTTGCTCACCGACGCCCCGGCCAACTGCGTCTCCGATCGCGCATCGGCATGGCCCGTCACCACTTCACGCAATGCCGCGAAGCGGTTATCTACCAACTCGCGCTCAACCTGCTCCGATGCACGCGGCCCCAGTATCCTCTCGGCCTGTTGGTTGACAGCCTCGGTCGCTTTTTCCAGAAAGGAGCCGTCCGGTTTCGCCATCGGACGCGTCAGCGTCGTTTCGTTTGCCGCCGCCCGCGCTAGACGAGTCAGCGGCGAATCGGGCGCAGCGAGGGCTCGCAGTACCGTCAAGTTGAAGGCAAGACTCGTTCCGCTCACGACGCGAATGTCGTCAAGAAACGCGTCCCATTGTTGAGCGTATTCGCTCAGGTATTGACGCGTGATCGCGGTCAACAGCGCGTCGCCATTCCGGTTCGATACGTTTGACGCGCCAACTGGATTTTTTGCGAAATCATCGAGCGTCCGGCGCCCCATTACCCAGGCATCGTCTTCGCTTGCCACCTGAAGGAATTCTGGCAGGCGTTTGCTGAACACCGCCCGATACCCCTCCAGCGTATAGATTCCCGGCACACCGCTGGATAACGGCGCTCCACTGGCGCGCGTAAATACCGCACCTGCTTGTGGCCCGACGACATGCAGCAGCGAAAATTCGCGGGGTGCGTCTTTCGACATCGACGCCATGGCGCGCTGATAAAGACGATCGGTCGGATTGCTGCCATCGAGAAATGCGCGCGCCCGCTGAATCATTCCTTCGTTGCGGGACAGTGGCGACTGCACGACATGTTCTTCGGAAAACAGTCGCTGTACGTGGCCGATCATTGTCGCGCGCCCACCGAACATCGCTGCACTGTCGTGGCGCGCCCAATCATCCAGCACCCACATCCTGACGTCGTTCGCGTTGAATCTTGCCCGGTCGTGTAGCATCAAGTACACGCGCAATGCGTCGTAAGCGGCCTTGGCATCACCGCTCGCCGCGGCACTTTTGATCATCTCCTCCATCCGGCGAACGATTTGCGGCAACACAACCTGCTCCGACAGCGCCTCGTACACATGGCGGCTGTCGGACTCGATCATATTGAGGCGGTCCGTTCCGAGGCGAAACGCGACCTCGGAATCGTAGGCAAGATGCGTTGTGTCGCGCAACAGTGCGTTTGCACTGTCCAGCATCATCGGCACACGCTCAGGATTGGCGGAAAGGTCACTTCGTGCCAGCAAGGCTGCCAGCGTACGTGTCTTGTGCGCTAGTGTGCCCAGGGACGCACGTTCCGCAACAAAGCTGTTCCAAAGACTCGTGCACAACCCTGCGGCGATCACCCACACGAGGGAATGCCCCAGCCACCGCTGTAAGCGCACACGATGCTCCCGGTTCCGATTCGGGCGGGCGAGATGCCCCTCTCGAAATACGACCCCGGGCAACAAATCGCGCAGGAAATAGCTGGTTTCACTACGCTCTCCTCGCGGGCGGGGCCATTGCGAGCCGGATGCGCCCGTCATGCGTTGCAACAGCGTTTGATGCTCCGCAGCGACCGGCTGGCCGGTCTGGCCCGCGCTCGTCAGGTAAACACCTCGGAACAGCGCATGCGGTACTGTTTGCGCACCGTCGTCGGCTGCGGCAAACACTTGCCCGATCAGATCGGCCAGCGGCTCCGTCAGTGCCGTGAATGCCTCTGGCAGCATCGCCAACTGGCGACGACGAGCCAGGTCGGTTTCGTTGCGAAGCAGACCACTCACACCATCAGCAAGACGCGTTGCTAGCAGGTTCAATTCAGTCCTGGTCACATCGTCCGTCCGCGCCTCCGGGTCGAACTGCAATGTCACGCCCCATATCTGCGCACGCTGCCGCTCGCCAAGCGAAGCGAAATAGCCGGTGAAGCCCGGAAGCCGGTCCATTTTCGTGACAATGAGCCAGACGGGGAATCCGATCCCGAACTCCGTTTCCATCTCTTCGAGACGTGCCCGCAATGCACGGCTCTCTGCCGTACGCACGTCGAGGTCCGTGTGCGTCAACGCGGCGACATCGATCGTCAACAGCACGCCATTCAGCGGCAGGCGAGGGCGGATACGGCGAAGTAGCCGGAGAAATCCCTTCCACTCTGCAGCGTCGCAGTCTCTGCGAAGCCCGCCGCTGTCGGTCGGCCGCTTTTCCGGTTGCCCGTCATTCGATGCTTCTGGCGACTCCGCTGTTAGCGAGTAGCGCGACGTGCCGTGCTGTACGTAATGGCCCGCTGTATCGATCAGCACCGCCTCATTGGTCAACCGCCAACCCGGCAAAGCCCGGGCGTCATCGGGCGCAAGCGAATGCTGAAGTTGCGCATCGAGCGGGAATACCAGACCCGCATTAAGCAGCGCCGTGGTCTTGCCTGAGCCCTTCGAACCCAGCACGACATACCACGGCACATCGTAGAGATACACAGGCCATTGAAACAGCCGCGCCAAACCATGGGTACCACCGCGCCGGGCTTTCAACTGCGTGATCGCTGCACGGGCCATGTCTTCGATCGTCGTCAGGCGCGATGCGGCCAACGGCCGAGCGCCACGCTTGCCGAGTCGAAGCAAACGTCTGAGTTCGCTCGGATGCCGGCGCATGCGCCCCCACCATCTGAGCGACATCGACACGGCATATACGAGCACAACGCCGGCCATTGCCAGAACGCGGACCATCACCGACGCAAACAGCGGTTTGCCGGCCAACGTCAGAAGCGGGAAGGTATGCCAGATCGCGAGACAGAGCAGCGCGACGATTACGATGCTCGTCGACCAATCGATCAGCCACAAGATCCATGCGGACAGGACCAACGCGATCAAGGTCAGCCGAATGCCGACCGACGCGAGTGGGTGCAGCCCACCGAAACTCACCAGCGGGCCGGCAAACCAGATCACGGCCATAGCGGCAATCACCGTCACAATGGCCCACAGATGGCGCGAACGCAGAAACGAGAGAATCTTCTTCATGTGTACGGGGAATGGCGTCCCACTGGTACTACCGTGCCGGGCTGACCACGGCCGGGTCGATCGCACTGCCTGAAGCTACACGCGCAATGTTGGAGAGCTGTCGATGCACATCGTCCGCTTGCGCGTCCAACTCGGCGCGGCAAAAGGCATACAGCGCGCAGAGCGCCACTGACAGCAAGGCCACCGACATCCAGACCGGGATTTCGAAATGGAATGTCCGGCGAGCCGTTGCGGTAGATTGCGCGTGGGGCGAAAGCGCATCAGGAATAGGTGGGAGGTGCACGGCAATCGCGTTGCAAATCCGCTCTCGTACCCGGTCGTGCACGCCGAACGTCTTGCCATGCGGATACCGACCTTCAAACCCCAAGCTGAAAATCCGGTAGATCACTTCGAGCAACGGCCAGTGGTCAGCTTCGTCTTTCAACAAGCGCAGCGACAACGCGTAGATCTTCGAGCCGCCCTGGTTGTCCTCCCCAATGCGTTGGGTTAACGCTCCGGAAGCCCATGCGACACTCCCGGACGTGTCGCCTCGCGCGACAAGTTCGCGCATTGCAACTTCGTCCAGCGCGGTACATAGGCAATATCGTGCACCGATCACATGTTCGTCGCGGATATTGGCCCGCACACACAGGCGCTCGAATACGCGAACTTCGTCCATCAGCAGGTCGCGCAAGCGTTCGTCATGGCCGAGGCCGATTAACGCGGGCATATCCACAAACGCTCGAAGCAGCACTCTGCTCGCCTCCAGCAAGGCATTGCGGTGACCACGTACCGCAGCCAGTCTCGTCTGCTCGTCTTCAGGCGGCGAAATCGATCCCAATGGACGACTGTGGCGCGAGTTGGATCGCTGCCTCGTGTTCTTGCCAGAGAGAAAGGTGCTGTTCGGTCGTCGCGGTGGTGTGGGCACGCGTCGAGCCGATACGGTTTTGGGTGCGCTAACGGACTGAGCCATGCCGGCGGAAATTCAGAATTCGGTTCATCGTGCTCAACGCAAGCAAGATCAAACTGTTGGGCCGCCATCAGACACCACCAGAGTCGCGTCGCAACTCGTGCTGCTGCCGTGATGAGCAATTTGACGGCCATTGATCGTGCCGAAACCGCCGTTCGTAATGACGCCCGGGCCGTGCAATGGGCACGACACGGAATCGCCTACGCATGCTGCAGGACGGCCACTGATCGTGACGCCCACGCTGGCTGACGTAACTTCGCCGCCATGGGTAGTCAACGTGCCAAGCGTTGCGACAAAAGCTGACATTCAAAACCCCTTCAGACAACTATCTCTATGTACCCGACACGCTCTCAGGCAAAAATTCAGGCTGTTACGCACTGCCGACGGGACCGTTGATGAGAAGACGGAAATTCAGTCCTCTTTCCCAAATCTCTCAGCCACCAGTCTTATAGCTAGCGCGTACAATACGTAAATTCCCACAAAATAAATTGCACCCAACCTGGACTTCAACCACCAATATGGCAAAACCCCCAAAAACACCAAAACACAATAAATATTCACCTTACTGAATTTTCTATCGAGCTTCAATCTACCTCCTCATCGCAATCGTCTGATACAGGACATCCCGCAGCCCCTTTCATAACTGCTTTTCCACCTTGGATTGCCCCTTGAAGTTTCACTTGGTTAAAAATTTCCGACTTGTGCGCATCAATCCTCTTACTAAGTTTCGCAACTTTGGAAGTACTACGCGCAGTCTTCAGTTGCCCAGACAGAGTCCGTGCCGCCTTCGCGGACTTGATTGCCTTCCCTGCGGAAGCACCCAGCCCCGGTAGAATTGCAGAAAACGCGCCAGAAATTGCCATATCAGCCACGTCCAGACACTTCCAATTTACTTTTCCCGTGAAAACCCTTTGCTTTGCAAGTTGAATACCGGCATCAACAGCAGCTCCGCCCAGGGCTCTCCCAACAAAGAGCGCTACCGGTATAAGAAACGCGAATGCCCCACTTGGGTCGATTCTATTGACAGGATCTCGGTCGGCGTAGGAATAGTGATTCGATCCACCCAGCAATCCAATTGGATCTTGGTTAATGTAACGTCCAATTTTCGCATCGTAGTACCGCAATCTGTTGTAGTGCAGCCCGGATTCCGCATCAAAATACTGCCCCGGAAACCGTATCGGATTTTCAACGACATGCGCGATCCGTCGGTTCGTGCGCCCATACGCACTCAGGTCTGCCGCCCACACCACCTCGCGTTGTTCGTCATACAACTCCTGTGGCGTCCCGAGGTGATCCGTCACGTAATGCCACGCCTCGCCATCCGCCAGCCGCGTCAACGGACCTTCGTGATCCGGATGCGGCACGTACGTCACAGCGTTATCGTCGTGCGCCGTACGCCCCGTCCGCACTTCCTGCATCATCCAGTCCCCGTCCCACATGAACAGTGACGTCTGCCGCACGCCGCCCGCCTGCGTGTGATGCTTCGCCACCCGCCGCCCGAGCGCGTCGTATTCGTACTCGCTCCTCGCACCGTCCGCGTGTTCTATCGCGATCAACTGGTGGCTCCCGTCGTATCGATACCGCGTCACCTCCGGCTCTTCTGTCGGCTCCTCGTACTTCGGCGTGCCCGTTAGCACTTCCATCACCCGCAGCAGGTTGTCCGCGCCGCGCTGGCTGCGCTGTTCCGTCTCGCTCAACTCCGGCTTCGGCGGCAACGGCACCGTCCGCGCAATGCGATTCCCGTGCCCGTCGTACGTAAAATCCACCGGCCGATCCGGGCGCGTCTGCGGCGCAAACCGCAGCAACCGATCGCCGCTTGCCTTCCATGCCTGCGCGCCGTTCAGGGTCGGCGCAGCACCCAGCAGGTTCCCCGCCGGATCGTAATGAAACGCTTCCGTGCCGCTTGCCGCCGTCACGTGCGTCAGTCTCGACAACGCGTCGTACTGGTACGTCTTCTTGTCCCGCCACGCATCGTCCAGTGTCGTGAGCTGGCCGGCCGCGTCGTATTGCCACGCGCGCCAGGCTCGCGGATGTTCAAGCGAGCGCCCACGTTCATCGAGGTTCTGCCACCGATGCGCAGCCAGCAAGCCGTTCGCACCATACCCGAAGTGGTGTGACGCAGGACCTTGCGTGCGCTGAATCTCGCGATGCAGCGCATCGCGCTCGAAGCTCGCCAGCGGATGCTCGTCCAGCAGCAACCCGTGAACATGGCCCGAGCCGTAGCGCTGCCACACCAGCGAGCCGATTTCCGGCACGTGCGTCCAGTCGCGATTCCCGATCGCATCCAACCCGTGCGTGAGTCGCCAGACGCGCCCGTGATGCGCCTGCACCTCTGCCGTGCGGCGCCCTGCCGCGTCGTATTCGTAAGTGACCTGCACCGGCGCCCGGCCTGGAGAGACCGCCTGTGCCTGCGTCAGCAGCCCCCGCGCGTCGTACCGATAACTCGCCTGACTGCCGTCGCTCGATCTGCGCTCCACCGGGCGCCCGAGCACGTCGTAGGTCACATGCGTAGTGATCTGCCCGTCCTGGCCGTGATCGATGCGCTCGACCATTTCCCCTGCCGCGTTGTACCGGTAGCTTTGCCGGCGGCCGTCGAAGCCGGTCTGTTCGATCAACCGGTTTCGGCTGTCGTAGCGGAACGTCGTCGCTTCCCGGTTCGCATTGGTCAGCGTCGTCAGACGGCCAATCGCGTCATACTGGAACTGTTGCGTACCGTCCGCAGGATCGACGATTCGCGTGCGCTGCCCGTATCCATCCCAGTCCACCCGCGTCACACGCTCGAGCGGATCCGTATGCGCGATTGCCCTGCCTGCGTCGTCGTATTCGATCTTCCACCAACCCATGCCGGCCGGCTGCACCGCCGTCACGCGCGCAGACAAGCTGCCGCTGTGGCGGCTGACCTGGCCCAACGCATCCGTGGTCTCGATCAACTGGCCGAATTGATCGTACTGATAGGCCGTCGTCTGCCCCGAGCAATCGGTGCGCGCCATGAGCTGCCCCGCGTCGTCCCATTGCATCTTCGTCACGTTGCCCAGCGCATCCGTGCGCGTGACCGGCAAGCGGTTTTCGTATGTGTAACGCGTCACATTCCCGAGCGGATCGGTTTCGTTCGTCAGGTGACCTTGCCCGTCGTAGCTACGCTGCCAGACCTGTCCAGCCGGGTCCGTGATCTGCTGCGGCAAGTTCTGGTCGTTGTAGCTGATGCGCGTGACCTGGCCCGCCGGATCGATGATCGACGTCGGATTGCCTCGCGTATCGTTCACCATCCGCGTCGTGCGGCCAAGCCCGTCCGTATAGCCCGCCACGCTTCCCGTCTCGTCGAAATGCGTTTGCTCGATGCTGCCGTCCGGATGCACGATCCTCTCGACCGCCCACAAACCGTTGTAGTGGTATTCGGTCGTGTGCCCCAAGCCATCCGTCACCCGTGTCGCACGCAACGACGGCAGGTAATCGAAACGCGTCTCGCTCGTGATGACCCGCTGGCCATCGGCGTTCTCGGTATAGGCGTAGGTGCGCAGGCAGTACGCGCTCGGCGTGTCATCGCTCCACTCCGATACGTGCGTCGCGCCGGCCGGCGTGCGATAGGTCGTCAGTAGATGGTTGTCGTAGCCGTACCGCCACGTCAGGTTCTCGCGATCGGTGGCCGCGATCAGATCACCGTGCGCGTCGTACACATAGCGCGTCAGGTGCAGTGGCTCACTTCCGAAACCCTGATCGAGCAGTACGTTTGTGATCCGGCCGACGTCGTCCAGTTCGCAGCGCACGGTATGCCGATTGTTGCGGACTGTTTCCAGCCAGCCCTGGGCCGTATAGCCGAGCGTCAGGCTCTGCCCGTCGCGTGTCGTGACGCGCTGCAACTGCCAGCGGGTCTCGTCGACCGGGTGACGGCTGTAATGCTCTTCGACGCCGTTGCCGAAGCGCAGTCCGTAGGTGGCGCCCGACGCGTTGTCGTCACCGCGTGTCAGCGTGATCTTTTCGATCGGATGGAAGTGTTCTTCGCCGGGGCTCAGCGCCGGAAACTGCAATTGCCGCCCGTCCGCATCGAAGTAGACCAATCCCGCCGAACTCGTGCGCACCTCGGTCGCATACGGCAACTTCCACGCCACGCCCAGGCTACCGCTGCGCTGGTCCGCACTTCGGTAGCTCCTGCTCCAGTGAATCGAGACGCGCCCCGGCAACGTAAAGTCCGTATGCGACAGCACCTTCTGTCCCGTTGCAAGGTCAACCGGGTTCCCGCTGACGGTCTTCTTCGCGCACTCCGCGCAATCGGCTTCGGTCACCGGCACCAGGCCGCCTGCATCGCCGTTCGTCATGCTGATCGTCGGCGCTTGCAGGTAAATCGCCGTGCCTTTCAGGTGAATACCGGATTCGTCGATGGTGACCGTCCCGCCCGGGCCCGTCAGTTGCGCCTGTTTCGCGCCCGACAGGCTGCTTTCGCCGGTATCCGCGATGCGCAGCTGGTTTGCGTTCGAGCTCGATACCGGCACCGGCAGTTGCGGAGCGAAGTCGGGCGACGGTTCGATCGGGTTCGCCTGGTCGGCGCTCACCGCGTCGCCAACGGCCTTACCGCGCACGGTCAGCGTGTAGGTGTGTCCGACATCCGCCGTCCAGTCCTGCACGACGCGATCGGTCCGGTTCTGGCCGACCGTGCTCGCCATGTGCAATCCGACGTTACGCAAGTACAGCCCGCCGACGTTGACGTTGTACGCCATCCCGACGTTGAGCATCGCGCCCATGCCCACGCTCTTCACCGACGCGAGCGTCACCGTCTCGAACTTGTAGCCGCCGGTCGACAACTTCCAGTGACGTCCGATATGGTCCGTCTCGTCGTGGCCGATCCTTTTCGTGCGGTCATGCCCCACCGTGTGTGTTTCGTCGGCTTCGATCACCGCATCGAGATTGCGCTCGGCCTGAATCCAGACCTGCTCCGCACCCTTCTTGTCCTCGAAGCGGATCGCATTGGCGTTGCCGTATCCGCCGCCCTTGGTCGAGCGCGTCAGGATCCCGCTTTGCGTCGCATGGGCCGGCAACGTCCACGGGGGCATCGTCATCGCGTTGTAGACGCGCCCGGTCACGATCGGTCGATCCGGATCGCCGTTCTCGAAATCGACGACAACTTCGGTGCCCACTCGGGGAATATGGATTCCGCCGAAGTTGCTGCCCGCCCACGGATACGACACCCGCACCCAGCACGATGAATTCTGGTCCTTCACGCTAGATCGGTCCCAATGGAACTTGAGCGTCACCTCGCCGTTCTTGTTGGTCCAGATCTCCGCACCCTCGGGCCCGGTCACGATCGCCGTTTGCGGACCGCGCGTGCGCGGTTTCCCGATCGTGCGCGGCGGACGGAATACCGTGGTTGACGGCTGAACAATAAACTTGCTGCGAATCGCGTAGGCTGAAAACCCGGTGGTCTGTCCGGTTTCCTTCACGTCCAGTTCTGACTCGATCACAAGATATTCGCGATTGGCGATCGCCATCGGATGACCAGTCAGCACAAAGGTCGTGCCACACACTACGTTGCGCAAGTTGCCCTCGCCCTTCGCCCGCTCGCCCTGCGCGTGAATCTCCTCCATGCGTACCTGCGCGAATACGCGGCCGTCCTCTGTTTCCGTGTAGTCACCCGGCCATTCGTAACGTTCGAGCTGATTGTGCGCGGTATCGCGCGGCAGGCTATTCTGCGTGGTCAGCGTCGCACCCGGCTTCTCGAAGTCGAAATCGTCCGTGGTCCACCCCCCCGAGCGCAGACGCTCGGTTGCTTCGAAATGGTCGACATACTCGCGATCGATCTTCTGGCCCGGCGGGTAGTACGCAAGCGTCTGGTACGCAACGCTTTCCACGCGCCGGTAAGCACCTGGACCATCGACCAGTACCATTCGGTGGATGCCTTGCGAATGTTCGAAGAACCACGTGATGCCGTGCTCTTCCATCAATCGCTGCGCGAATGCGAAATCGGACTCGCCGTACTGCACTTGATAGCGTAGCGGCTTATAGGTGCGGCCAACGCGCATCTCGAACGAGTAAAGGTAAAGACTGAACACCTCGCGCAGAATGTCCAGCACGCTCTTGCGCTGAAAGATGCGGTAGTCGGTTCGTTCTCGCGCCAATGCGAACCAGGGTTCCAGGACGACCCGGTAGCGCGACTGACGATTCAACTGATCCACGTAACTCGCCGCCGTCACGACACCGCTGATTTCTCGCGTGCCGGCACCCAGATTGACGGCGCCCGCTTGCCCGGCCATTCCCGCGACGAAGCTGCCCATCCCGTCCAGTTGAATCGTGACGGTCAGTTCCTTGCCGAGCATCGCCTTCAAATCCAGGTTGGCCAGCACGTCGACCGGCAGCAGCGGATCGGCGGGCGTCGTCAGCCACAATTCATAGGCGTACAACGTGGAGAGTCGTTCCGCACCGCGGATCGCGCTCAGATACAGCAGCGATGCGATGCCTTCCAGCTCCGGCAGCGCAGGGCCGCTGACCGAAAGCGTCCGGTTCGTCTTGAAATTCAACATGCGTGCTGGCCCTCGTTCGCTTGATTGTTGTTCTGTGTTACCGACTGCATGAGCCGATTTCCCCCGTGAATCAGAGTGCGCTGCGCGTCCCCATTCGAACCGGCCAGCGCATCAACTCGCCGCGCTGCAGCGAGCGCAGCACGGACTGAGTAAAGGAATGTGTCGAAACGTGACGCGCTACGTAGTATTCGAGGATCGTCCCGAATAGATACGGACTCGTGCCGTCAAAGCCCGTTTCATCCACCGTCAGCACACATTCGATGCCGCGACCGAACCGCAATTGGCTCTGCCCGGGCAGCTTCTTCGTCACGGGACGCGTATCGATATGGATCAGGCTGTCGATCTGACGGCGCAAGCGCACATCGTCGGCAGCAGCGAACAAAGCGAGAATGTCGCGCAGTCCGCTTCCATCCTTAGCCTCCAACTTGCCGTAGCCGAGATTCAATTGACCGATCAACTGCCATGCCACGCTCCCCTGTGCAAGCGGCGCACGCGCAGGGCTCGGCGCACGAATCAGTCTGGTTCGGCTTACCGGCGCACTGATACCAACGGTCAGGTCCGTCGTGCCATCAGGTATCAACAAGCTTGGCAGACCACCGTTCGTCAACCAGACGTCGACCGACAGATATTTCATTGCCTGTGAATAGGGTGCCTCGTCCTGATCAACCAGCGAAACGTAAACATCGGTACCTGTGTACGGGACGCGAGCACCGTAACGGCGACATGACGCCTCCGTCATGCGATGTTCGCGGCGCGTCGTGAAATGGCGCCCGTGATTGGTTTCGTCGTTCACCAGTGCTCGATACAAGGGACGAAACTCAAGCGACGCCGCGCCTTTGCTCACAAGACCATGCAACGCTTCCACCGCGAACACCTCGTAGTCCGAGCCGTTCTGCTTGTCAGGTTGCAACAGAATCTCGCCGCCCATGCGCGGTATCTCGGCAGGATCGGTTTTGCGACGAAACAGGTTGATGACCGGTGTACAAAAGAGTGCAAACCGGGATGCGTCGACGTGCTCGGCCAGTGCACTGTCGAAGCGATCGAGCAACACGACGATTTCGGCTTCACGATCGGTCACGTGTCGCAGCCCCGCATTCAGACCGGTCAGCGTGAAAAACCAGAAACGCGCGGGGCACGCTGCATATTCGTGCAGCAGGTTATGACCGTGAAACTTCGACCCGGCCAGTGGCAGCAAACTTTCGTCGGTAGTCAATCCCGTGTAGTCGACCGCCCGATCGAAGACGATCCCGAGTGCCTGATCGGGATCAGCAAAGCGGCTCGGCCCCCCCGTCACGGATGACACGGCGCCAGCGTGGATCAACTCGAACAGCCGTGACGCCACACGTTCGTCACCTGCCAGGTAGACGGGCAATCGATCCAGACCGCGCAACTCATTGAATCGTGCTTCGCCCGTAGTACGGAGCCTGAGACGCAGCGCACCGCGAATCGGCCTGTGTGCGACGCCATATCGTTCTATCGATGGAATATCAGGTGGAACCCCCGTCAACCTCGCAGAAACGATCTCCAACGGATACAGCGTCACGTCCAGACCGCTACGAAATGTGCAGGAGGTGCGTTCGCCGTCCGGCACACGGCTCGCGAACTCCGTGCCGCGAGGTATGCAAAACCCTTCGAGCAAACTGCCTTCCTGATCATCGGGATGGAGGCAAGCAACGGCAATCGAGGGCGTCGGTGCGACGTAATTCGGATAGACGGTTTCCAGCAGTCGACTGGTCAGCAGGGGGAATTCTGCATCCAGTTTCAATTGCAGCCGAGCGGTTGAAAAACTCGCTGCCTGTACCAGACGTTCGACAACGGGGTCGGCGATCTCACCGGCATGCATGCCGAGCCGACGCGCTATTTTTGGACGTGCCTGGGCGAACTCCTCCATCAATTCCTTGAAATAGAGCAATTCCCGGTTGTAAGCATCAAGGAGACGAGGGTTCATGACGAGAGAGAATTCTGGATTCCGTACAAGACCTCCGACAGACTCGCTGTCGACAATGCATTGAATGCTAGCCTCAAAGGCCATCTCAAAAAATACCTGACGGAACTGATAGGCTGGATTCGCATGCCTTAAGCCGTGAGCTTTTGTGAGATATGAGTCGTTATCCTGATCATCCGCAATAGGATCCACCGCTGAAATTCAGTGTCGGCGTTCCTTGCTTGGAGATCTCAGGAATCTCATTCTCCACACCGTTGTGCTAATTGCACTGGTCTCGAATGGACGAAGCGCGCTGCATGATGCAGCGCGCATTTTGCGCATACGCAAAATTAAAAAAGAAGGGGAGGGGAAAAGCAGAAAGCGGCGAACGCCGCTCAGACGATCCGCATCGCACCCGCACGCTCGAACGCGTGGCGTGCCTGGATCAGTGTCGTACGCGCCGCGCGCGCATCGCTGGCGACCTGCAGCAGCGGGCCGAGCTGCGACGGCTGCTTCAGCAGTTCGCGCAGGATCGGCAGGATCGCCGTGCTGCCGTCGTCGCGCAGGCCGGCCGTCGCCGCGCGCGGCAGCGTGCGCCACGCCGGATCGACGATCGCGCGGCACACCGCGAACGGCACGCCGCGCGCGGCCGCGAAGGCCGCCGCGATGTGCGACTCCATGTCGACGGCGAGCGCGCCCTTCGCGTGGTGCAGCGACGCCTTTTCCTGTGCACTGACGACCGGCGCACCGACGGCCGCGATCGTGCCGCGCGTGACGCGCGCCCAGACCGGCGTGTCGTGCAGCGCGGCGACGAGCCGCGCGCTCCAGCCCGTATCGGTCTCGACGCGGCCGAACGGCCCGTCGATCGCGTTCGCGATCACGAGCGCGCCGGGTTCCAGATCGGGCGCGAGCCCGCCCGCCGTGCCGAAGCTCACGATGCCCGCGCAACCGCGCGCGGTCGCGTCGGCCAGCGCACGCTCGAGCCGGTCGGCCCGCGCGGCGAACACGGCCTCGACGCCGTCGCCGCGCGCGATGCGCGCCTCGAACGCCATCCCCGTCACCGCGATGACGGGCAATGCGCCGTTGTGCCGTGATGCGCCCACGCGTTACATCCCGACCGCGACGCGCGTCGCGTTGTCGCGCTTCAGGTTGCGGTAGCGCGCGAGCGCCCACAGCGGGAAGAACTTGCGATAGCCGTGGTAGCGCAGGTAGAACACGCGCGGGAAGCCCGTCGCCGTGAAGCGCGTCTCGTCCCACAGACCCTCTTCGTTCTGCTCGGCGATCAGGTAATCGACGCCGCGCGCAACGGCCGGGTTGTTCACCTCGCCGGCCGCCATCAGGCCGAGCAGCGCCCAGGCCGTCTGCGACGCCGTGCTCGGCGCCTGCTCGAAACCGCGGTAGTTCAGCTTGTAGCTGTCGCCGTCCTCGCCCCAGCCGCCGTCCTTGTTCTGGATCGACAGCAGCCACTGCGCGCCGCGCTTCATGCGCGGGTCTTCAGGCCCGAGGCCGGCCGCGTTCAGCGAGCACAGCGCGGTCCACGTGCCGTACACGTAGTTCATCCCCCAGCGGCCGTACCAGCTGCCGTCCGGCTCCTGCTCCTTCAGCATGTAGTCGAGCGCGCGGCGGGCCGGCTCGCTGTTCGCGGCCGTCTCGCCGAGCTGCGACAGCATCGACAGGCAGCGGCCCGACACGTCGGAGGTAGGCGGATCGAGCAGCGCGCCGTGATCGGAGAACGGGATGTTGTTCAGGTAGTACTGCGTGTTTTCCGGTTCGAACGCGCCCCAACCGCCGTCGCTGCTCTGCATGCCGACGACCCATTCGCGCGCGCGCGCCATCGATTCGCGGTACGCGTCCGACTGCCTGAGCTTCTGCGCGCGGTCCATCGCCATCACGACCACGGCCGTATCGTCGACGTCCGGGTAGTGCGCGTTCGCGTACTGGAACGCCCAGCCGCCGGGCCGCACGTTCGGGCGGCGCGAGATCCAGTCGCCGCGCACGTCGAGGATCTGCAGCGGACGCAGCCAGTCGAGGCCGCGCAGCACGGCTTCCTCGGCGCGCGCATCGCCGGTTTCGAGCAGCGCGTGCGCCGCGAGCGACGTGTCCCACACCGGCGACAGGCATGGCTGGCAATACGCTTCGTCCTCCTGCACGACGAGCAGCTTGTCGAGCGCCTTGCGCGCGATCGCGCGGTTCGGATGATCCTCCGCGTAGCCGAGCACGTCGTACATCATCACCGCGTTGGCCATCGCCGGATAGATCGCGCCGAGGCCGTCCTCGCCGTTCAGGCGCTCGTCGACAAACGATACGGCCTGGCGGATCGCGCGTTCGCGCGTATAGCTCGGGAACAAGCCGTCGACCGCGCGCAGCGCATGGTCGACCACACGGAAGAACGCGAACCAGCCGGCGCTCTGGTGACCCTGGCGCGGCAGCAGCCCAGCGTTGACGGGCGGATCGATGAACAGCTCGTCGATGCGCACGCCGCGCGGGTTCTTCGCGAGCGGGCGCTTCGCGTTCAGCACGAGCAGCGGCACGATCACGGTACGCGCCCAGTACGACACCTTCGACAGGTGGAACGGGAACCATTGCGGCAGCAGCATGATCTCGACCGGCATCATCGGCACCGCGCGCCACGGAATCGCGCCGTACAGCGCGAGCTGGATGCGCGTGAACACGTTCGACATCTCGGCGCCGCCCATCGCGTGGATCGCCTTGCGCGCGCGCTGCATGTGCTCGGCGTTCTCGTCGTCGCCGATCACCTTCAGCGCGAAATACGCCTTCACGCTCGCGCTGATGTTCGGCGCGCCGTCGGTGAACAGCGGCCAGCCGCCGTCCGCCTGCTGGATGCGGCGCAGATACCGGCCGATCTTCTGTTCGAGCTCGAGGTTCGGCGTCTCGCCGAGATAGTGGACGAGCAGCACGTATTCGGCGGGAATCGTCGAATCGGCTTCGAGTTCGTAGACCCAGTGTCCGTCCGCGTTCTGCGCGGCCAGCAGCGCGTCGGTCGCACGCGCGACGGCCGCGTCGACACCGGCCGGCGCGATGCCGGCGGACAGGGTAGCCATTTCGGTGAGATCGTTCATCGGTCCCTCTCTTATTGTGTCTGGAGCACGTCCGCGGCCAATTGGCCGGAACGGATCGCGCCCTCGATCGTGGCGGGCAAGCCGGTGGCAATCCAGTCGCCCGCCAGCACAAGATTGGTCCAGCGCGTACGCACGGCCGGACGTTTCATTTCCTGCGACGGCACCGCCGCAAAGCCCGCGCGCGGCTCGACGACGAGCTGCCACGCGGGGATGGTTTCCGGGTTCGCGCCGATCACGCGCGCGACGTCTTCCCAGATCCGCCGCGCGAGCGTGTCGTGCGGCATGTCGAGCCAGCGGCCCGCATCGCGGATCGTCGCCGCGAGCTGGCCGCCGCCGGCGCGCACCGCATCGACGACGCCGTTGACGACGGTCGTCTGCAACGGGCTGCCGGCCGGCGGCTCGACCGCGAAATACGCGGTCACGACCGCGCTGAATGTATCCGGCGCGGTGAGTTCGGGTACGAGCGGCAACGCGACCTCGGGCGGCACGGCCAGCACGACCGCGTCGCCCGGTGCGAGATCGACGCGCTCGCCGCCGATCGCGACCGCATCGACCGCATTGCCGTGCGCGCCGAACTCGAACGCGTCGGCCCGCGAGTTCAGCCGGATCTGCGCGCCGCCGTGCTGCAGCATCCGCAGCGCCGGTTCGACGAATGCGCTGCCGAGCCCGTGGCGCGCGACGAGCGGACGGCAGCCGGGGCCGCCCGCGGCAAACGTGCTGCACAGCACCGCGCGCGCGAGCTCGGCACTCGCGTGGCGCGGCTCGACGTTCAGTACCCCGAGCAAATACGGCCGCAGCCAACGATCCCACAGCACGCCGTCGCATCGCATCGTCTGTGCGAGCGAGCGGCCCGTGCGCGCGAACGCGAGCGGGGCGAGCGCGAGGTAGTCGAGCGGCGTCGTGCCAGGCGCACGCGACGCGGCGTCGAACAGCCACGACGGCCAGCGCCCGTTGCCGAAGCGCAGCGTCCAGCGCTGCTGCGACGCGACGTCGACGACCGGAAATTCAGGCAGCGCGGGCCCGACCAGCTGATCGGCCGCGCCGATCGCGCGCAGGTAGCGCTGCGTTGCCGCCTGCCCCGCGAATACCACATGCAGCCCGCTGTCGAGCGTCGTGTTCAGCGTCCCGTCGAACCACGATCGGCAGCGGCCGCCCGCATGCGCGTGCGCATCGTGCAGCACGATGTGCCGCCCGCGGCGTTGCAGTTCGACCGCGGCCGACAGGCCCGCGAGTCCGGCACCGATCACGTGGACGGTTCTGGGCATCGACTCGGTCGACTCAGAACAGCGCGTAGCGCGCGGCGATCATCAGCATGCGCGCTTTCGGCTTGCGCAGCGGGGCGCGCGGGGCGGCAAAGCCGCGTGCGATCGCGGCTTCGAGAATGCAGCGATACGCGCCCGACATGATGCGCGGCGCCTTCACCTGCGCACGCGGGCAGGTATCCATCACCGCGTCGGCCTGGCGGAAGTGCTCGAGCGCGCGCTCGACGAGCGTCGCGCACACGCGCGGCAGCGCCGGATCGCGCACGATCGTCGCCGGATCGGCGATCGCGATGCCTTCGCGCGCAAGCAGCTCGCGCGGCAGGTAGCAGCGGTTGATCGCCGCGTCGTCGTCGATGTCGCGCAGAATGTTCGTCAGTTGCAGCGCGCGGCCGAGGTGGTGCGACAGCTCGATCCCTTCGGCTTCCGGCATCCCGAAAATCCTCACCGACAGCCGGCCGGCCGCGCTCGCCACGCGATCGCAAAAGAGATCGAGCGTCGGCTCGTCGGGCGCGCAGATGTCTTCTACCGCGTCCATCGCCATTCCGTCGATCATCGCGTGGAAATCGTCGCGCTGCAGGTTGAATGCGCGGATCTCGCGGTCGAGCGCGGCCAGATGGCGCGGCGGGCGGCCCGCGAAGCACGCGTCGATGTCCGCACGCCAGCGATCGAGGCCCGCGGTACGCTCGGCGCGCGGCAGGTCGCTGTCGGCGATGTCGTCGACCGCGCGGCAGAACGCGTAGACCTGGAACATCGCATCGCGCTGCACGGCCGGCAGGATGCGCATCGCAAGATAGAAGGAACTGCCCGATGTGACGGCAGCGGCGTCGGTTTCTTGTTCGTCCACGACGGAATTGGAAACGGCCAAGACAAGCTCCACGGAGACACCCACGCGGGGCGATTGAAGAAGCCATGCCCGGCTGGGATGGTCAGGGTGTCAATGCGTGCGAGATATGCGAACGATCGACGCAGACAGGCACAAATTACCGGCCGGAAGCCGGAATTGGGCGAAAGTATAGCAATCTTTGAAGTTCGATGGCGGACACGCGCCATGCCCGGCGGGGCGCCGGGGGCCGTTGGCAGGCCGGCCTCGGCGGGAACGGGCGCCACTTGACACCAGCGGGCGCCGGCGGCCCGTCAGCCGTAAACGATATCGCGCTGCAGGTCGAGCGCAATGAGCCCCATTTCGCGGGTGAGCTGCAGCATCGAGCGGCGTTCGAGGCGCGAGCCCATGAAGCTCGTCACGCGGCCGTCAGGCTCCACGGTGAACTGGAATACCGCGCCGCCCGTGCCGAACCACGCGCCCGGCACGTCGGGCGATTCCTGCCAGTCGATCTGCTCGAACACGCGCGCGATCCCCGCGCGCACCAGGTCGCCCGGGCCGATCGGCGGCGCAATGTCGCCCAGGTCGTCGAGCGAATAGGGGCCGGGCTTGTCCGGCTTCCGGTAGAAGAGATAGTCGACGTTCATGGGGCGCAATCGCGAGCAAAGCAACAAATTAGCGCGCTTCGGCTCAAATTCATATCGGATCCGAACGAAATGTGGCCTGCGCGAGACAAGAGGGACGGACCGCTGTCGATAACGCGATCGCACCGTGCGTTCGCGCTTGGACGCGCACGGGTTCGTCTAAGATGACAGCTTTCCCGAAAAAACACGAACACCCCATGGAGACGAACATAACCGCCCCCCAGCAGGCCGACCATCCCGTGTTCGTGCTCGTGCATGGCGCCTGGCACGGCGCGTGGTGCTACGCGCACGTCGCTGCCGCGCTGGCCGCGCGCGGCTACCTGTCGATCGCGCGCGACCTGCCCGCGCACGGCATCAACGCCCGCTTTCCCGCGTCATATCTCGAACGGCCGCTCGACAAGGACGCGTTCGGCGCCGAGCCGTCGCCGGTCGCGAACACGACGCTCGACGATTACGCGACGCAGGTGATGCAGGCCGTCGACGACGCGTATGCGCTCGGCCGCGGCAAGGTCGTGCTGGTCGGGCACAGCATGGGCGGCCTCGCGATCACGGCGGCCGCCGAACGCGCGCCGGAAAAGATCGCGAAGATCGTCTATCTCGCGGCGTTCATGCCGGCCTCGGGCGTGCCGGGCCTCGACTACGTGCGCGCGCCCGAGAACAAGGGCGAGATGCTCGGCGCGCTGATGCTCGCGAGCCCGCGCGTCGCCGGTGCGCTGCGCATCGATCCGCGCAGCGGCGACGCCGCGTATCGCGACACGATGAAGCGCGCGCTGTACGACGACGCACCGCAGGCCGACTTCGAGGCCGTCGCGAACCTGATGACCTGCGACGTGCCGGCCGCGCCGTTCGCGACCGCGGTCCCGACGACCGCCGCGCGCTGGGGCGCGATCGACCGTCACTACATCAAGTGCCTGCAGGATCGCGTGATCCTGCCCGCGCTGCAGCAGCGCTTCATCGACGAAGCCGACGCGTTCGCGCCCGGCAACCCGACCCACGTGCACCAGCTCGACAGCAGCCATTCGCCGTTCGTGTCGGAACCGGCCGTGCTGGCCGGCGTACTGGCCGACATCGCGAAAAGCTGAGCGCGGCACGCGCGGGGCGAAGCCGCTTCGCGCGATGCGGGGCGGGCGCGCCTACGCGTAGGCGACCGAACGATCGCGCCCGAGCCGCTTCGCGCGATAGAGCGCGGCGTCGGCCTCGTTGACGAGCACGTCGCAGGTCGGCGCGCCCGTTTTCGCGCACGCGCCGCCGACGCTCGCCGTCACCGGCACGCTGACGCCCTCGGCATCGACCGGCGAGCTGCCGATCGCGTCGCGCACCTTGTCGGCCACCAGCATGGCCTCGTCGAGACTCGTGCACGGCAGCAGCAGCGCGAATTCCTCGCCGCCGAAACGGCCGAACGTATCCTGCGCGCGCACGATCGATGCGACGCGGCGCGCCGTCTCGCGCAGCACGGCGTCGCCGGCCGCATGCCCGAAGCGGTCGTTGATCGTCTTGAAGTGGTCGAGGTCGAACAGCAGCACCGACATGTCGCCGCCGTAGCGCTGCCAGCGCGCGAATTCGTCGCCGAGCCGCGCCTCGAAGAAGCGCCGGTTCGCGATGCCGGTCAGGCCGTCGCGATTCGCGTGTTCGCGCAGCTTCGCGACCGCTTCCTCGCGCTCGCGCTGCATCACGCTCACATGCGTGACGTCGGAGATCGTCACGCACACGGCCTCGACCTCGCGGCCGCGCGTGAGCGGCATGAACGTGCAGTCCTGCTGCATGTAGTCGACGCCGCCGGTGATCGGCCGGTCGTGCTCGAAGCGGAACAGGTAGGGCCGCTGCTCCCACGAGCTGAACGCGAAGCTGCCGAGTTGGAACACGCTCTCGAGCTTGCGCGACAGCCATGCGCGCGGCAGCTCCGGAAAGCAGTCGAACAGGTTGCGGCCGATCACGTCGGCGGCCGGGATGCCGCTGTGATCCTGCATGAAGCGATTCCACATCAGCACGCTCATCGAACGGTCGAGCACGAACAGGCCGAAGCCCACCCGCTCGATCACGAGGTCGCTCAGCGACGGCGCGGCGGCCGTCATAGCGCGGACAGCAACGCGTCGAGCGCGTCGCCCATCAGCCGGATCGAATCCTCGGCCATCAGCATCACGAAGTGGGCACGGAACGCATGATCCTCGAGCCCGAAGTTCACCTCGAGCAGCAGCGCGACACTCCACGCGAGCTCGGGCGGCTGGAATACATCGTCGAACGACACGTTCGAACCGAGCAGCCCCGGCGGAAAGAACACGGGCTTGCGGCCGAGCTCGTCGAGGATCGACGCGACGCATGCGCCCATCAGCACGTTCGCGACGTCGAACATGAGCTCGTCCGGCGTCGCCATCCCGCCGTACACGCCATCGCCGAACGTGCGGTCGACGATCGTCGTGAGCCGCGCGACGCCCGCGCTACGGCACAGCACGATTGCCTCGCCCTTGATGTCGGAACGGAAGCCCTGGCGCACGGCGGTCACGTTGTCGTGAATGCCAGTCATCTCGCGCAGCGCGTCGCCCGCGTCGGCCGCTTTCACGACGCGCACGCGCGGCACCGACAGCTCGATGAAGCGCCCGAGCAGCAACGCAAGCCGCGCGGCGGCGCGGCCCATTGCAAGGTTGGCGATTTCCTGCAACGCGTCGCGTTGCTCCGCCGTGAACACCGATTCAGGCATACAACCCATACTCCTTGAGAATGGGCAGCAATGCGTCCGACGTCACGGGCTTGGCAACGAATGCGATCGCGCCCAATTCGCGCACGCGTGCTTGCGCCTGCGGCTGGATATCGGCGGATACCACGATCACGAACGTGTTCAGATCTTCGTGGCGCAGTGTTTCCAGGACCTGATATCCGCTCATGTCGGGCATCGTCAGGTCCAGAAACATCACGGAAGCTTTGCCGTCACGATAGAGCGCCAGGGCCTCGCGACCATTCGCTGCATACGCGACGTCAACGTCCCAGTCTCCCGGCAACGCCTTTGTCAGAAGTTTGCGAGCGAGCAGCGAATCGTCGGCAATTACAATCGGCAAAGGCATGGGGCGATGCGGTATACGGAGTGGTCTCTCTCGCGTTAACGGCCGCGCGGCGCACTTCTTGAGGCGCCATGCGTTCGGGCGCAGGCAACCGCCTGGCGGCCGGGCGCGGGCGCCGCGACGCAGGTGCGCGCGACGCACCGCGCGGCGAACGCCGGCGGGCGCATATATCTGTCATAGGGAAAGCAAGGCGCGATTCTCGGAGTAAACCGAAGTCGGTGCAACTCGCCATTTTCACCATTTCGAACAGAATCGATCCGATCGCGCGTCATTCCGAAAACAGCCCCGACCATTTTCGAGATAAGTACGCAAAATTTTTCCTTGTGTACGTTTGCGCTGCCGGATTCGTCGCGTTTTCAATCCGACAATTTCCCCCTGTCGGAATCGACGGGATCGTGCTCGTACGGCGCGGTGCGGCGGGCCGTCACAACTCGTTTATGATGGCAGGCACCTCTGCCTCACCCGCTGCTTCGATGACGTCCGACCGGCCTGCCGACTCCCACGCCCCCGCCTCCGCTCCCGCCGACGACTGGCAGGACGACGGCACCTATGCGGCCGGTGCGCCCGAGCACGATTTCGCGGTCCGCCGCGTGACGCTGATCGTGCTGCTCGTCGCGGCGATCGTGCTGCCATGCATCTACGTGGTGGTGATGGCGTACAACGACCTGAAGGCGCGCGAGGCCGCCGCGAGCGACGTGACGATGCGCACCGTACGCGTCGCCGAAGAGCACGCGCTCAAGGTGTTCGACCTGAGCGAAACCCTCGATGCGCGCATCGTCGATCTCGTGCAGGACATGGACGACGCGACCGTACGCAACAGGGAATCCGACATCCACGAAGCGCTGAACACGATCGGCGGCGGCTACCCGCAGGTGGCCGCCGTGTCGATCTTCGGCGCGAGCGGGATGCTGCTCGCCAACAGCCTCTACTATCCGGCGCCCTATGCGTCGATCGCGAACCGCGACGACTTCGCCGGCATCCGCGACGGCAAGGTCATCGAACACATCTCGCGGCTGATGATGGGGCCGCTCAAGCTCGAGAACATTCCCGTATTCAACACGGGCGTCGCGCGGCGTCATAGCGACGGTTCGTTCGCCGGGATGGTGTCGATCGCGCTGAAATCGTCGTATTTCAACGCGTTCTACCGCGACCTGCTCGGCGGCGCGAGCACGCCGATGACGATGGCGCTCGCGCGCTCGGACGGCGCGGTGATCGCATCGTATCCGCCGCCGCCGTCGCTCGCGCATACCGATCGCACGGCCACGTTCGGCGACGCGCGCAACGATCCGCGCGCGGGCGTCGTGCGCGTGCGCCACGATGGCGCAAGCAGCGAGATCGTCGCGTACCGCCAGGTCGGCAGCTATCCCGTCTATGTGTCGTGCGCGTACCGCACGTCGGCGATCTGGCATGAATGGTACGAACACCTGAGCGTGCTGTTCATCTCGATGTTCGCGCCGTCGATCGCGCTGTGGTCCGTGATCTGGCTGTCGCTCAAGCGGCTGAAGGCGGAAGAGGAGGCGTGGGACCGCTGGCAGGCGGAAGCGTCGATGCGGCGCTCGATCGAATCGGCGTACCGGCAGTCGCGCAAGATGCAGGCGCTCGGCAACCTCGTCGGCAGCGTCGCGCACGACTTCAACAACCTGCTGATGATCATCTCGAGCAACGTGCAGATCGCGCGGCGGCGCGGCGTCCAGCATCTCGACAAGGAACTCGGCGCGATCGAACGCGCGCTGAAGAACGGGCAGTCGCTCACGCGCCAGCTCCTCGGCGTCGCGCGCAAGCAGCCGCTGCACAACGAGACGATCGACATCGGGCAATGGGTCGGCACGTGCCGCGAGCTGCTGAAGACATCGCTCGGTTCGAAATCGTCGCTGGTCGTCGCGATCGAGCCCGGCGTCTGGCCGATTCGCGTCGACGTTGCGGAACTCGAGCTCGCGGTGATCAACCTCGCGGTCAATGCGCGCGACGCGATGGCGACCGGCGGCCGCTTCACGGTCGGCGCGCGCAACGTGACGCTGCGTCGCGAGGACGGCTTTCCGCTGACCGGCGATTTCGTGCAGATCTCGCTCGACGATACGGGTTCAGGCATGGCGCCCGACGTGCTTGCGCGCGCGTTCGAACCGCTGTTCACGACGAAGGCGCAGGGGATGGGGACGGGGCTCGGGCTGCCGCAGGTGTTCGCGTTCTGCGAACGCTCGGGCGGCCTCGCGACGATCGACAGCGCTGTCGGCGCCGGCACGTCGGTGCGCCTCTACCTGCCGCGCGCGCGCGCCGAGGACGTCGTCGTGCGGCCGCAGGCCGTCGTGCAAGACGCAAGCGCGCTCACCGGGCTGCACGTGCTGCTCGTCGAGGACAACAGCGAAGTCGCGGCCGGCACCGAAGCGCTGCTTTCGCTGCTCGGGCACCGCGTGACCTATGCACCCACCGCCGACGACGCGTTGCGCCTGATCGAAGGCGCGGCCGCGAACGACGCGTTCGACCTCGTGATTTCGGATATCCACATGCCGGGCCGCCTGAACGGCATCGACCTCGCCGAAGCGGTCGAGAAGCGGCCGGGGAAGCTGCCCGTGATTCTCGTCACGGGTTATGCGGAGGAGCTCGACCGCACGCGCACCGTCAACGTCCGCGTGCTGTCGAAGCCGTTCGACATCGCGCTGCTCGACGAGATCCTGCTGGGCATCCGCGAAGCGCGCGACGCGCGGCACACCGGCACGTAACCCGCCGCGTGCGGGCCGGCCGCCGGCGTCGGCGGCCTGAAGGCCGCCGCGATCAGGCCGGCGTCGTCAGGCCGCCTTCAGCAGGCGCACCCAGCCCGCGTAGCGATCGACGAAGCCTTGCAGGAACTTGCGGGTGTCCTCGCTGACGATCTGGCCCTGCTCGTCGATGCGCGCCGGGTCGTGCTTGATGAACATCTCGGGCTGCCCGAGCGTCTTCACGTCGAGGTACGCGAGCACGTTGCGCAGGTGCTGCTGTGCGAGCGCGGTGCCCGTCGCGCCCGGCGACGTGCCGAGCACCGCGCCCGGCTTGCCCGACCACGAGTTGGAACCCCACGGGCGCGAGCCCCAGTCGAGCGCATTCTTCAGCACGCCCGGAATCGACCGGTTGTACTCGGGCGTGACGAACAACAGCGCATCGGCGGCTTCGATCGACTGCTTGAAGCGCTTCGCGACTTCCGGGAAATCCGCGTCGTAGTCCTGGCTGTACAGCGGCAGTTCGCCGATCTCGACGAACTCGAACGAAAAATCGGCGGGGGCGAGCGAGATCAACGCGTGCGCGAGTGCGCGGTTCGACGAAGCGCGGCGCAGACTGCCGACGACGACCGCAATACGATAGGACATGACGTTCTCCTTCCGGTGAGTGAGGAATCGGATCGATTGCTTCCGAACAGGTGACAAAGGTCTGTTTATAGGCAAGCCAGCCCGCGAACCGCCCGACGGGGCCGTCCGGCCGACTTTCCACAAGGTTTTCCACAGAAATTGTGGATAACTCGACCGTTATGTTCTGATGTTACAAACTGCCCGCCGCGCGGCGCCTTCGGTGCGCGATACGGGTTTCGGCAAGCATAGCGCAGCGCGCCCGCCGGTTTCGTGAATTCGTGACGGAACAGACGTTGCAGGCCGGCAGCGCGCCCAGTAAGCTGCTCGCACCGCGATGCGCCCGCCCTGTGACGCAAGCGCGATCGCCTCGAGACATTGCCACCCTGACATGCCGTCCCCATACGACGACCCCGTTTATCTCGCGCAACTGCGGCGCGACCTGCTGCGCTTCGCGCGACTCCAGCTCCGCGATGCCGACGCGGCCGAAGACGCCGTGCAGGAAGCGCTGACCGCCGCGTGGTCGCACGCGGGCGATTTCGCGGGGCTGTCGGCCCACAAGACCTGGGTGTTCGGCATCCTGCGCAACAAGCTGATCGACGTGCTGCGTGCGCGGCAGCGGACGGTGAGCCTGTCCGCGCTCGACGCCGAGCTCGACGGCGAATCCGTGCTCGATCGCGAGCTGTTCAAGGAAAACGGGCACTGGGCCGCGCATGCGAAGCCGCGGCCGTGGCCGCGCCCCGAAACGCTGTTGCAGCAGCAGCAGTTCTGGACGCTGTTCCAAGTCTGCCTCGACCATCTTCCGGAGCAGATCGGGCGCGTGTTCATGATGCGCGAATTCCTCGACGTCGAGATGACGGACATCTGCAGCGAATTGACGCTGACGACGAATCATTGCAGCGTGCTGCTGTATCGGGCGCGCACGCGCCTGCGAACCTGCCTGAGCGAAAAAGGACTGACGACCGAAGATGCTGCCGGGGAAATGTACTGACGTGACGCGACTGCTGTCGGATGCGCTGGACCGGCATCTGACCCTGCATGAGCGCCTGCAGGTGCGCGTGCACCTGCCGACCTGCAGTGGCTGCAGAGCCTATCGCGGGCAGATTGCACTGCTGCGGACGGCCGCGAAAGCGGCGGCGGGGCGGGAACCGGGCGACGACGACACGTCGTCCGGGGCGGGCTAGATCCGGCCCGCGTTGCCGCTGTCGTCCGGGCTGTGGGTGTGCGCTGCCCGGCGATCCCACCGGCTTCGATTGCTGGCGTGCACGCCGGGCTGATGCAGTAAGAAAAATACGCCGGGCAAGAATTATTCGAACAGCGCCTGCACCGATTCGGGCGGCCGGCCGATGGCCGCCTTCCCGCGATAGACGACGATCGGACGCTGCAGCAAAACCGGATGAGCAGCAATCGCCTCGTAGGCTTGCGCATCGGTCAGATCCGCGCGTGCCAGATCCAGTGTCTTGTACGGCTCCTCTCCGTCGCGCAGCATGTCGCGAACCGGGCGGCCGAGTTGCCGATGCAGCGCTTCCAGTTCCTCGACCGTCGGCGGCGTCTTCAGGTATTCGACGACGTTCACCGGCGTGCCGGTCGTGTTCAGCGTCTCGACCAATGCAAGCGTCTCGCGTGATTTCGAGCACCGGGGGTTGTGATAGATCGTGATCATCATTCAGGTCTGGATGGGAGAGGGCTGTATTGTAGCCAGTCTGGATCGGGTGTTTCGGTGGGGGCGGCGATGGGGTAGCCGTGCGCGGATTCGATGTTTTGGGGAGGCCGGTTGACGGGAAGACTCCGCCGGCGACAAGGGTCACGGGAGAGGCGTTGTATCGTGGATACGCTTCAAAGGACTGATGTGTTTATGCGCATAAAGTCGTGCGGCAAGGATAAGGATTCGTGAGCCTACGCATCGTGATGCGTGCACGGGTGGCGAAAAGCGCAGGCGCTTGCGTGGTATGCCGATTGGTTTATGCGCATAAAGCCAGCGATCGCTCGACAGGGCACCGGGCGATTCATCGCGCCGACGAGCGTCGACAGTCACGGCACCGAAGCGATCATCGCATCGATGGGCTGCCGTGGCGGGGCATCCCCGTTTGCCGAATTCATGCAGGGTCGGCACATGGTCGCTCGGCATTCGCCATCCATCGACCGCGGTTTATGCGCATAAACGTTGCGGCTCGGTATGGCGTGATGCCGATGCCCAGAGGCTCAATGGCGCGCCTACCGAGCTGCATATCTGGCCTGGGCGAATAGGATCACGCCCGCGCTCGACAATGAGCGACTGTCCTGCCACATGATTGGCCTCCCCGGTCGCGACAGAGTTTATGCGCACAAACTCGCCAGGCCGCAGGCGACCATCCACCACCGTCACCCGAAAGGGCAGCCCACTTCGATATCGCCGGCAACCCGCTGCGCGTACCGACGATGCACTTTGTGACGACGCAGCCATCGCGCGGTTCATCGACGTCCGCGGACATCAGCCACGCCGTCCGATCATCGCCGGTTCGTTTATGCGCATAAACCGATAGCCCGAATGGCTAACGCGTAGTTGTCGAACGACAATTTCATTGAAATATAAATATCGTCCTGTAGAATTCCAACGACCAAAATAGGAGTGAAAATTGGCCGCGGAAATCATTGCAGTCACTCAACAAAAAGGTGGTGTCGGCAAAAGCACGATTGCCATGCACCTCGGCGCCGCGTTCCATGAGAAAGGGAAGCGCATCCTCGTCATCGACGCAGACCGTCAAAACACCCTGGTTCACTGGTCGAGTGCATCCGGCGACAGCGACACCGGCATTCCGTTTCCGGTCGTCAACCTTGCCGAAGCCGACGGCCAGATCCATCGCGAGATCAAGAAGTTCATCAACGACTACGACATCATCGTCGTGGACTGTCCGCCGTCCATCACCGAGAAGGTATCCGGCGTTGTCCTGCTGGCCGCATCGATTGCGGTGATCCCGACTTCGTCGTCGCCGGCCGATTACTGGTCGAGCGTCGGGCTGGTCAAGCTGATCCAGCAGGCACAGGTCATGAACGAAGACCTCCGCGCGGTATTCCTGCTGAACAAGACCGAAGAGAAGCGCATGCTGACCCGCGAGCTCAAGCGCGCGCTCGAAGAGCTCGGCTTCCCGTTGCTGAAAACGCAGATCCCGACGCGGGAAGCGTACAAGCAGGCGATGGCGCTCGGTCAGACCGTGCTGCAGATGAACGATCGCGGCGGCAAGCTCGCCGCCGCCGAAATTCGCGCATGTGCCGACGAAATCGTCGCCATGCTGCCCTGACTTTATGCGCACAAAGGAGTCACATGAAACCTTCCCAATTTGCAAAAGGATTCCAAGCGCGCCCGGATATCACGACGAGCGAGAAGCGCACGGCGCTCGATCGGCTCAATGCGATTGACGGCATCGTCAAGTCCGAGACGCCCACCGCGGCACCGACCAAATCCGCGAAGAAAGACATCGCGCTGCCGCCCGCTCCCGAACTCACGCTCGATTCGTCGATCGACGAATCGCAGCAATATCGCGCATGGCGCCTCGAGAACCGCTATGCCCCGGGGCAGGTGATCGAGCTGTCGCTGAAGGCGATCAAGCATAGCCCGTTCAATCCGCGGCACTTCTATCTGAAGTCGTCGATTGCCGAACTCGCGGTCAACCTCGCGAAGCAGGGGCAGCAGCAGGCGATCCACGTGATTCCGGATTACGACAATCCGGGCACGTATTTCGTCAGCGACGGCGGCCGTCGCGTGCGGGCGCTGAAGGAAGCAAACAAGGAATCGGTGAAGGCGATCGTGATCGACGTGCCGATCGGTATCCAGAGCTACAAGCTCGGCTACGATCTGAACGTCCAGCGCGATTCGCAGACGGTGTTCGACAACGCCGTCGTGTGGCGCCGCTTCCTCGACGACAAGCATTTCCAGAGCCAGAAGGAACTCTCCGAGCATCTCGGCCTCGACGAGTCGACGGTGGCCGTCGCGCTGTCGATCGGAAAGTTGCCGGAAGCCATCATGCAGGAAATGGTCGCGCGTCCCGATCGCTTCGGTTCGAACATGGCGTATCAGGTCGGCCGCTATCACAATGCGCGCGGCACCGAGGCCACGCTGCGGCTGATCAACAAGATCGTGTCGGACGATCTCAGCACGCGCCAGGTGTCGGACATCGTCAAGGGCCGCGTCGCCGCGCAGGAGACGCCGAAGGCCGCGGGCCGTCAGCGCTACGCGCAGCGTCTCGAGATCAAGCTCGGCGGCAAGTCGGTCGGCGACCTGAAGTCGTATGGCGAAGACCGCATCGAATTGCGCCTGCGCGGCCTCCCGAAGGACAAGCGCGACGCGATCCTCGAGCAGCTCGAGCGGATGCTGTTGTCGGAGTGATGGAAGCGGCCGGCAAGGCCTGGTGAAGACGCCGGGCCCGCCCGGCCGAGCCGGCCGGCGGCCGGCCCGTCAGCGGGCCTGAGTGGGCCTCAGGCGGCCCGCGACTGGTTCAGCGTGAACGACAGCAGGTCGCCGTCCGTCGGCTCGCCCCAGGTCTTCTGGGCCAGCCAGTCGAAAAAGGCCGTCTCGGCCAGCTTGGAATCGAGGCCGCGCTTGCGCCAGTCGTCGCGCAGATGCGTGCCCATCGTCGGCAGCGCCTCCGACTCGAACGACTCGCGGGCCACTTCGCGTTCGGCGTCCCCCTGCTCCTCGTACAGCACCTTCGCTTCCTTGCGACGGAACGCCGAGAATTCGCTCAGCAGGCGCGCCTTCAGATCGTCCGGCTGCGCCGCTGCAACCTTCGCGGACGGCGTGCCGGCAGGCAGCGCGTCGACCGACTCGACCGGCGGCGCATATCCCTTCTTCAGCGCGTCCTTGAACAGCGCCGGCGCGCTGCGCACCGGCGGCAGCGTCGTGCTGCGCATCCGCTGCTCGGTCATCTGCAGTGCGGCGCGAATCCGGTTCTCTTCGCTGTCCGCGTAGAGCGTCTGCGCTTCCTTCAGCGGGATCCCGAGTTTCACCATCCGGTCGACCAGCGTGCTGTCGAACACGTTCGGGTGTTCGTCGAGCGCGAGCATCGGCTGCTTGCGCTCGGTCACGCGGAACTGGATCTCCGCGACCCGGCGCCCTTCACGGTGCTCGATCAGCTCGACGAAGATGTTGGTGACCGCGTTGACTTCCGCGATCGCCGGACGCAGATAGTCGCGCTTGAAGTACTTGTACTCGCGCTTCGCCTCGTCGCCGGCTTCGGTGTCGGGCGTGCCCGACAGGATCGGCCGCCACCATTCCCACGGCTCGCGCATCGTCAGGTGGCTCGGATTCGTCAGATAGCGCACGCAGATCTCGTAGAGCGCGAGGCCGGCACTGCTGCGCAGCTGGCTCTGGAACTGCAGGCTCAGGCGCGCATACTGGACCGGGTCGAGCAGCTTTTTCTTGATCTTCGGCGCGAACGAGAATTCGACCCACACGCGGCGGGTCGCCGGATCCTCGAGAATTTCCGCGTCGGCGATCAGCGTCGAGATCCCCCACTTGCGGCCCGGCTTCTGGCTCGACGTCCCCGTACTCCATTCGACCTGCACCGACACCATGCGGCGCAGGTGTTCCTTCACCAGCGCGGTGTCGTTCGAATCGAAGGCGGAGTTTGCGACGATATCCGACAGCAGCGCGCGATACGTATCGCCCGAATCGTCGGCCTGCTGCGCGACGGCCAGCAGGACGTTGAACAGCTTGCGGGTCAGGAGTGTGATCTTGCCGCTCTTCGGCTGAATTGCGATCGCCTCGACGGCCTTGCGCAACTCGGCCGAACTGGCACTCACCACATCCACATCGGTTTTCTTGGCGCGCTTCGTCGTGGCCATACGTCGGGTCGGAGGAGAAGTTTTCCGGAAGGATAGCGCCTGCGGTGATGTGCGTCCAGAACGACATGCTCACCATAGCCGGTGAAGCGCGCGTGCTAAATGGCACTCACCCCAACCGCTCCCGAAAACGCTCACCGGTCCGGAATTGCGGCGCTCCAGACTCGTCCAGACGTGCCGCGGGATGCGCCGATTCACAGAATTTCCCCTGTGCATGACACGTGCGAAACTCGCTCCCGTATCGGCTCACCTTTCGATTTGTCGCAATTTTGCGACTGCACGTCCGTGAGTTCGCCACAGGGTCGCGATCGCACCTCACGGAACGTCCCGGATCGCGCCGCCTCGGGCTGTATGCATGTACAGGCACGGCTCCCCAGGAAATCGTGATCGCATCCGGCACCCGGAAACGCGCCGTCGAAACCGGCCCGCGCCACCCGATCGGGCCTGCTTTGCCGGCCCGGGCGCGCATTGTACAGCGCCCAAATCGAGTCAGGTCCCGAAAATACTCACCTTGAGCACAGCTTGTCCTTTCGTCTCGATGCCGCCGAATGTCCGGCACACGCGGGATTGGCTACCGGAGCCTCCTGAAAACGCTCACCTCATTGAAAAAATGCGGCACAGCAACGGGCACGGGAACGGCTCCCGAAAAACCTCACCGCAACTGTCGCGGTATCAAAAACTCCAATGCCTTCCGATACTTATGCACAGAAGGCATTTGGCTGTGCCCGGCAGACATCCCCCGAAAAGCCTCACCTTTCGACGGGAGTCCTTCATACGACAACCGTATGTCAGCCCCCGAAAATTCTCACCTGTGCCAAAAAGGGGCACAGCAAAAACGAGATTTCTTCCAGTCCTGGCGGGCTTTTCGGCGAATCCGACCACTCACCGGTCCCGAAAAGCCTCACCTTTGACCATTTTTCGAGCAAATACCGTTCCCGAAAATGCTCACCTGTGACCACGACCACAGCCTGTGATCCATGCCCCGAAAAAGCTCACCTTAGCGCGATCGGGGCAGGAAAATCCGGATTTCCCTCCCGAAAAGCCTCACCTTTAGTGCATCACAGGCCCCGGAGAGCACTTTTGCTGTGCAAAATGGCATTCGTTTCCCGGAAATCCTCACACCAAATTCCCGTGGAGTCCCGTGAAACCTCACCTTTTGCCAAAATTGCCTAAAAGATGGGCAGAATCGGGGCGCGAAGAGGGTCCCGCAAATTCTCACCTATGTCTGCACAGGCAGAAAACTGTGCAGTCAGGCACAGCGCGGGTTCTGTGGCTGTGAGGCCCCGAAAACCCTCACCTTTGGGAAATCTCGTGTTTCACTGTGATCCCGAATCCGCTCACGACCTTTCCTGCAACGGCTCACGCAGCTCCCTGAACCCCATCACGTCAGCTCCCGCAGAAGATCACCTTGGCTCCCGTAAAACTTCACCTTGTCGGCCGGAAAGCCTTGCTACATAAGGCTGCGCCATGGCGTTAACGTTTTTAACTAAGGGTTCAAGGGTGTTTACTTCTAATACTCTCAAGACATCGGCTGACGAGTTTTCCACAGAGACCCCAAACCCTGAACACCCACAGGGAATCGGATCCGCCATCATGTGAAACAAATGACGATTTTCGGGATCTGCTGGAAAACGCTTGTATTACAAAGACTTGGCTGACTTTCTTCGCTTTGTTTCACGGAATTCTGGACCACGTTCGTCCAGATAAGCTCACAGACCCGATTTCTGTGCGAAGCGACGTAAATTCGCAACGTCGACCTAAAACAGGTATCAATAGATACGTATTTCGTTATGATTGCCACATTTCAATGTCTACGAGCTCTGCCATGACCCTGGACGAAATGCGCCAAGTCATTCGGGACGAACTGGAATCGCTGCGTGCAAGCGGTGCGCGGCGCCAGGAATTGTCATTGCATGCGTGCAAGCGCCTGTTCTTCGATCTCGGTATCCGGCCGTCCGCCGCCAACGTCCGCGATCTCACCCAAACCGGCAGCGCCAGCGACATCCCGAAAGACATCGATCATTTCTGGGAGCGTATCCGTTCTGCGTCGAAGATCAGGCTCGACGGTGCGGCAATTCCGAAGGCCGTCGAGGAAAAAGCCGGTGCGCTGCTCGGCGCGCTCTATGAAGAAGCGTTGAAAGCGGCACGCGACAGTCTCGATGGCGACCGCGAACAGGTTCGTGCCGGCATTGCCGATGCCGAACAGCGGTTGCGCGATGCAACCGTCCGCCATGAGACGCTCGAAAGCGCGCTCGCGCGCGGCGAAGCCCGGAACGAGCAACTGCAGGCGCGCGTAACCGAACTCGAGGTTCAGCTCGCATCACAGACGACGCACGGTTCGGCAAGCGAAGCGACGTTGCTCACCACAGTCGCCCGACTGGAGAAGGAATTGGCCGTCGCCGCGGGCCGCGTCGACGCCGAACAGGCGCAAAACGCCGTGCTGCGCGACCGCATCGATGCGCTGCAAGCCGAATTGCAGCAGCGCACCGAGCACTACGCCCAGCAAATCAAGGACGCGGTGGCCGAAGCAGAACGCCGCGTCAAGCCGATGCTGGTCGAGCTGGACTCGCTGCGCAGCATGGCGTCGACCTACCAGAGCGGTTTACGCGACGTCCAGCGCAAGGAATTCGATTTCCTTCAGCAACTGAGCTCGGCCAAGGCACGCGCCGACCGGCTCGAAGAACAGTTGCGCAGCCAGAGCGACGAACTGGAACGTGCGACGCGCGACGCGAGTTCGTTGCGCGCGAGCCGCGGGATGAATCCGGAAATTGCCGCGCTGATCCGGCGCCTGGCCGATGCGGGGCAACTGGATGCGGAAGCGTTTGCCGCGATCGGTACGTCGCTGGATCAAGAGATTCCGGTGCCGGCCCAGTGCCCGCGTTGCGACGGCGAACCGGAACTGTCGCAGAGCGACGAGGGTTTTGAAGTGGCATGCCCGGAATGCGAGCACGCTTCGGGCGCATGGCCGTCCCGATTTGAAGCTATCGCGCGTTTTGCGCACACCTGACCAGAAGATCGACGGCACCTGCACAGGTGAGACGATCCGGGGCGCTTGAGGTGAGGTTTTTCGGGAGCTGTGAAACGGTGAGGCTGCGCCGCGCAAGGCTGCTCACGGATCGTGTCGCGGGAGCAGCCGTTTCCGTATCAGTGAGTTTCGTCGCTGTCGGACGCGTCACCGTCACCGTTGCTGTCGGTCAGGCCATCGCGCCAGTTTTTCCATGCGCGATGCAGGCGGTTCGACGAGATCGGCCGCATGAAGCCCAGCCATTTGCCGACTCGTTCGGGCGGCGCGTCATTTTCGAACAGTTCGGCCGCGTAGGTATTGCGCAGCGTCTGCGGGCTCGCGCGCGCGGTGCGCGACGACGTGAGCCCGGCCGATTCGACGATCGCATCGATGGCGCGCAGCATCGTCGCCTTGTGCATCGGCCGCCCGGCATGCGACGCAGGAAACACGAGCTCGCCCGGAATTTCCTGGCGCTTGCGCTCTATGAGCCACGCTTCGAGCAGCGCGATCGCGAATGACGCCAGATGGGTTTCGCGCGCGTAAGCCGGATGCGCCGACTGGATCTGCAGCGATGTTCCGCTCGTATTGACGCAACTAATCGTAAGCGCACGCGCTTCGCCGGTTTTAATGCCGGCACCGAGAAACGCGGCCACGAGCGCGCGGTCGCGCCGCTCTTTCCAGTACGCGGAACCGGATACGCCGATCGGCGAAAACAGATACGCGAGCAACGTTGCGCGTTCGGCCGGCGTCAGGAAACCGGTCGGCTCATTGTCGCGCGCCTTGCGCCAGTTCGCTTCGCCATCCTGAGCAATGAAACGGGCCGGGTTGGTCGACGCATACTCGGTGCGCCGGATGTGGTCGAGTACACGCTCGATCAGCCGCAGATAGCGCAATCGCTGGGTTTTCCGGATCGGCAATTCGCCGACGAAGTTCGCGATCGTCGCCGTATCGACCGTTGCCAGATTTTTCTGATGCGCGCGCATCCACGTGAGAAACGCGCCCCATTGTGCGCGATAGACATCGGCCGACGAGCGGCGATAGTCCTGCATGGCCAGCCACGCATCGAATGCGGCTTCGGGTGACACGATCCAGTCGGACGCGCCACGGTCGAACAGATCCTTCTCTTCCGGGCGGGCCGGGGTGTCGGGAGAGGTGGAAAGGGACATGTTATTTATTCCGTTAGTTGCGTATATGGTAGCCCTTTCCGCAACGTCTCGGGCAGCAAGAGGCTGGACAGGCCGCCATGCGCGGCGGCCTGGGTTGGCAGTCAGTCGCCCCACGCCTTGGACTGGCGATGAGCGCGCTCGCGGGGCGCCGTGTCATGCGACGTTGCCGCCGCTTCGTATGCGAGAACCGCGAACGAAAAGACGGCAGGCAGCGCATTCGAGCGCCCGAAGTCGATCGGATCGTCCGTTTCGGGAAACGCCATGTCCGACGGCCGTTCGAACAATTGGCGCATACCGGCCTCGTGCCGGCTGGCAAAGCCGAGATCGGCGAGTGCCTCGGCTTCGATCGCGTGCAGCAGGCGCCATGTCAGCGGGACGCGCTGACGTATATAGCGCCCGGCAATATGGCGAACGATCAGCTCGAGGTCGTGTGCGGCAGCCTTGAAGCTGAGCGCGGCCAAATCTTGTTCTTCTGTCATCGCAGGCTCCTGTCGACCGGGGCGGGCGCCTCCGTGCGCCGGCTCCGGCCCATGCATGGCGGAATGTCCGTATACTGTACAAACATACAGTACTTTCCGCAACTGGCTCTTTGGCCAGCTATACGCGCCGTCAGCGATGTATCACGATCAGCAGTGCCCGCGCTTCGGCCTTGCCGGGATTGCGGATCGCGTGCGGCTCGTCGGCCGGGTAGCGCGCGGTGTCGCCGGCCTTCAGGCGTCGGCTGGCCGATGCGGCTTCGATTTCCATCGCGCCCTGCAGCACGGTGAGGTGCTCGCGCGTGCCGGGTTCGTGCGCGTTCGATACGAGTGCGCCGCCGCCCGGCAGCGTCAGCTCGTACCACTCGAACTTGCCGGCGAGATCGATCGGGCCCCACACACGCAACTGGTACCGGCCGTCGTGCCCGGCGAGCGTCGGAATGTCGTGCGGGCCGTCTACACGGATCGTCTCCGGCGCCTTCGGCTGCGAGAACAGCTCGTCGAGCGTGATGCCGAGCGCGTTGGTCAGCCGCCAGGCGACGGCGATCGTCGGGTTGGCCTTGTCGCGCTCGATCTCGGAGAGCATCGATTTCGATACGCCGGCCGCGCGCGACAGGTCGTCGAGCGTCAGCTTGCGCTCGTTGCGCAGTCGCTGGATCTGCTCGCCAACACGCGGCGGCGTGGCGGCCGGCGGCTGCGATGCGGCGCCGGCAGGCGGGCGCCGCGATCCGGAGGAACTTGCCATTTGGATTCCGTTCGCTTAGAGTTGTTCGGTATTTCGAATTCTAGTTCGGAATATCGGATAAATGCGGTCAACCGAACGACCGACTATAACAGTAGCAGGCCGTTGCGCCGCCGCCACGAGCGACGCGCCGCGGAATGCGAATCCCTGTCAGGAGCTTTGCGATGCGTGATGCCTTTCTCGCCCAGGTGCGCGGGACGCTCGACCAGATCCGCGCGGACGGTTTTTACAAGACCGAGCGCGAGATCGCGAGTCCCCAGGCGGCGGCCGTGCGGCTTGCCGGCGGTGCCGGCGTGCTCAATTTCTGCGCGAACAACTATCTGGGTCTGGCGAACGATCCGCGCCTGATCGACGCGGCGAAAGCCGGCCTCGACCAGGACGGCTTCGGCATGGCATCGGTGCGCTTCATCTGCGGCACGCAAACCGTGCACAAGCAACTGGAAAGCGCGCTGGCCGCGTTTCTCGGCACCGAGGACAGCATCCTCTATTCGAGCTGTTTCGATGCGAACGGCGGGCTGTTCGAGACGCTGCTCGACGAGAACGACGCGGTGATCAGCGACGAGCTGAACCACGCGAGCATCATCGACGGCATCCGCCTGTGCAAGGCGAAGCGCTTCCGCTACCGGAACAACGACCTGTCCGATCTCGAGGCGAAGCTCAAGGAAGCCGATGCGGCGGGCGCGCGCCACAAGCTGATCGCGACCGACGGCGTGTTCTCGATGGACGGCATCATCGCCGACCTGAAAGGCATCTGCGATCTCGCCGATCGTTACGGCGCGCTCGTGATGGTCGACGATTCCCACGCGGTCGGCTTCATCGGCGCGCACGGCCGCGGCACGCCCGAGCATTGCGGCGTCGAAGGCCGCGTCGACATCATCACGGGCACGCTCGGCAAGGCGCTCGGCGGCGCATCGGGCGGCTACGTCGCCGCGCGCCGCGAGGTCGTCGAACTGCTGCGCCAGCGCTCGCGCCCGTATCTGTTCTCGAACACGCTCACGCCGAGCATCGCCGCGGCATCGCTGAAGGTGCTGGAACTGCTCGGCAGCGACGAAGGCGCGAAGCTGCGTGAGCGCGTGCGCGAGAACGGCGCGCGTTTTCGCGAGCAGATGACCGAAGCGGGCTTCACGCTCGTGCCCGGTGCGCATCCGATCATCCCGGTGATGCTCGGCGACGCGCAGCTCGCGACGAACATGGCCGACAAGCTGCTCGGCGAAGGCGTCTACGTGATCGGCTTCTCGTTCCCCGTCGTGCCGCGCGGCCGCGCACGCATCCGCACGCAGATGAGCGCCGCGCATACGCCCGAACAGATCGACCAGGCGGTTGCCGCGTTCGTGCGCGTCGGCAAGTCGCTCGGCATCGTCTGACGGAGGCGCGACCATGAAAGCACTGGCAAAGCTCGAGCGCGGCCCCGGCCTCACGCTTACGCGCGTGAAGCGCCCCGAAGTCGGCCACAACGACGTGCTGATCAAGATCCGCCGCACGGCGATCTGCGGCACCGACATCCATATCTGGAAGTGGGACGACTGGGCGCAGAAGACGATTCCCGTGCCGATGCACGTCGGTCACGAATATGTCGGCGAGATCGTCGAGATGGGGCAGGAAGTGCGCGGCTTCGCGATCGGCGATCGCGTGTCCGGCGAAGGCCACATCACGTGCGGCTTCTGCCGCAACTGTCGTGCGGGGCGCCGGCATCTGTGCCGCAACACGGTCGGCGTCGGCGTGAACCGCGAAGGCGCGTTCGCCGAGTATCTGGCGATTCCGGCGTTCAACGCGTTCAAGATTCCGCCCGAGATCTCCGACGATCTCGCGTCGATCTTCGATCCGTTCGGCAACGCGACGCACACGGCGCTGTCGTTCAACCTCGTCGGCGAAGACGTGCTGATCACCGGCGCGGGCCCGATCGGCATCATGGCCGTCGCGATCGCGAAGCACGTCGGCGCGCGCAACGTCGTCATCACCGACATCAACGACTACCGGCTGGAACTTGCGCGCAAGATGGGCGCGACACGCGCGGTCAACGTCGCACGCGAGTCGCTGCGCGACGTGATGGCCGACCTGCACATGACCGAAGGCTTCGACGTCGGCCTCGAGATGTCGGGCGTGCCAAGCGCGTTCACGAGCATGCTCGAGGCGATGAACCACGGCGGCAAGGTCGCGCTGCTCGGCATCCCGCCCGCGCAGACGGCGATCGACTGGAACCAGGTGATCTTCAAGGGGCTCGAGATCAAGGGCATCTATGGCCGCGAGATGTTCGAGACCTGGTACAAGATGGTCGCGATGCTGCAGAGCGGCCTCGACCTGTCGCCGATCATCACGCATCGCTTTGCGGCCGACGATTACGAGAAAGGCTTCGCCGCGATGCTGTCCGGCGAAAGCGGCAAGGTGATTCTCGACTGGACGGCCTGAGTGCCGAAGGGGCGGCGCGGCCCGTTCGCCGCCTGCCCCGCTTTCGTTTGCACGTGTGTCGTCGAGATCGGAACGCGCGAATCCGGGCTTGAGGTGAGATTATTCGGGAGCTGTATTTGCGCGTCGAATCGCGACGCGATCGCACATCGGTGAATCACAATCGCGCGTTCGCTTCACCTGTCAGCCCTCACACCGCTTCCCCCCATCACGCCATTCGGCGCCTGTTTTTCCTCTTCCGCATGCTTCCCTGCTTCGCTTGTCGGGCGATCGCTCGCTACACACCGCATGCAATGCCGTGCCGAACCGGGACGTCAACCGTGAGTCGGTGAACCTCGTTCCGACTCACTCATCCACAACGCAATCCGCATCGAGCGGTGCGCGGATCGCTACTTGCTCTGTTCACCCGTCAACCATCGCGGCTCGAGCTGGAGATGCAACACGACGAGCCAGCGCTTCGGGCACTGCGGCGCAACGTCGATCAGATCGCCGTGCGTGCCGGAAACCGTGACGAACCCGTGCTGCGATGCATACCGACAGGCGCGCGACGCATCGGCTTGCAGCCAGAAGCTGACGAGCGCACAGGTCACGAAGCGGAACAGCAGCAACGTCGCGGTTTCGGGCGCGAAACCGGCGGCGACGAGCAGGCCTTCGAACGCGAACGTCAGCGCATGCGCGGCCGCGATCGTGACGATCGTCAGCTTCATCACGCCGCGCAGTCGCAGCGCCGCACGCACGCGTGCCTGCCTGACGGCGAACTGCGCGCGATCGTTATCGCCATCATGCTTCTGCACTTCGTGTTTCATGACGCCGCACCGGCTTGCCGCGCAACGTCGATCTGCGCCGTGTCGCAGGCACGCATGCGGTCGTCCGCAACGCCGACGGATTTGCACAGGATCGCGCTGTCGTAGTTGTGTCCCGGAAAACGCATCACGTCGACCGGTTGAAATCCTTCGCGACGATAGAAATCGATGAGCCGGACCGCTGCGTACGGCGCGTCGAGCGCGAGGTGCGTCGCGCCGCGCGCGGCCGCCCGCCGTTGCGCGAACGCGAGCAGCGAGCGGCCGATGCCGCGTTGCTGCCAGACGGGATCGACGGCCAGCTGGCCGAGCGTTGCGACGTGCCGGCTGCGATACGGATCGCAGCGCGAATCGGGATCGTGCGAATGCATCGTCATCGTCGCGACCAGATGCGCGTTGCCGAGCGCGACGAAACACTCGCCGGTAAGCACACGTTCGCGTGTCGCCGATGCGGGCTGATCGACGCACGGGCAGTTGAAGCCCAGCGCGCCGAGCGCCGCGAACGCGCGATGCAGCAGCGCGGTCAGCGCGTCGTACGAATCGCTGCGCGGATCGAAGCGCCGCACGACGACGCGGCCGTCGAGCCGCTTGGCGTAAGCCGCATAAGCGCGCGCGGGGCGCGCGGATTCCGGTCGCTGCATGATGTCCTTTCGCCCAGACAGGGTGACCGAAGTGTAGTGAGCGTCACGCATCCGCTTCAAGAAAAAATGTCGTAAACGCGGCGGGCCGCGTCGCGCGGCCAGGCCGCGATTCAGCCCTTTCGCCGATATGGCCATTTCACGCAGGAGTTGACGACGGAGAACGATCGTTCTACCGTAAACGCATGAACACACGACACGATACTTCCGGCGAACCGGGCGTTCGCGACCGGCTGCTCGATGCGGCCGAAGCGCTGATCTATTCGGGCGGCATCCACGCAACGGGTGTCGACGCGATCGTGAAGCGGTCCGGAGCGGCACGAAAGAGCTTTTATTCGCAGTTCGAATCGAAAGAGGCGCTGGTGGTCGCCGCGCTCGAACGCCGCGACGAGCGCTGGATGCGCTGGTTCGTCGATGCAACCCATGCGCGCGGCAATGCGCCGCGCGCGCAGTTGCTCGGCATGTTCGACGTGCTGCGCGACTGGTTCGGGCAGCCCGACTTTCATGGCTGCGCGTTCCTGAACGCGTCGGGCGAGATTCCCGACGCCGACGATCCCGTGCGCGTCGTCGCGCGTATGCACAAGGCGCGCCTGCTGGCATTCGTGCGCGAGCGGTTCAATGCGTACGCCGACGCAACGGGAATCGAGCGCCGCGGGCTCGCGCGTCTTGCGCGTCAGTGGCTCGTGCTGATCGACGGCGCGATCGGCGTGGCGCTCGTCAGCGGCGATGCCAACGCCGCGCGCGATGCGCGCGCGACGGCCGAACTGCTGCTCGACACCGTTTCGCGGTAGTCGATGCAGCGAATCCGAACCGGCCGCGGGTGTCCGCGGCCAGAACCCTGAACAGGAGCAAATCCATGTCCGCTTCCCCCGAAGTCCGTCCGCCCGTTCCGCCCTTTACGCTCGAATCGGCACGCCAGAAGGTGCGTGCAGCCGAGGATGCGTGGAACACGCGCGATCCGCAGCGCGTGTCGCTCGCCTACACGCCGCAAAGCCGATGGCGCAATCGCGCGGAATTCGTGACCGGCCGCGACGAGATCGTCGGGCTGCTGCAGCGGAAATGGACGCGCGAGCTCGACTACCGGTTGATCAAGGAGCTGTGGGCATTCGGCGGCAGTCGCATCGCGGTGCGCTTTGCGTACGAATGGCATGACGATGCAGGCAACTGGTTCCGTTCGTACGGCAACGAAAACTGGGAGTTCGATGAAAACGGGCTGATGGCGCATCGTCACGCGTGCATCAACGACCTGCCGATTCGCGAGGCGGACCGTCTTTATCACTGGCCGCTCGGCCGCCGTCCGGACGATCATCCAGGGTTGTCCGATCTCGGGCTGTGAAGTTCTCGACGGGCCTGTTCAGCGGATCGACGAACGTATCATCCGAGTCCGATGGTGAGGAAATTCGGGAGCCGATGCGCTGAAGGTGAGATTTTTCGGGACCACGTGACATGTCGCGTCGAACTGTGTGCTTCGCGCGGAACGATGCGGCATCACCCCCGCGCAAAACGGACATGTCGCCTGATGCACGTATCGACGCGCAACGGTGTGCATCACGACGGGATGCATCTCACCGATCGAACTGTTTCGACAGTGGTTGGCGATCGGTGTGCGTGAACGTGATATACCACTCACCGATCGAACCGATTTCGACGACAGACACTGCAAGCCGTGCGCGCTGCGGTGTGTCGTTGCTCACCGCTCGAATTCACCGCGCACGCATCGGAACCTGCACGGGTGCGCGGCGGCATCGTATGTTGCTCACCGCAAGTTGATTCATGCAGTCGTTTCCAGGCCCGACCGTCAGCCTGCGATCCGCGCGGCGATCGCCTCGCCCACTTCCTGCGTCCCCGCGTTGCCGCCGAGATCGCGCGTATGCGGCCCGGCGCGCAGTACGTCCTCGATCGCGGCGAGGATCGCATCGTGCGCTTCGCGTTCGCGGCCGGCGCCGTTGCCGAGGAAGTCGAGCATCATCGCCGCGGACCAGATCATCGCGACCGGATTTGCGATGTACTGCCCCGCGATGTCGGGCGCCGAACCGTGCACGGGTTCGAACAGCGACGGAAACGTGCGGTCCGGGTTGAGGTTCGCCGACGGCGCGATGCCGATCGTGCCCGTACAGGCCGGCCCGAGATCCGACAGGATGTCGCCGAACAGGTTCGACGCGACGACGACGTCGAAGCGGTCCGGCTGCAGCACGAAGCGCGCGCACAGGATGTCGATGTGCTGCTTGTCGACGGCGATTTCGGGATAGCGTTCGGCCATCTCGGCCGCGCGCGCGTCCCACCACGGCATGCTGATCGCGATGCCGTTGCTCTTCGTCGCGACGGTGAGACGCTTCGCGCGCCGCTGCGCGAGCTCGAACGCGAATTTCAGCACGCGCTCGGTGCCGTGACGCGTGAAGATCGACTGCTGCATCACGACTTCGCGGTCGGTGCCTTCGAACATCGTGCCGCCGACCGACGAATATTCGCCCTCGGTGTTCTCGCGCACGATCATGAAATCGATGTCGCCCGGGCGGCGGCCGGCGAGCGGCGACGGTACGCCGTCGAACAGGCGCGCGGGCCGCAGGTTGATGTACTGGTCGAACTCGCGGCGGAATTTCAGCAGCGAGCCCCACAGCGAAATGTGATCGGGCACCGTTGCGGGCCAGCCGACCGCGCCGAACAGGATCGCGTCCATGCCCGACAGTTGCGCCTTCCAGTCGTCCGGCATCATCTGGCCGTGCTGCGCGTAGTAGTCGCAGCTCGCCCAGTCGATCTGCACGAAATCGAAGCGGATGCCGAAGCGCGCGGTCACGGCGTCGAGCGCGCGCAGGCCCTCGGGCATCACTTCACGGCCGATGCCGTCGCCGGGGATCACGGCAATTCTGTAAGTCCTGTCGGTCATGCAAAGCTCCTTGGCTGGTCGGCCTGCTGCCGGGGATGCAGTGGCACGTCACGCCATTTTATTTATTTCCATTCGGATTAAAATCGCACGAAAGGTTAATCGACTTTCCACGAATCGTGAATAAATCACCGAACCTCGACGATCTGCGCGTGTTCAGCCTGGTCGTCCGTCTGACGAGCTTCAGCGCGGCCGCCGAGCAGCTCGCGGTGTCGCCCGCCTATGTCAGCAAGCGCATCGCGCTGCTCGAGGCGCAACTCGGCACGCGCCTGCTGCATCGGTCGACGCGCCGCGTGACGGTCACGGAGGCCGGCGAACGCGTGTTCGCGCGCGCCGAGAAGATTCTCGACGACGTCGATCATCTCGTCGAGGACGTGTCGACGACGCGCACGGTGCCGCGCGGCACGCTGCGCATTTCGAGCAGCTTCGGCTTCGGCCGGCACGTCGTCGCGCCGGCGCTGCTCGACTTCTCGGCACGCTATCCGCAACTGAACGTGCGGCTCGATCTGTTCGACCGGCTCGTCGACGTCGCGGGCGAAGGCTATGACCTCGACGTGCGCATCGGCGACGAGATCTCCGATCACCTGATCGCGCGCCGCCTCGCCGCGAACTACCGCGTGCTGTGCGCGTCGCCCGACTATCTCGCACGACGCGGCACGCCGCGTTCGCTCGCGGATCTCGCGTCGCACGACTGTCTCGCGATCAAGGAGCGGGATCACCCGCTTGGCGTGTGGCGGCTGAATGTGCGCGGCGAAACGGCCACGGTGAAGGTCGGCGGTGCGCTGTCGACGAACCACGGCGAGGTGGCCGTGCAATGGGCGCTGGCCGGGCGCGGGATCGTGTTGCGCTCGATCTGGGAAGCCGGGCCGCTGATCGAACGCGGCGCGTTGTGCCGCGTGCTGCCGGACGCGATCCAGCCCGCGAACATCTGGGCGGTTTATCCGGAACGCGTCGCGGCGTCGGCGAAAGTGCGCGTGTGCGTGGATTTTCTGGTGGAGACGCTGGCCGGCCTGAATGCCGCAGCGGGTGACGATGCGGCCTGAATTCGACTAAAGGTGAGCTTTTACGGGGGCGTGCGCAGGAGGCACCGACGCATCGCCGCACGCGACGCTGATCGGCCTGCCGCGCAGGCCTTCGACGGTGCCCGCGGGAGGCTTACGCCGCGCTCGACGCACCGAGCATCAGGTCGAGATTCTGCACGGCTGCGCCGGATGCCCCTTTGCCGAGATTGTCGAACACGGCGGACAGGAGCACCTGACCGTGATCGGCATTGACGAACACGCCGAGCCGCAGGTCATTGGTGCCGTTCAGCGCTTGCGGATCGAGATGCGTGATCGCGCGCGCGTCCGCGAGCGGCGTAACGTCGACGTGACGCGCGCCGGCGTAGTGGTGCGCGAGACACGCATGCAGCTGCTCACCGGTCACGCCGGCCGGGAGCAGGCGCAGCTCGATCGGCACGGTCAGCACGATGCCTTGCCGATAGGCGCCGTAAGCCGGCACGAACAGCGGCCGGTGCGCGAGACCGGCATGCTGCTGGATTTCGGGCACGTGCTTGTGCGCGAGTGCGAGGCCATAGACCTGCAGCGGCTTCGTGTGCGCGGCGCCGTCCGATTCGAATGCGTCGATGGCGGTTCGCCCGCCGCCCGAGTAACCGGAGACGGCATGGATACTCACCGGGTAGTCGCGCGGCAGCAGGCCGGCCTGTTGCAGCGGTCGCAACAGGCCGATCGCACCGGTCGGGTAGCAGCCCGGATTGGTGACGCGCCGCGCGTGCGCAATTTTCTGCGCATGTCCGTCGGCCATTTCGGGAAAGCCGTAGACCCATTCCGGCTGAGTGCGATGGGCCGAACTCGCATCGATCACGCCTACCTCAGGATTCCGGATGAAGCCGACCGCTTCGCGCGCGGCCGCGTCGGGCAGGCACAGAATTGCGATATCGCACGAGTTGATTGCCTCCGCGCGCCGTACCGGATCCTTGCGCTCGGCATCCGGCAGCGTGACGAGCCGCAAGTCGGTGCGCTCGCGCAGCCGCTCGTGAATCTGCAATCCGGTCGTGCCTTGATCGCCGTCGATGTAGACAGTGGGGAAGCTCATGATGGTCGCGTTCCTTGCGCTCGGTCGTCGGGGAAAACCGTATCGTCCATCGAACGCCTAGAATAGGAAAAGTTGAATTTACTGACCATCTGATTCAGCATTTCTGAACGAGAGGTGTGTGATGCGCGAGATCAGTCTGGACCGCCTGCGCACGCTGGTCGCGATCGCGGACCAGGGATCCTTTGTGGCGGCGGCGCAATTGCTTCATCTCGCGCCGCCGACCGTCAGTCTTCATGTCGCCGAGCTGGAAAGTCGCGTCGGTGCGCCGCTGCTGTCCCGCACGCGCGGAAACGTGCGGCCGTCGGCTATTGGCGAAGTGCTGGTGGAGCGGGCGCGCAGTCTGCTGGCCGAGGTCGAATCCACGCTGGACGACGTGCAGCGACAGGTGCAGGGGTTGACCGGACGGGTGCGCCTCGGCGCATCGACCGGGGCGATCGCGCACCTGTTGCCGCAGGCAGTGGCGCGGCTGCGCGAACAGCATCCGGACATCGACGTCCAGATCGCGGTGCTCACGTCGCACGACACGCTGGCACGCGTTGCGCAGGGCACGCTCGACGTCGGGCTGGTCGCGTTGCCGCAGGCGCCGGTCGCGGGGCTGTCGATCCGCGCATGGCGGCGCGATCCGGTGATGGCCTTCCTGCCCGCGGACTGGCGGCTTCCGGCTCGCGTGACACCGGCCTATCTGGCCGCGCGTCCGCTGATTCTCAACGATGCGACCACACGCCTGTCGCGACTCACGACGGAATGGTTTGCGCTCGGCGGCCATCGGCCCGAGCCGCGGATCGAACTCAACTACAACGATGCGATCAAGAGCCTGGTCGCCGCAGGTTATGGCGCGACGCTACTCCCGCACGAGGCAGGAGCGCCGCTGCCGGATGCGCGCATCGTCATGCGCGCGCTGCGACCGGCGTTGTGGCGGGAACTGGGGATCGCCCATCGGGCGGGACCGGTCGAGCGGGCGACGCAGCACGTGCTCGATGCGCTGTGGGCGCTGAAGGCGCGATAGCGCGTGGAATGCGGATAGCCGGCGCGGCGGTTCGTGCCGGGCGCACATGCGCATCCGCCGCGCGCCGTTTCAGAGCCGGTTGTCCTTCGCCAGCGTCAGCACACGCGCCCAGCGCTGCGCATCGCGCTTGTCCGTCATCGGCAGCTTCCATTCGCTGCGCACCGCGTCGCGCACGCGCACGACGAGATGCCAGCGGCCGCCGATCGGCGCGACCCGGCAGACTTCGAGCTGCGACAGCGTATAACGACCGTCCGCGCCGTCGTGCGACAGCCACAGCAGCCCTTGCGTCGCGGACAGGCGCAACTCGCCCCACGCGCGATGCACGATATGCGTCCAGCCTTCTTCCCTGGTATTCGGAGCGATGTCGCGGCGGCGCTTGATCCACCACGCGGCCAGCGCGATCAGGACCGCGGCGGCGAGCACGGCGGCCGCGATCGCGACCGGCTGGCCGAACTGCGCGGCGATGACGTGAAACAGGTGAACCGCGCCCCATCCAATAGCGATGAGCGCGAACAGTGCGATGAAAATCGGCATGTCGAATCGGAGATCGGAGATCGGAGAAGAGGACGGACCGGCGCATGCAACGCACCGATCCGTCGCACACGGCATCACCGGCGACGGTGAATGTCGTGCGTCACGAAGCCCGCGTCGTTGTTGGGCAGCGCGAGGCCGTCCTTCACCGCGAGCGTCTTGCGGATGTCGTCGAGGCCCGCGGACCAGTGGTCGCGCATCGTCGACAGACCGAACTGATAGTCCTTGTAGTGATGCTCGTACGCCTTCTGCTGATAGATCAGGTGCTGGATGTTGTACTTCTTCCCGCTCGACATCGCGTCGGCTTCGACGCACCACGGGTCGCTCTTGCGCTGCTCTTCCGGCACCTGCTCGAGCACGTGGCGCAGCACGTTGCGGTAGCGCTGTTCGCGCTGCAGCGTATCGGTGACGAAACGCGTGCGGCTCGAATACTGCACGTCCTTCGTGCGTTCTGCGACGTCGGCCATCGTGCGCGGCAGCGGCCCGCGCGCGCTCCACAGATCGACCTGGAACGCGAGCGTGTCGCTGCGCGGCCGTGCGCGGAGCACTTCCATCAGCGGCGTGTTCGACACGACACCGCCGTCCCAGTAATACTCGCCGTCGATCTCGACCGGCGGGAACGCGGGCGGCAGCGCGCCGGACGCCATGAAATGCTCGGGCGCGAGACGGATGCGCGTGTTGTCGAAGTACACGAAGTTGCCGGTGCCGACATTGACCGCGCCAACCGATATGCGCGTCTCGCCCGAATTGATCCGGTCGAAGTCGCATAGCTTCAGCAGCGTCGTGCGCAGCGCCGACGTGTCGTACCAGCTGATCTTTTCCGGATGGTCGGATACGCCCGGCAGCGGCGGCGGGAAGCGCGGCGAGAAGAAGCCCTGCTGGCCCTGCATCATCGCGCTTGCAGCCTGCGACGCGGTGAAGAACGTGCGGATCTGGTCGATGCTGTTGAACAGCGCGAATTCGAACGCGGCCGGAATCGCCGGAAAGAACGCCGGCTGGCAGATCGTTTCCCAGAACTCGCGCAGCCGCTCGACGCGATGCTCGGGCGCATTGCCGGCGATCAGCGCGGTGTTGAGCGCGCCGATCGAGATGCCCGCGATCCAGTCGAGCGGAATGCCCGCCTCGTGCAGCCCTTCGAACACGCCGGCCTGATACGCGCCGAGCGCGCCGCCGCCCTGCAGGACGAGCGCGATCGTTTCGTACGGCAATGACCGCGCAGCGGTCGGCGCGCCGGCTTCGTGCAGGTCCGTCTCATCGACGGCCTGCTTTTCTGTACGGGCATGCGGTTTCATCAGTTGCTCCGAGAAATCCCGCCATCGATGGCGGAGAGGAAAGGAGTGACGTCGACAGACGGCATTCCATCGTTAGAATGACCAGCATGATCCTTGTCTACCGCTATCGCGTGAAGTCGCTCAACGGACTCCTGAACAAGCAGAGCCGTGCGGTGAACTACGTCTGGAACTTCTGCAACGACACATGGAAGCACACGCTCAAGCGGAACAGGAAGTTCCGATGCGGACGTGTTTCGCCAGGTGTGGGAATCGCCTCCCTTTAGGGAGGCGAGGACGTTACTGCATGAACCAGCCGTGACTGACGACGAACGACTGGCCCGTCAACGCAGCGCTCGGGAACGCCGACAGGAACAGCACCGTCTGCGCGACGTCCTGCACCGTCGTGAACACGCCGTCGACCGTGTTGCCGAGCATCACCTTCTTCACCACTTCCTCTTCGCTGATCCCGAGCTCCTTCGCCTGCTCCGGAATCTGCTTGTCGACCAGCGGCGTGCGCACGAAGCCCGGACACACGACGTGCGAGCGCACGTTGTGCTTCGCGCCTTCCTTCGCGAGCACGCGTGCGAGGCCGAGCAGGCCGTGCTTGGCCGTCACGTATGCCGACTTCAGCGGCGACGCTTCGTGCGAGTGCACCGAACCCATGTAGATCACGACGCCGCCGCGATCGTCCTTGTACATGTGCTTGAGCGCGGCCTTCGTCGTCAGGAACGCGCCATCGACGTGGATCGCCTGCATCTTCTTCCAGTCGGAGAACGCGTAGTTCTCGATCGGGTTGACGATCTGGATGCCCGCGTTCGACACGAGGATGTCGACCGAGCCGAACGTTTCGGCGACCTTGTCGATGCCGCTGTTCACGGCTTCCTCGTTCGTCACGTCCATCGCGACGCCGATCGCCTTGCCGCCTGCCTTGACGATCTCGTCGGCGACCGCATTGGCGCCGTCCTGGTTCAGGTCGGCGATCGCGACAGCCGCGCCCGCTTTCGCGAGTTCCAGCGCAATTTCCTTGCCGATGCCGCTCGCGGCGCCCGTGACGACTGCGGTCTTGCCATTCAGGTTGCTCATTTCGAATTCCCGTGGTGAAAGGATTGACAGGGAGAAGGACTGCGGACGTGTTACTGAGCCAGGTAATCGTAGACGACTTCGCCGAGACCGAGTGTCAAATCTGCGACGAGGTGCCGGGCTTCGACGATCTCGAGCACGGGCAGGTCGGCCACCGGCGCGAGCGCGTGCGGCGCCAGCTCGAGCGATGCGGGGCCCGTCCACGCGCCCTTCATCTTGATGTCCTGCATGTAGTAGCGCACCAGTTCGCACACGCGCGCGGTGCCGTCGACGTGCGGAATGATCTTCAGCAGGAAATTGGGGCCGGCGAGACGCTTCGTCTGCTCGTCGATGTCGAGTTCCTTGTGCTTGTAGCCCATCGTGCCGGTCGCGACGCGCACCTTGCCGTAGTCGAGCGTGCCCAGGAGGTGATCGGTGTTCACGTGCAGGGTGGGCGACGCGAGCTTCTTCGGGAAGCCCCACAGCTCGCGGCCGCCGGCGATCGGCGGGTGATCGTCGAGATACATCGCGAGCGTGTAGCCGCCCGGCTGGCCGTCGTATTCGACGGGAATCACCTGGCCGCTTTCGGTGTAGTCGCCGAAACCGGTCGAATCGGCCATGCGGATGAATTCGTAATGCACGAGCGGCTCGGTGATCTGCAGCGGCTCGGGGACAATTTCGCGGAGACGGTCCGGATCGGTGCGATACGTGATGATCAGAAACTCACGGTCGACGAAACGGTACGGGCCCATCGGGAAGGCAGGGCTGGTCAACGGCATCGCAAACGCTTTCGATCGGACATCGCTGGGTTTCATGCGGACTCCTTGTTGTTGATCGCTTCGTGGATGAGTGCTCGTAATCGTATGCCTGTGCGTTGCCGTTGTGCGATGCCGCATTTGGAATTAATTGTTGCCGATTTCGACGGATTTACCGCGTAAATATTGAGACGAACGACGCAAACGGCCTGAATGGCGCCCGGCGTCCCGATGCTCGCACGCATCGATGACGCCACGATGTGAAAAAGGTGAGGCTTTACGGGACATCGGGTGAGCCTTTCCGGGAAACGGTCGCGTGGGAATATGACAATTTCGTGAACTTGTGTTGCACTGCAGGCTCTAAGTGCGTTCGCCGCGGCGGCCGCGCCCTGTCCCGCAGGCCTGCCGCATTAAGCATCGCTTAAGCGGGCGCGCCCTAGCATCGTTCGTGTCCGACCGGGCAACCGGTCGAATCTTTATGCCCCACGCAACCGGATTCATGCAGAACCTCAATCTCGCCCTCTTTTCCGCCATCAACGCCGGGCATGCGCCGCAGCCGGGCGTGGCCCGCGTTGCGATCTTCGCCGCCGACTGGCTCGTCTATGCGCTGCCCGCGATGCTGCTGCTGACCTGGATCTTCGGCGCGCGCCCGACGCGGCGCCAGGCGATCGAGGCCGGCGTCGGCGTATGCGCGGCGCTCGCGCTCGCGCAGCTGCTCGGGCATTTCTGGTTCTCGCCGCGGCCGTTCATGGCCGGCGTCGGCGCGCAGCTGATTCCGCACGCGCCGGACAGCTCATTTCCGAGCGATCACATGACGTTCGCATGGAGCATGGCGCTCGGCCTGATGCTCGGTGGCACGACCCGGCTCACCGGGTTCGTGATGGCCGCGATGGCCGCGGCGATTGCGTGGGGGCGTATCTATGCGGGCGTGCACTGGCCGTTCGACATGGCGGGCGGCGTGCTGGTCGGCACGGCCGGCGCGCTGGCTGCGCACCTGTACGGGCAACGTGTGACCGCACTGCTCGAACGGTTCGGCGATTCGGTGCACGCGGCCGTGATGGGGCGCCGGCGCGCGCCGTAAGCGGAAGGATGTCGGGCAGGAGGCCGTCAGCCGGGCGAGCCCGGCGTGTGGGCCGATTCGGCCGATGCGGACGGGCCGCCGCCCGCGTCGTGCAGTTCGGGCGTATCGGCCGGATGCTGCGCGGCGTCGCGTTCAAGGGCGCTTTCCTTCAGGATCGCGCACATCGCGACGAACAGCGCGAGTACGACCGCGGCGAGGCCGCAATAGCCGGCGATCTTCAGGTTGCGAAGGAAAGGCGAAGCGTGGCTTTCTTTTGTCATGACCGGGCGCTCCTGGGCGGGCTGCGGCGGCTGTCGCGTGACAGCGGCGTCGCAGACGTACATATATACCAGCCGCGATGCCGATGCCAAGCCCGTCGGTGCGCCGGCGCCACGGTCGTATCACCCGTTCGCCGGCCGGGTGCCCGTATGCCGGATGCCCGTATGCGTCAATCTTCCAGTGTTTCGTGCACGGCCGCCGCGCCGCGCTTCCAGTAGGCCGCCGCGCGGATGCGCGACTTGTCGACGCCGCGCTCGTCGGTCAGGTGCTGACGCACCGCGCGCATCGACAGCGCTTCGCCGGCCGCCCACACGTAGCCGTCGCCGGACGGCGGCAGCGGCAGGTCGCGAACCGCATTCAGCAGCACGTCGCCGTTCGCCGCGTCGGCTTCCGCGCGGAAGCGCCAGATTTCATGCACGTCGGCGCGCGTATCGAACGAAATCTGCGCGGTGCGGTCCGCGACTTCCAGCACGGCCACCGCGCGCGCGCCGGCCGGCAGTTCCTCGAGACGCCGTGCGACAGCCGGCAGCGCCGTATCGTCGCCGATCAGCAGGTGCCAGTCGAAACCGGTCGGGACGACGAACGAACCGCGCGGGCCGCCGATACCCAGCCATTGGCCGACGCGCGCCTGCGCTGCCCACTGCGACGCGGGGCCAGGATGGTTCAGCACGAATTCCAGATCCAGTTCGCACGCGGCATCGTCGAAGCGGCGCGGCGTGAAGTCGCGCGCGACCGGCTTCGGTTCGCCTTCGGGAAACTCGGGGCCGTTCGCGCCGAGCGTCGGCATCGCGGGCCGTTCGGCGCCGGGCGGCGGGAAAAACACCTTCACGTGATCGTCGAACGATGCGGATTCGAAATCCGCGAGATCGGGGCCGCCGAGCGTGACGCGCAGCAGATGCGGCGTCACGGCATGCACGCGCAGGACCTGCAGCAGGCGGAACTTGAGGGTATGGCGCACGCGGGTCACGGTGCGCTCGGATGTGTTCTGCATTAATCCGTTCTCCTTGGGTTTGGCGGGGCGGCGCGGATTACGCGCCGGTGCCGCCTTCGATTTCGGTCGTCGCGCGGCGCATGATTGCCGCGATGCGGCGCTGTTCGTCGGGGCCGGCTGCGCTCTTGTGCAGCAGCGCCCGCTTGAGCGCCAGGCGCGCCTCGACGAACTCCGGCAGCCAGCCGGCCTGCGATTCGTCCTGAGCTTCGTTGCCCGCCGATTCCCCGGCGAACGCGCGGCGCATGAATTCCATCTTGCGTGCGAGGTGCGTGAGGCGTGCGAACAGCGTGTCGACGCGTTCGCGTTGCGCGTCGAGATGCGCGCGGCCGGCGTCGGTCAGCGCATAGCGCTTGCGATTGCCTTCCGCCTGCGATGCGACAAAGCCGACTTCTTCGAGATAGGTGAGCGCCGGATACACCATGCCGGGGCTCGGGCTGTAGAAACCGTTCGAACGCGTGTCGAGCGCCTTGATCAGCTCGTAGCCGTGGCTCGGTTGCTCGGCGACCAGCGCGAGCAGCAGCAGCTGGAGATCGTCGGAGCTGAACTGGCGGCCGCGCGGCATGCCGTCGTCGCCGAAATCGCCAAAGCCGCCGCGCCCGCCACGGCCGCCGAACGGGCCGCCGCCGAACGGATCGTGGCCGCGACGGTGGCGGCCGATCGCGTACCAGAGACCGGCGAACCAGTCAGGGCGGGCATGCGCACCATGACCGTCGCTTCGGGCATGGCCGCGGGAGGGGTTGTGTCGCATGATCGTGTCCTATATGTCGTAAAACATATCTAAAGATATATATCGAAAGATAGGTCGTCAAGGGGATTTATTGGGGCTGGATGGAGGGGCGGCCGTGTCCGTCTGCTTGCGATGAGGGTTCCCGTCGATGCGTTCCCTCAACCTCTTTGGCGAGTCGATCGGACGATCGCCGTAAGGTCTGATTTCGCCGTTGCTGCGAGCCATTGATCGTGAGGCACAACCATGCCGCCCCTCATTCGCCTGCCGATGGCACAGCGAGAAACTCGCCGTTGTGCAACGGCCTGTCGGAATGAATGGAGCAATGCTGATTTTAAAAACGTCTACGGCAATTATTTTAATTACCGAAATGGTTTAATTTATTTTCGATTCATCAAACAAAATTTCCGCGGCAGCAAAGGTGTTTGAATCCGCCCCGTCATTCAATGTGATCTCATTCCGGCAACGCACGTCGGCCATGGCTTGCACGTCGATGAAGTTTTTCGACCCTTTATTTGCAACCCGAAAATTCATCGAAAATGTAAAGCATTGCAATATAAAACCCGGAATTGAGTATTCCGATTGCGGCGCGCGATTTTATTTGGCAGGATTTTCAACAAGTTGCTCGATTTTTAAAACAACAAAACGGTCGACCATTCAATTTACCGAAATAACAGGTGCTGGATGAGCAACGATTCGAAAGGAAGCTGACGAGAAATCAGGTAACGAGGCGGCGAACAGTCGATATTGTTCGCGATCATCGAATCAATCGCTCGCCCGGCAGCGCCGATGCGTCACTCGAGCGATCCGGGCGAATCCGACGCGGGGCGACCATGGCGATACTCAAGAACGATTCATCCGGAGAAGCGTGCCTGCTCCGCGCCTATCACGTGTTCGGCCGCGATGCCGCGCGCTGCGACACGGTCATCCGGGACGCGTCGGTGTCCCGAGTCCATGCTCATATCCGCTGGATCGGCGGGCGGTGGGAGCTTCACGATCACAGCAGCAACGGCACGTCGGTTTCGGGCGTGCCGTTGCGCCACGGCGAGCACGTGGTGCTTCAGCCAGGCGACGTAATCCGGTTCGGCAGGACGGGTATCGCGCCGTGGCGCGTGGATGCGCTCGACGATCCGGCCGATACGCTGTGGCCGATACGAGGCGCCGCGCATCCGATCGTGCTCGCGCCGCGCCAGATCCTGGCCACACGCGCCGCGCAGCCGGTCACGATCGTCCGGTCGCCGGCCGGCGAATGGCTGTGCGACGACACGTTGCCGCCGCGCGCGCTTCATGACGGCGATGAAGTATCGACCGGCGACGTCACGTGGCGCCTGGCGGTCGTGCGCAACGGCTCGACGATGATGCTCGCCGCACCCGCGGATCCGGCCGCGCCGGCGCAACTGCTCGAATTCTTCGTCAGCCGCGACGAAGAGCACGTGCGGATGCTGTTGCATGTCCGCGGCGGCGTGGTCGACCTCGGCGAGCGCGCCCATCACTACAGTCTCGTCACGCTCGCCCGGGCGCGCGCGGCCGACATGCAGGCCGGCTACGACGCCGCCACGCAAGGCTGGATCGAACTCGACCGGCTGGCGCGCATGCTCGGCATCGACACGTCCCATGTCAACGTGCAGATTCACCGCGCCCGGAGCCAGTTTGCGGCCCTGCCGGGGCTGGACGCGAGCCAGCTCGTCGAGCGCCGGCGCGGCAGCGTCCGGTTCGGCGAATTTCCGTTCCGCGTCATGTGCGGCGAGCATCTCGAATGCCAGTCGGTGCCGGCCGCCCTGCCGCGTATCGGCGTGCATCGTCCGGCGCCCGACTCGGTCGCCCAATACTCGTGAGCACGGGAGAACCGGCCGTGTTGCCGACCGTGTCCCGCGCGCCCGTCGTGCCGGACGCACTTGAACCCCGGCAACCCCGCCAGCCCGCCGCGCCTTTCGCGGAACTTGCCGGCAAGTGGCATTACCGGCTCGGCTCGCTGCTCGGCGAAGGCGGCAATGGCGTGGTGTTTCGCGCGACCTGCGGCGAGACGGGGCAGGACGTCGCGATCAAGCTGATGCGGGACGACGCCGCGCGTACCGCGACGGAGCGCGCGCGCCAGCGTGTGCGCTTTCAGCGCGAGACGAGCCTGTGCGAAGCGCTGCGGCACCCGAACATCGTGGCGTTGCTGGACAAGGGGGTAGCGCCCGACGGCCGGCTGTTCGCCGTATTCGAGCTGGTACAGGGCCGGACCTTGCGCGATCGGCTCGCGGCTCAGGGGCCGCTGTCGGCCGCCGACACGGGCCGGCTGATGACGGAGGTGCTCGACGCGCTCGCGGCCGCGCATCGGCGGGGCATCGTGCATCGGGACCTGAAGCCGCAGAACATCGCGATCACGATGGCCGACGACGGGCCGCACGCGAAGCTTCTCGATTTCGGCATCGGCGCGTTGCTGCCCGGCATGGAAGACATCGCGCGTCAGACTTCGACGCTGGCGACCGAGGTGCTCGGCTCGCCGCCCTACTGCGCGCCCGAGCAATTGCGCAACGAGCTGCCGACGCCCAGGAGCGATCTGTATGCGTGGGGCCTGATCGTGATCGAATGCCTGACGGGCGATGTCGTCATGCACGGCGCGAGCGTGGCCGACATTCTCTATCAGCAGCTCAGCCCGGTGGATGTCGCGCTCCCTCGGTCGATCGCGTCGCATCCGCTCGGCTCGGTATTGCGGCGTGCGCTGAGCAAGAATCCGGAACAGCGCGCCGCGTCGGCCGACGAACTCGCGGAGCCGTTTCGCGCGCTCAACTTCGCCGCGCTCGTCGGCCAGTTCGATGCCGGCCGCGCAAGCGGGCAGACGCGTCCGCGCCCGTTCGCGCCGCGCAGCGAGACGATCGCAACGGTGGGCGAGTACCGTCAGATCACCACGCTGTGCTGTTGCGTGACGATCACGGGAGAGGGCCGGCGGCGCCACGGCGGAACCGATCACGGCGACTTGCTCGACGGCTACGAGGAGCAATGGCTGACGAAGTGCGCCGACATCGCCGTCGGTTATGGCGCGCAGGTCGACGGACGGCTCGGCGACACGTTGCTGTTCCATTTCGGCCTGCACGGCGACATCGACCGGCCGGCGCGCCGTGCGGCGCGCGCGGCGCTCGACATGGTGCGGGTGGCCGAGCGCGCACGGCTGCCGGCGTCGGTAGCGGCCGGCGGCGAAGGCTGGCGCGTCGAAGTGGCTGCCGCGATTCACGTCGGGCAGGTTCTCGCTCATGCGTCGCGCATGTCGGGCATCTCGACGCCCGCCGCGGCGGCGCGGCTGCTGCGGCTTGCCGGGCCCGGGCAGATCCTGATCAGCGACGATGCGCGGCTTGCGCTCGAACGGCATGCCGACTATCGGCCGACCTCGTTGCGGCTGGCGCGGGCGGGCCTCGTGCCGCAGCCGGTTCATGAATTGCTCGGCGAGCGTCGCGCCGATACGCCGTTCGATTCGCTCGATGCCGGCATGCGGGCACCGATGGTCGGCCGCGCGCGCGAACTCGACGCGCTGTTGCGCGCGTGGCGGGAGACGCTCGCACGGCATCGTCGGGTGATGCGTGGCGAGCCTGCGCCGCACGGTGTGCCGCGGCTCGTCGTCGGCGACGCGGGAATCGGCAAGTCGCGCCTCGTGCACGAGTTGTGCGAGGCTGTCCGGATTCAGGGCCACGCCTTCGCGCATTGCGGGTGCCTGCCCGAGCGGGAGAATCATGCGCTGTTTCCGATCCTGCGATTCATCGGCGCGCATTGGCATATCGACGCCGACAGCCCGGCCGGTCCCGCGCTCGCGGCGATCGACGCCATGATCGCGCCGCTCGAATGCGATCACGCGGCGGCCCGTGTCGCGCTCGCGACCTGGCTGGGGCTGCCCTGCGATGCGAAGGGGATCCTGTGGTCGAGTGCGCGCGAGCAGCACGCGCTGTTCGACGTCCTCGGGCAACTGATCGTGTCGCTCGGCAACGGCGCGCCGGTACTGCTCGTCGTCGAGGACGTCCAGTGGATCGATCGCTCGACCGAGGACTTTCTTGCGTACCTGCAGCGCTCGCCGCACGCAGCGGCGCTCGGCATCGTGTTCACGTCGCGCCCCGACAAGCTCGGGCGCTGGCGCGGCGCGACCGAACGCGTGGTGCTGCGCCGCCTGCCGCGCGACGACGCGCAGCGCCTGATGTCGGCGTGTCTGGGCCAGGGCGTGCTCGATCCGGCCTGGCTCGACCAGCTCGCCCATCGCACGGCGGGCATCCCGCTGTTCATCGAGGCCGTCGCGCGCGAGTTGACGATGAGCGGCACGGACGGCTCGCTCGCGGGGGGGCGGGAAACGGACGCTTATCCGCTTCCGCTCAGCCTGGGCGGCATGCTCGGTCTCGCGTTCGACCGGATCGACGACGCGCGCGACACCGCGCAGCTCGCCGCGACCATCGGGCTCGAGGTGGATGTGCAATTGCTCGCCGACGCATCGCCGCACGATCGCGCCACGCTCGACGCGCATCTGCGGCTGCTGCTCGAAGAGAGGATCGTGTACGCGCAACATCGGCGCGATCGTGTGTTCTATTCGTTCCGCCACGCGCTGATTCGCGATGCGGCGTATGAATCGATGCCGTCCGCCGTACGGCGCGGCAACCACGCACGCGTCGGCCGCGCGCTGGTCGCGGAGGCCGACCGCGGTGCCGGTGCGCATGCGTTCGGCGTCGCCGGGCACTTCGCGCGCGCGGGTGCCTTCGCCGACGCGATCGATCACGGCATCGACGCGGCGCGCCGCGCACTCGAACGTTCCCGGTACGACGACGCGATCCGCTACGGGCAGTCCGTGTTCGACTGGCTCGGCAACGCCGACTACGCGCACCGCGAGCACGACAGCGCGCGGATCCGCGCCACGTTGACGCACGCGACGATGGCGCGGTTCGGCTGGGCGGATCCGCAGGTGCGCGAGCATGCGGAGCAACTGTTGCGGCAGATGCAGACGCTCGACGACCCGGAGCTCGAGATCAGCGCGCTATGGACGCTGTCGACCTACTACCACGTCGCCGGCGATCGTCCTACCGTACGCGGGATCGGCATGCGGCTCGACGCGCTCGCGACCGAGCGCGGCGATGCCGGCGTCCAGGTCGCGGCGGACGCGATGCGCGGCATGAGCCTGTGGGTCGACGGCGATTATGCGCGCGCTCGCGCCGCGTTCGACGCGGTGCTGGCCGGCTACGACGTGCGGCGCGACGCGGACCATCGGCGCATCCTGGGGCTCGATACGCGCGCGTGGACGATGGCGTCGCTCGCGAGCGTGCGCTGGTGCATGGACGACGATCCGCAGGCCGCGCTCGCGATGGCGCGCGATGCGGTGTATTGCGCGACTTGCCTCGATCATCTGCCGACGCTCGGCGTCACGATGATGTACCTCGCACGCACGCATCAGCTGGCGGGCGATCGCGACGCGGCCCGCACGCTGTCGGAAGCGATTCTCCGTCTGTCGGACGTGCATCGGCTGCGCGCGGTCGAGCACTACGCCGCGATCATTCATGCGTGGGCGCAAGGGAGTCGTGCGGGCGTCGTCGCGCATCTCGATGCGCAGCGGCGGTCGGGCGGCCTGCTCGGCCTGACCTACTATGCGTCGCTGCTTGCCGAGCTGGACGCCGGGCGCGGCGATTACCACGCCGCGCTCGCGCAGATCGAGCAGTGTCTCGCGTGGTGCGAGTCGACCGGAGAACGGTATTACGAAGCACAGCTGCTGCTGAAGAAGTCCGAGTACTTGCGCCAGGCCGATCCGCGATGCGGCGGCGTGGCCGCGCTGGCCGCGTGCCGGCGTGCATGCGAAGTCGCGACAACGGCGGGCATGGGCCGCATTGCCAGGCTCGCCGAAGCGATGTTGCAGTCGTTGCCGTAAGTGGTTCCATTCGTCAATCAGGAGAACATACCGATGAGCAAGGATCTTCGATTACCGACGTACGAACAGTTTCTCGAATACCGGGCAACCGTCATCCGGGCGATCGCCCTCGCGTGGCATTCCCCGGCGTTTCTCGACGAACTCGAGGCCGATCCGGTCCACGCGTTGCGCGAGCATTTCGGCTATCACTTTCCGTTCAGCCTCGACCTGAAGGTGCAGACCAAATCGTCGGCCTGGACGCCGGGCGTCAACGGCGACTGGACGGGCGGCCGGAAAAACAAGCTCACCCTGTTTCTGCCGCCCGCACCGGCGGACGAGGCGCAATTCGCGCAGGCGCTGGCCGCGTACAACGCGAACCACATCACCATCATGGAATGACCTCGGGGAAACCGACATGGCAAAGGACAACGCTAATCCGACGCTCGAATCGATGCTGGAGTTTCAGAAGGTCTATCTGCGTGCGATCGCGCTTTCATGGCGGAACCCGGAGTTCAAGAGCGAGCTGCTGGAGAAGCCGCTGGAGACGCTCGCGAAATACTTCGGTTACCAGTGCCCGTGGATCATCGATATCGAGGTCGTCAAAACGGACGGCGATCATGGCTGGACGAGCCACGGAAACGGCAGCGGGAGCTGGAACCTGCCGCGCAACGTGATGACGGTCGGCATACCGGCGCAGCCGACGAACCTGGACGAAGAGGCCGTCGCGCTCGCGGCCTACTGCGACGCCGGGCCGAGCTACCTGTTCACCTGCTGCTGACCTGGCGCGGCCGAGCCGCGCACCGCCGCGTGCCCTGGGCCGGCTGCCCGGGGCACGCGATGTCCGTTGACCCGCCGCACGGAACCCGACGATGCTCGATGACTTTTCGCGCGTGTTGCGCTTCAAACCGCATTTGCTCGTGCTCGATGCGGGCCCCGAGACGCTGTTCGTCGTCGACGAATTCAAACGCACGATGCTGTCCGGTGCGATCTTCGTTCAGATCGCCGCTTGTTTGCGGGCGCGGATGACGATCGCCGAGATCGTGACGTCGCTTGCCGGCACGTTCGGAGAATGGGATGTGCTCGCGCGGCTCGATCACCTGGTGCGTCGCGGATACGTGCGAGCCGACACGCCGCACGACGACGATGCGGCGCGCGGCTTCTTCGAGCGCGCCGGACTCGACGGCGACGCGGCCTGCGCGCGCGTCGCTCATCTGCGCGTCGCGGTCGAGGCGTGCGGCGCCGACGATGCGGCGCTCAGGCGCGCGTTCGACACGGCCGGCATCGATGTCGTGCCGGACGCCGAATTGACCGTCGCGATCACCGATACGCACGACCGCGACGATCTCGCCGCGTGCGCCGCCCGCGTGGCGGCGCGCGGCGGCGCATTGCTCGTCGTGGCGGCCGGTGGCGTGCAGACGCTGATCGGGCCGTTGCTGGCCGGCCGCGGTGCGCTGGCCGACGCGCCGTGCATCGAATGCGTGCGCTACTGGATTCGCATCAACCGGCCCGTCGAGGCGCTGCTTGCGCGCCATCACGGCAGCGACGCGACGCGTCTGCCGCCGGCCGCCTCGCGTGCCGGGGCAGCTGCAGCGGCGGCGCTCATGGCGGCGACGGTCGAGCAGATCGCGGTCAGCCGCACGGCATCGGAACGATCGCAGACGCATATCGTGGCGCAGCGCATCGACACGTTGGCCGCCGAGCGGCACCGCGTGCTGAAGCGTCCGCAATGCCCGTGCTGCGGCAATCCCGCATGGATGCGCGAGCAGGCGGCGCAGGCGCCGCGGCTCGCCGATCATGCGCCGTTGGCGCGCGCCGACGGCGGCTACCGTACTGCCGATCCGCAACAGGTGTTCGAGCGTTATGCCTATCTGATATCGCCAGTCAGCGGCGCGATCGCGTATCTGCACCCGATGCCGAAGCGGCACGCGGGCCTGCGCAAGGTCTATGCGTCGGGCTTTCTCGTGTGCCCGGCCGCCGTACCGGGCAGCAACCGGTTCGACAGGATCTGTTCAGGCAAAGGCCGCACCGACGATCAAGCCCGTGTGAGCGCGCTATGCGAGGCGCTCGAACGATTCAGCAGCGTGTATCAAGGCGACGAGGCGACGCTGACCGGCAGCATGGAAAGCCTGCTCGCCGATCCGGCATGCGACGCCCTACCGATTCACGTGAACGATCTTCAGCAGTTCAGCGAACGGCAATTCGACGCGCGCGACGCGATCAACGCATTGACCCGCGATGTTCGAAAGCAGGTACCGCCGCGTTTCACCGCGCGCGACGTCATCGACTGGACGCCGGCCTGGTCGCTCGTGACCGGCAGGCGCCATCTCGTGCCGCTGAGCTACTGCTATGCGGAAACGCCCGACAGTGCGCGGGCGCACGCCGCATGCGTGCACAATCCCAACGGCTGCGCGGCGGGATCGAGCGTCGATGAGGCGATTTTGCAGGGCATGCTCGAATTGATCGAGCGCGATGCGGTCGCGATCTGGTGGTACAACCGGATCCCGCGCCCCGGCATCGATCTCGCAAGTTTCGACGATCCGTATTTCGATGCGCTCGTGCGCGAATACGCGACGTTCGGGTGGCGTTTGTGGGCGCTCGACATCACCACCGATCTCGGCGTGCCGGCCGTGGCCGCGCTGGCGGAAAATCCGCAGGACGGGCGCTTCTCGATCGGCTTCGGCTGCCATCCGGACGGCCGAATCGCGGTGCAGCGAGCGCTGACCGAAGTCAACCAGTTGCTCGATGTCGCAGCGGAGGCGCCGCACCCGTGGGATCGCGACAGGCTCCCCGCAACGGGATTTCTGTACCCCGCGACGGACTTGCGCTGCACGACGCGCTCGACGTGGCGGCCGATCGACGCCGCGTCGTTGCCGGCGGCGATCGCGGATTGCGCCGGACGCATCGCGGCGGCCGGCATGGACGTGCTCGTCGTCGACAAGACGCGGCCCGACATCGGCTTGTCCGTGGTGCAGGTCATCGCGCCGGGGCTGTGCCATTTCTGGCCGCGTTTCGGCGCGCGACGGCTTTACTCGGTTCCGGTGGAACTGGGATGGCGCGCGCAGCCGTGCGGCGAACAGGAACTGAATCCGGCGCTGCTGTTTCTGTGACTTGACCGATTGTCGTTTCATCGCGGCGGGATGACTTCGCCAGCGGAAAGCGGCGGGCGGGCCGATTGCTCCCGCCCGGTGCTGCCGGGCGCCTCGCGCCGATCACGCCGCGGTCTTGTCGAGGCGCCGGTTCGAGATCACCCGTGGCTGATGGCGAGGTAAGCCTTCCAGGTGACGTAGCCCTTCAGGTGCGCGTGCCGGTCGTAAACGGCAGCGACAAACGCATAGGTCTCTTGGCCGGGACTGAGCACGGTGGCTTGCGCCCAGTAGTCCGCGCGCAGCTCTGTTTTCACACTGTTGTTGTCGGGCCAGCCCTGTGCCGGGTAAGGCTCGGTGGTGTTCTCGGTCATGTACGAAACATAGCCCAGAAGGTTGCCGCTGATCGCTTGGATGCCGTACAGGAAGCACTTGTAGTTTTCCGTGTCCGTCAGCGACACGGTGCGCCAGTAAATCATGTCGTTGACGTTGGCCTTGAGCATCAAGTTGCTGCCGCCCTCGCCCTGGTACATACCTTGCACCGAGCCTTGGCCAAAGCCAGACGCCGCATCCGCCAGCGGGGTGATCATGTAGACGGTATCGGGGTTGTTCCCGAGCGGGGTCGCCTTATCCGGCGTCGTGCCGAGCGTATTGTTGTTCTGTTTCAGAATCTCCTGGACATCGAACGCAATCAGGACGTCAATGAATTTGAAGCTATCCAAGGTATGAGACATGGCAGTTCCTTTCACGTTTTATCGTTGAAGAACACTCTGTTGAGCGACGACGCCCGTGGCGCCGGCATCTCTCCCATCCTGCGAAGCAGCGCCTGCGGAGAAATCGGGCGCGCGGAAGAGCATCGACAGCGTACGAGGAATTGATCCGAGAATCGATTACACGTGGTTACAGTGCACGCGTGACGAGATGTGCGGCGCGTGCATGTGAATCCTGCATCCGGTGTATGGCTGTACCAGCGTCGCCGGAACCTGCGTCCTGCAGTTGCCCGGACAGGCTGGCCGCGGATCGCCGGCAGGATTCGCCGACAGGCTGGAACCTAGAACCGCGTACTGAACCCGACCCGGGCGATCGACTGCAGCGCGCCGCTCGACGCGCCGTTCGCATCCATCACGCCGTTGATCTGCGCGTTGCTGCCGTGGCTCGCGCGCTGGTGAACGCCTGCCACGTACACCATCGTGCGCTTCGACAGCCAGTACTGGACGGCCGCCAGGATCTGATGCGCATGCGCATTGTCGAGCGTGTCGTTGCCCTTCATGTACGTGTAGCTCGCGCCGACCACCCACGCAGGTGACGGATGCCACGCCGCACCGGCTTCCGCCGACCACGCGCCCGCGCCGTTCTGCGCGTTGCGCACGGTCGTGAAGAGTGCCTTCCCCGTGACCGTGCCGAGCGTGTAGTGCACGCCCGCCCCCCAGTTGCGCACGCTGGTCGGCGGCAGCCCCGCCGCCGCGCCGTATTTCTGATTCGTATAGGCTGCGCCCGCGCCGAACGGGCCGTTGTCGTAGCTCGCGCCGACGCTGACCGTGTTGTTCGCGCCGACCGACCCTGCAACGTTGCCGAAACCGTACAGTGCGCCGAAGGTCAGGCCCGACAGCGACGGGCTCGTGTACTTGACGGAGTTCGCGACGCGATTGCTGCCTGCAACGCGATCCCAGTCGAACGCACCGGTCGGGTTGTTCGGCAGCGCGAGCTTGTCGAACGGCCCGTTGCGGAAGCCGTACAGGCCGACGAGATCCTGCGCGATCTCGTTGCCGCTCGCGGCGAGCGCATCGACCATGAACTCGTACTGGTTGCCGAGCGTGAGCTTGCCGTAGCGGTCGTTTTCCAGCCCGACGTAGGCCTGCCGCGCGAAAAACCCGCCGCCGATGATCGAGCCGTTGCCAAGCGAATACTGGTTCACGAGCCGGAAGATCGCACGCGTGCCCGCGCCGAGATCCTCCTTGCCTTCGAACCCGAGCAGGTTCGGAAAGAAGATGTTGTCGTCGAATTTCGCGTTTCCGCGACCGCCTTCGTTGCTGACGTAACTGAGGCCGGCGTCCATCAATCCGAACATCGTCACGCTGCCCTGCGCGAACGCTGCCGCCGGAATCGCGCAGGCCGCGAGTGCCAGAAGGGTCTTTTTTGTCATCTCCAAATGCTCCTCACATGTTTCCGATCGGGTCGGATATTTTTTGATTGGACTACTGAATGAAATGAAAAAACATGAACCTGAATGATCCGGATTCAGGTGCAACCGAAAGGGACCGGGTCGCGCACGGCGCATCGGGAGCGGCTGCCTGCTCGCCGACACGCCGCGCGCCGCGCGCTATACCGTCGAATACCCGCCGTCCACCGGCACGACCGCACCGGTCACGAACGACGCGCCGGGCGAGCACAGAAACAGGATCACTTCCGCGACCTCGTCGGTCGTGCCCCAGCGCCTGAGCGGCGTGCGCTCGAGGATCTGCCGCGACGCGTGCCCGTCGGCCATCAGCCCGCTGCTGAGCGGCGTGTCGATCCAGCCGGGCGCGACCGCGTTCACGCGAATGCCGCGATCGGCCCACGCCTGCGCGAGCGAACGCGTGAGCTGCGCGATGCCGCCCTTGCTCGCGCTGTACGCGGGCCGGTCCTTGCTGCCGAAGTACGTGTACATCGACGCGACGTTGACGATACTGCCGCCGTGCGCGGACAACGCCGGCAACGCGGCGTCGGATGCGCGCATCACCGACGTCAGGTTTACGTTCAGCACGAGATCGAACTGGTCCATCCGGTATTCGTCCGCGTGCCGGCTGATGCCGACGCCGTTGACGAGCACGTCGAGCCGCGGCAGCGCGGCGATCGTGCCTGTCAGCGCATCGCTGTCGATCACGTTCAGTTCGATGCACCGGATGCGCTCGTGCCCGGGCGCATGCAGGCCGGCGGCGTCGAGCCCGAGCGCGACGACCGATGCGCCGGCTTGCGCGAACCGCCATGCGGTGCGCGCGCCGATGCCCGATGTGCCGCCCGTCACGACGACAGTCTTGCCTTCAAACGCCAACGGACGACTCATGCTCGATGCTCCCGACAGTGTGTGCGCGGCGGGCGTACCGCTGCGCGGGGGAAACCAGAATCTTGATCTGGGTGCGATCGGCGAGCAGCGCGTCGAAGCCGTCGGCGACGGCATCTTCGAGCGACACGGTGCGCGTGACGATCGATGTGAGGTCGAGCGCGCCAGACGCGACGATGCGCAGCAGGTCTTCGTATGCATGCCGATAGCCGACGCTTGCCGTGAAGGTCAGCTCGTCGTTGACCGCGCGGAACGCATCGAAGCCCGCACGCGGCATCAGGCCGACCATCACGACGCGGCCGCCCTTGCGCAGCGCGTGCATCGCCGCTTCGAACGTGGCCGGCAACCCGGCCGCCTCGAAGCTCGCATCGACGCCGAGCCCGCCCGACGCCTCGCGGATCGCATCGCGCAGCACGGCCGCGTCGAGCGAGCGCGCGTTGAACGAGTGCGTCGCGCCGAGACGCGCGGCGGCCGCGAGGCGCTCGGGCGACACATCGACCGCGACGATGGTCGTCGCGCCCTGCAGCTTCGCGAGCTGGATCAGCAGCAGGCCGATCGGCCCGAGCCCGAATACCGCGCAGGTGTCGCCGAGCCGGAGTTCGGCGCGGCGCAACGCATGCAGCGCGACGGCGGCGGGTTCCATCACGGCGGCCTGTTCGAGACTGACGCCGTCGGGCAGCCGATGCAGCATGTAGGCCGGCACGACCGCGAAGTCGGCCATCCCGCCGTCGCCCATCAGCCCGGCGAAGCCCATCGATACGCACAGGTTGTACGACCCCGAGCGGCAGTATGCGCATTGGTGGCAGCGATACTCGGGCTCGACGGCGACGCAGTCGCCCGGGTTCAGCGTCGTCACGCCTTCGCCGACTTCGACGACGGTACCGCAGAACTCGTGGCCGAGCGTCAGCGGCGCGGTGCGGCGCGACAGCGGATGCGGCGCGTCGACCGGAATCGCGTGCGGGCCGTCCGCATATTCGTGCAGGTCGCTGCCGCAGATGCCGCAATAGGCGACCGCGATGCGCACCTCGCCCGGCCCCGCGCGCGGCGTGTCGATTTCCACGAGACGGACGTCGCGCGGGCCATGCCATTGAAGTGCGCGCATGTCAGCGTCCTCCGAGGTTCTGCGTATCGAGACGGTTCGCGGCGGCGTCGGCGAGCGCGCGCTTGCGCAGCACGGCAGGCGCGGTTTCGACGAGGCCGAACGACAGCCCGCACGCGAGGATCGCGCCGGTTGCCGACGTCCACATCGCGAACTGCAGGCCGTAGCGGTCGGCCGCGAAGCCGGCGACGGTCGGCGCGACGAAGCCGCCGATCAGCTCGCCGGCGCCCATGATCAGCCCGAGCGCGCTGGCGATCGCGCGCGGCGGCACCGTTTCGGCCGGGATCGTCGCCATGAACAGCGTGAAGCAGCCAAGGCCCGTGTAGGTCGCGAGCACGAGCGCGCAGAGCGCCCACAGCGAATTCGCGTGAATCATCGCGACGGGGCACGCGGCGGCGACCAGCGCGAACACGATCATCGTCGGCTTGCGGCCGATCCGGTCGGAGATCGCCGGCACCGCGAAGCCCCAGAACACCCATGCGGCGCCGAGGCAGGTCATCACGACGCCCATGTCGGACGGCGAAAGATGGCGGCTGTCGACGAGGAAGACCGGCGCGAACGAGATGACCACGACGAACCACGTGAGGAAGAAGCAACTGATCAACACGCAGAGCAGGATGTTGCGTTCCTTCAGCAGCGCCCAGCGGTTGATCGCGGCGCCGCCCGCCGCTGCCGCGCCGACGGTGTCGGCCTGCGCGTGCCGTGCGCCGCCGGGCGGCACTTCGCGAACCCAGCGCCAGATGCAGAAAGCGATCAGGAAGCCCGGAATGCACGATACGTAGAACGCCTCGCGCCAGCCGTATGCGGTCGCGATGCCGATCACGACCGGCGGGCCGATCATCGCGCCGAGCAGGCCGGCGGCCGAGCCTTGCAGCAGGCCCATGTTCAGCCCGCGGCGGCTCGGCGTCGAACTCTCCACCATCAGCGACTGCGACAACGGCAGCACGGGGCCTTCGGCGATGCCCATCAGCGCACGGAATGCGATCAGGCTCGCGAAGCCGCCGACGAACCCCGACAGCGCAGAGCACACGGAAAAGCCGAGCACGGCCGCGATCAGCAGCGGCTTGCGCGTGCCGCGCGCGTCGGACCACGCACCGGTCGCGGCGCCGGACAGCGCCCACGTGAGCGCGAGCGCGGACGACACCATGCCGAGCTGCGCATTCGTCAGGTGCAGTTCGGCCGACATGAACGGGAACAGGAACGACAGCGCGAGGCGGTCGAAGAACACGAAGCCGAACGTCATGAACAGGATCAGCAGCAGCCTGTTCTCGTACGTCCATGCGAGTTTGGGGGAAGGGTGGGATGTCATGGCGGACCTCGTCGCGCGTCAGCGGAACAGCTTCTCGATCGCTTGCGCGCCGAGGCCGACCTTCTCGTAGTGGGCCTTGCACATCGCGATGTACGAATGCACGTCGAAATAGCCGTCGGGGTTGCCTTCATCGTCGAGCCAGATCAGCGGCCCCTTGACGATGAAGAACGCGCGCATCGGCTCGGGATGGTCGAACGCGACGAGCGTGTGACCTTCGCCCGGCGTCTCGTACACGAAATCGCCCTTCGTTGCGGTCCATTCGTGTTCCAGGTAGCCCCATTTGCCGGACAGCGTGTATGCGAATACCTCGTGCGGGTGATAGTGCCGGTTCACGAGCCCTGCCTCCTTCGCCATCAGGATGTCGCACCATTTGTTCTGCGACGGCGAGATCCACAGCGGCCGCGACGAAACCGTTTCGGTGAACGGAACGTAATAGCGCTCGTCGTCGGTGGCCGCGTTCGCGATGTAGGCCTCGGGCAGCGCATCGGGCTTGAACGGATTGGCAATCGGCGGGATGTTTTGCCAGAATTCGGCTACGGCTTTGTCGACCACGGCTTGTCTCCTTGTGTATGGGTGTCGTGGGTTCGACTTTAGCCAGCCGGTGCGCGCCGCTCTTGACTGGGCTGGACGAATTGCTTGATCGGGCCGGACATCGCACCGTACGACGTTTAAACGATCCATCCCCCAATTCCGCAATGCGTGCCGCTCCGTACGACGGGGCGCCAGCAGGAGGCGACGTGACGAATTCGACCGTTTTTTCACGCACGCGAGGCTCAACGGCCGACGTGCCGGCGCGCGACCGGATGGCGTACTGGGATGCGTTCAACGCGGCGACGCTGGTCGGCCTGCGCTGCTCGTCGCTGTCGCCGGCCGGGCTCGAAGTCGAGAAGACCGACATCGCGTTGCCGGGCCTCGGTATCGCCGACATCAGCGGCCAGGATCACGTGATCGAGCGCAGCCCCGCCTTGGTCCGCCAACTGCCGAAGGAATCGCTGTTCGCGTGCCAGATCCTGAGCGGGCGTGCGTATTTCATCCAGCGCGACCGGTGCCTGCTCGCGGAAGCCGGCGATGTCGTCGTCTACGACACGCGCGTGCCTTATCTGTTCGGATTCCTGACGCCGATGCGGCAGCTGCTGATCGATATCCCGATCGCGACGTTCGACGACCGGCTCGATGCGGAACTGGCGGCGCTGCCGCTGCGGATCGCGCCGAAGCCGGGCGCGGGCGCGATGCTCGGCGCGACGCTGCGCGCGAGCGTTGAGCGCTTCATGAAGGATCCGGTCGAGCGCGATGCCGCGCGCTTTGCAGAGCACACGCGCACGCTGATCGCGGAACTCATCGACGCGGAAGTGAACGGCGCGGGCGCATCGCGTGCGTCGCTGTCGTACCTGCTGACCGCGAAGCAGTACATCGCGACGCATCTCGGCGAGCCGGAGCTCGGGCCGCAGGCGGTTGCCGACGCGGTCGGGCTGTCGCTGCGCCATCTCGGCCGGCTCTTTGCGGCCGAAGGCGAGTCGATCACGCAGCACATCTGGTCGGAACGGTTGTCGCATGCGCATCGCGAGCTGACGGATGCGCGGCTGCGCAAGACGAGCGTCGGCGAGATCGCGTTTCGCTGGGGGTTCTCGAGCCAGGCGCATTTCAGCCGTGCGATTCGCGAGCGCTACGGCGCGTCGCCGATGGCGCTGCGCGAGGCGGCGCGTATGTCGCGCGCCGTTTGTTTTCAGTGCAGTGCGGCGCCCGCGCGCCGCGTCACTCCGCCAGCATGAACTCCGCGCAACGCTCCGCGATCATGATCGTCGGCGCGTTCGTGTTGCCGGACACGATGCGCGGCATCACCGACGCGTCGCAGATCCGCAATCCGTCGATGCCTTGCACCGCGAGGCGCGGCGTGACGACCGCGTGCGCGTCGTTGCCCATGCGGCAGGTACCGGCCGGGTGATAGACGGTTTTCGCGCGGCGCCGCACGTAGTCGGCGAGTGTCGCCTCGGTCAGCGTCTCGGCTTCGCGAACGATGCGCGCGAGCGAGGGCGCGCCGATGATCTGCCGGGCGAGCGCGACGCCGCGCACGAGGCCGTCGACGTCGGCCGGGTCGGACAGCGCGCCGCTGTCGAACCGGATCGGTGCGGCCGGATCGTTGCCGCGCAATTGCACGGAGCCGCGCGAGCGCGGCCTGAGCAGGCACGGGTTGATCGACAGGCCGTGGCCGGGAAGCGGCTCGCGGCCGACGTCGCCGACGAGCGTCGGCAGCACGTGGAACTGGATGTCCGGCCGGCCGCTGCCCGTCGTATCGACGAACGCGCCGGATTCGACGACGTTCGACGTCAGCAGGCCCGTGCGGCACAGCATCCACTGCAGCCCGTGCCGCAACGCCTTCAGCCCGCGATCCTCGCCCAACAGGCTGACCGGCGCGTGGCTATAGCCGTAGATCGATACTTCGAGGTGGTCCTGGTAGTGCGCGCCGACGTCGCGGCTGTCGTGCAGCACGTCGATGTCGTGCGCGTGCAGGTGCGCGCCGGGCCCGATGCCCGACAGCATCAGCAGCTTCGGCGTGCTCAGCGCGCCGGCCGCGAGCACGACATCGGCACGCGCGGCCGCCGAACCCGTCGCGCCGCTTTCGGTGCACCAATCGACGCCAGTCGCGCGCCGGCCATCGAACCGGATGCGCGTGACGCGGCAGCCGGTCAGCACGCGCAGGTTCGGATGGCCGATCGCATCGGCGAGATAGGTGGCCGCAGTGCTGCCGCGCTGCCCGTCGAAGATCGTCGTGTGATAGAAGCCGACGCCGTGCTGCGCGGCGCCGTTGAAGTCGTCGTTGTATGCGAGGCCCGTTTCCTGCGCGGCCTTCACGAACGCGAGGCTCAGCGGATGCCGGTAGCGCGTGTCGCCGACCTTCAATGGCCCGTCGGTGCCGTGAAACGGTTCGGAGAGCCGCAGGTGCGATTCGGCGCGCTTGAACACGGGGAGCACGTCGTCCCAGCCCCAGCCCGTGCAGCCGAGCGCGGCCCAGTCGTCGTAGTCGTCGCGCGTGCCGCGCACGTACAGCATCGCGTTGACCGAACTGCCGCCGCCAAGCGTGCGGCCCTGCGGCACGTAGGTCTTGCGTCCCGCCGCGCCGGGCTGCGGCTCGCTTTCGAACGTGACCGTGCGCCGCGTGCCGAGCACGCGGATGAACGTCGCCGGAATCCGGATGAACAGGCTGTCGTCCTTCGGGCCGTCCTCGAGCAGCAGCACGCGCCTGCCGGCCTTCACCAGCCGATGCGCGACCGTGCAGCCGGCCGAACCGCCGCCGACGACGATATGGTCGTATGTCTCCATCCCGCTTCTTCTCCTTGCTGTCGGGCGGCGGAACGAGTGCCGCCGCGCAGGAAGCCAGCTTAGCGAGCGATATGCGGCCCATTTGACCGGGACGGACGCCGTGCTTGCCTCGCACGGACACGGCGGCGGGTGGCGGGTTTTGCGGCGTCCGGTTACCGCGCGTCGGCCGGCGCGCGCGTGTCGCTCGGTGTCTGGGGGGAGGTGCTCAGTTTGGCACTGTCAGATATGGTGCAAAGAGCCCGGGAAGCTCCGTCAGACAAGGCTGACAGGGTTTCAGGAGGGTTTGCCAAACATCGCGCAAAATAATCGAATTCTGATCGGAATCTGATCGATATTGCGCTGTGTTTGGCACAAGTTTGGCCGATTTCGAATATTTCTGGTTAGGCCGCGCCGCCCAGTCTACAGCGCCCACCGCGTTGATGCATGCATTCCGCTCGTCGGCAATCCAAGCCATCGCCCTCCCCGAAGGCGTGCAGCGCGCCTTTAGTCTCCCCGCTTGATGAGCGATCAGGTATCGAATCACGTAGCGAGGCTGATGACGACATCACCGCGCCCCTGAGCGGCAGCACCGTTGCTTTAGCTCTCGTTTCCGCAACGACGTTGAGCCCGAGTTTTGCCGCCATTGCATTCCCCGCCCCCGTCATGTTGCGCGAACGAACTCCCGATCTTGCGTATCGCCGCCTTGTCCTCCGGGGCGCTATGGCGGTAGTTATCAAGCAACGCCTCTTCATCTCGGGACAGCCCTGTCGCCGTGGGTATGCGCATCCCAGTCAAGATATATAGAACGTCCGCGCCGCCATTGGCGACGGCCTCGAGATAGCGTGCATTTGGGCTGAACACATTCTTCTCGTAGTCAATCTGCGCCTTCTTCGACACCCCCCCGAGTTCACCGAACTTCGTTTGATTCAGCCCGAGCCGCTCGCGCTCTTCCCTCAATCGCGCACCAATGGTCACGATAACCCACCCTTTAGTAGTTGACTGGTAACGATATCGTTACTATGATCCATGCAAGTCAACGAATTTTAGCGCGAGCACACGATGACGCATGTACTTAAAACCCCTGATGAAGCAAGGGCTTACCACTTCACTCGAACCGGAAAAACCATCAAGGCCTGGGCAAAAGAACACGATCTACATCCTGCGACGGTGGCGGAGGTACTCGCTGGCCGTAAGAAATGTCTTCGTGGCGATGCGCACAAGGCAGCGGTTCTGCTCGGCATTAAAGATGGCATTGTCGAGGACTAACGATGCACAAGCTCATGGCCAAAGGTTGTGCAGCCGGTCAACTTTCGCCCGCACAACCGATCGAACAAAATTCGTATGACAAATCAATCGGTTGCGTGCAAGCCACCCAGAGCAGGTCGGTGGCTGCTACCTCGTCAGGTTGTGCTATTGGTTGGCCGAATTTGCAGGAAGCCGCGAAGCTGATCGGCGTTGAGCGAAGCGTGTTACAAAGGCGCGTTCAGCGCGGGGAGTTCCGAGCAGAACTTGTCCATGGAAATGGCGGCCAGCAGTACCGCATCGACCCGTTGAGCTTGCCGGAGGCGGCCCGCAATGCCTGGCTTGCGAAGTTCATTTCGACGGTAGGCGCATCGGCGGCAAGCAATGCGACGGAAATCGTTCCTGCAAAGTCGCCGAAGAGCACGGTGCTGGCGAACGTCGGCGACTGCTCGCACGAGCAGCGCCTCGTTTGTGATGCGCGGCTTTTTGTCCTGCGAATCGTGGAGCAGCTCCAGCAGCGACTCGGGACGCGAAGCAAGGCCGTGAAGACGCTGCTCGCCCAGCGAGATCGCGCGCTGCTGCCCGCTGATTTGATGTTGGCTATGGCGATTGGCAACGATCGCAACGGTTTCCGTTTCGACGTCCGCCTCGAAAATGCCGCGCCGACCGCGGTGCCTTGGCCTAGTCAAAATATCGTCGCATTTGCGGACAAGCTGTCAGATCGTGCAATCCACCGTTGGTGCCAAGCCTATGCCGAAGGTGGCGACGCAGCGCTTATCCCGCTGCGTCGCGAAGCAGATATGAGCATCCCCGCCTGGGCGCCGTATTTTCTCGATCGGAAAAACCGCTATCAGGGGCCGGAAGTTGTTGGCGCGTATCGCGAAATGCTTTCGCTTCTTCCCGGCGATATTCAGAAACCAAGTTACACCCAGGTATATCGCTGGTTTACGGAGAAATATTCGAATATCGATAAAAAGCGCGGCACGACTCAGGGAAGCTCGCTGAATGAGCACAAGTTCGCCCACAAGCGCACCTCCAAGGGCATGCTGCCGATGCAGGAAAACCATTCCGACGGATGGGGAACGCACTTCACGGCTCCACATCCGGTGTCAGGGAAGTTCGTCAAGCTGGAAGTTTGGCACACGCATGACGTGGCGACTCGCTATGTGTTCGAGCCGTCGATCGGGCTCTCCGAATCAATGATGGTTATTCTCGGCTCGCTATTCAATGTGATCAAAACCGCAGGCGTGCCAGCTGTTTGGCAGACCGACAACACCGGTAGCGTCAAGAACGATCGTGTCGAATTCGATCCGTCAGCTTCGCTGAAAGCGCGGCTCGGCTGTGAAATCGTGCACAACCTGCCGGGTAATTCCCAGGCAAATGGTATTTGCGAAAACTTCAACAAATATCTGGATCGATGCGCACGCGAACTGGCGACCTATACGGGCAAGACGATGGACAGCCTGGCCGCGAAGCGTGTTCACAAGATTACGCAAAAGATGGTGAACGCTGCCGATAGCGAGGAGCGCCGCAGACTGAAACGCGAAGCGGAGCGAGTCGGGTCCGGCATCGTATTCGACGGTCACGAGCAGGCGGTTGAATGGATTCGGACCAAGGTTCGCGAATACAACGATCGACCGCATCGTGCGCTGCCAAAGATCACGGGTGAAGATGGTCGCCGTCGCCACATGACGCCCAAAGAAGCCTGGCAGCGTCATATCGATCAGGGGTGGATGCCTGTTGCGCTGGACGCCGATGAACTGCGCGACGCATTCCGACCGCACGAAACTGTCAAGGTCGTGCGTGGCTGCGTGCGGGTGTTCAGCCAACGCTATCACGATCCGATGCTCGAGCAATTCAACGGCGAGCCGGTCCAGGTCGCCTACGACATGGACGATGGCGAACGTGTGTTCGTCAAGGACATGACCGGGCGCTTGATTTGTGAAGCCAAGTTCTACTCCGATCGCGCATATCGCCCGCTGAGCTTCTATGAATACGCGATGGGCAAACGCGCCGATGCGGCCCAAAAACGCCTTCAAGTCAAGATGGCCGAAATCGAGCGGCAGCGTCCGGTTGAGGCGATCGAAATGCAGACTGCGCACACGCTTTCCGATGTCGTCGATGTGCCTCGTGTGGCGCAGGCCATGCGAGTGCCCGCCAAGCAGGCGGATGCGGTGATCGACGTCGAATCAAACGTCGTGACATTGCCGGAAACGCCCCGACAACGCTTTGGTCGGTGGCTCGAACTGGAGCGAACTGCGGTTGAAGGCGGTGCGCTTGCGGGACGCGACTTGATTTTCTACACGAATTATCCGCAAGGGTCCGAGTGGAAGGCCATGCGAAGCCTTCACGAAGAAGAAGCTGGCGAGTTGCAGCTCGCCAACGCACGACAAAAGTAACAAACAACAAGGAAACGAAGTATCAATGAGTTCATTACCCGCTGTCAATCAATCCGACCGCCGCGTGGTGCGGACGGAAAACTACGACTTCTGTAACGTCTCGGCACAAGAGGCTATCGACGGCGCTCAGATGGTCGGATTCTTCGGCCCTATCGGCTCCGGCAAGTCGATCTCTGCATGTCATATCGCGATTCGCTATCAGGCCTGCTATCTCATGCTGGGCTCTGAATGGAAGAAGCGATATTTTGCGGAGCGGCTGTTGTTCGCGCTCGGCCTTGACCAGCATATCCGCCAGCGAAACTCCGTCGCCGCCTTGATCGATATCGCTGGCGAGGAGCTGTCGAACTCGCGACGGCTGCTCATCATTGACGAGTTCGATCATGCCATCAAGAACAAGTTGGTCGACATGGTGCGTGACCTGTGGGAGACGAGCAGCGCCCCGATCATGATCATTGGCGAACCCGGACTTGCGCAGAATCTCTCCAAAGATTGGAAGCAATTCAGCAGTCGCGTGGCATGGAAACCCGTCAAGCCGACCACGCTGGCCGATACGCGCTTGCTTTGCAACCTGCATTGTCCCGACATCAAAATCCATGATGATCTGCTGCTGCACGTGCTGAAAAAGGCAAAGGGTTCGGCGCGTAGTGTGGTCGCTAACCTCAAGCGCATTCGCCAGATCGGCGCAGGCATGTCGGTCGAAGAAATCAATCTCAGGACATGGGGGGCCAACGAGCTGGTCGAAAACGATGGCCACAAGCGCTGGAACGGTACGCGCTGGGAGGACGTGCAATGACTCTCGTAGTGGGCAATGACGCGCGCGCTCGCGAAAGGGCCCCTCGGCAACGGATCTGGGACGCCGTCCGACGAATCCGCGCGAACATTACCAGCTGCCGTGTCGCGCAAGAGGCTGATGTAACCGTTGAGTGCGCGCGTGCCTATCTTCAGGCACTTGGAGCGGGTGGGTTTCTTCGAAATATCGGTAGTCCCGCCGGCAATGTCCTCAAATTATGGGAACTGGTGCGTGACACCGGTGCGCACGCGCCCCGTTTAACGCTGCGAGGCGAAGCCGTGACAGTGGGCGCAGGCAACCGGAATATGTGGCAGGCGATGCATATCCTCCAGGATTTCAGCCCGGTCGAGCTTGCGGAATTCGCGTTCAGTGCGCTTCGCACGGCTCAAGCCTACATCACGGCGTTGGTCCGGGCCGGTTATCTCGTGCAGGTCCGCAAAGCAATTGGCGGACGGGGTACGCCGAGTCCAGCTCGCTACCGGATGCCGAAGGCGAAATGGACGGGCATGCATCCCCCAGTGCTTCAGAAAGACGGCTCCGTGTACGACGCGAATCTTGGGCGGGTTGTATGGCAACCGGAGGCGCGTTGTGACACCTGCTGAGCGTACGAAAGCACTGGACCTGCTCCGACATGCCGTCATCGAAATGGGTGAAGAGGCCGTTTCGAAAAAGCTGATTCGAAAACGGCCGGATGGCGGCGTTCGGCTGCGGTGCGAGCCGCATGCGGATGGAGATACGCGATATGTGCCGCAGACGTACACGGCCAGCGCCGTGCGTCAGGTCATTCGGGGCGGTTATGGCGGCAACCAGGATCATCTGCTGTCTGCCGCAATGAAAGCGTTCGGTCAGCCCGTTACGTGCCCTTGTACCGGAATTGTGCAAGCCTTTGCAGACTGCGTGCGCATCTCGTTTCAGCCGCCGCCGAGCAATCACCTGGCGCGCGACCTTTGGTGGGCATGTAAAACATGCCAACACCGCCCAGTAAGCCCTGGCGACTTCGAGGGTAGCAATGGAGAGAATCATGAGTAACACCGCAACAACCACGGCGCCGCATCAACGTACGCTCGCCGACGAAGTTCGCCGCATCAAGGCGATGCCAGAACGGAACTTCGAGGGTGAACCTGTCGCGCTTTGCGAGCGCGATTACATGCATATCTGGGTGCGTAACGATCGCCTCGAACTCGCGGTCGATTTTTATGCGCAGAGAGTAGGTGAACGCCCTGCCAACTTCGACGAAGATCAGCGCTGCGCCGAGATGCTGGTGCTGTCTTGCCCTGGCAAAAATCGCCAAGCTTTTGCGACGCTTTATCAGTGCGGCCGGTGCTTGCTTGGCGGGATCTCGGTTGAAGTCGAGGGCGGCAAGCTGATCGGTCGCGAATCTTGGCTCGCCAGCGTGGCCGCAATCGAGCGAAGGGAAGTACCGGAGGCGACTCAATGAACATGACCTCGTCAGGTTACAACCCGCCGGATCCTAACGAAAAGATTCTCGGCGGACTCACCTCCATAAATCGTGTTGCCGAGGCGCTCGCCATGCAAGGACATCGCTTGGTTAGCGGATGTTGTTCGGTTGAGGGATTCCCGACCGTGCACATTCTGGCCAACAAGAAGTGCGTCAAGATGATCGAGGATAGCGAGGCTGCGTATTACTTCGAGGGCATGGAGGACGGAGCGTGGACTCGGAAAGGTCAGTTCCATTTTCTCGGTGCGCGCGTGATTTGGATAGAGAAAGAGTTTAACTAACCTGACCAGACTTTTTGTGACAAAAGACCCGCAACATCAATAAGGATTCCTACATGAAAGGCATAAAAAGTATCCTTCGGCACATCGTCGACTACCCCGGCTCGACGACGTCCGACATCGCAGAGGCGATGCAACTCGATGCGGATCACGTCCTCGACCTGCTGCGCCCCGACATCGAGAGTGGCCGCGTCGAGATTCGCAAGCAAGCCCAGTGGACCGGCCTGCTGGTCGACACCTTCTTCGCATCGCAATCGTTGATCGACGAGTTCGACGGAAAGCGACAACTGATCGTGCCGGCAGCCAGCCCAACTAGCGTTGTCCAGGCCCGATCTGCCGATGGCTCGCTGTGCTTCAGTGTTTTCGCTGACGGTCGCATGTCGATCGAGAAAACCCGGCAGTCGATCCATTTGACACCTGGCGAGGCTTCGCGCTTCGTTCAATTCATCGGCTCACTCAAGGTCGACCACGAGGCCGCGGAGGTTCAATGAGCATCTATCGAACATTCATACCGATTGACCCGAACGAACTGCAAACGGTCGAGGAGTTGCGTGCTGAATTGGCGCGCACTATTGGCGTCTTGTCTGCTCAGGGCGAGACACTCGCGCGGGTGGATGCTGCCGGCTATCGCATGTTCAAGGCGCTCTGGTCGATCCTGAAGGCTCACGCCCAGGGCGACGCGACTGCTGTTGTTGCTGCTTGCGAAGCCTATCTCAACGATCGGCCGCAGTTGCGCGAAAGCTTGGTGGGCGAGCAAATCATCACGAAGGATGATTCGATTCGGTGGGTGCATTGATGCCATTGCCCCAGGTCTGCCGCCCGAACTGCCGTGCAGTGATGAGCCTCGACATCGTATTTGCCGAAGACGCGCCACGCGAGGCGCTCAATGCGATTGTCGACGCGCATCCTGCGGGCGATTCGTTCGTCAAGCCGCTGTTGCGCTACATCGGCTTGTTTGCACCTTCAAAGAGTCAAATGAGCCACTCGCGTATCGCGGCGCTGATCAATGAAGTGGCTCCGATGATCCGCTCTGCCCAGATTGAACGGAACGGGCGATCGTGGTCCTGCCCGGTTGACTATTGGCGTCAAGGTTTCGACCACATGCTTTCGCAGCGCGATCAAGGGCGGTTGAAGCTGCCACTGAAGAGTCACGGATACCTGCTAGAGGTGCTATCTGGAATCGCAGACAAGGCCGAGTCGCGTGCGGAAACGCATGCTGAGCACCAACGCCAGGGACGTGCCGGCCTCGGCACACCTCCGGC